>DATKRM010000197.1:0-6471 GCA_035532195.1 Solirubrobacteraceae bacterium
CAGCATCCGGTTGGCCAGGCCCAGGTGACTATCGGCCTCCATCAACACCAGCGGCAGTCGGCGAGCCACCGCGGCCAGCCCCACCGGAGCGGCCACGTATCCCCCGGCTCCCAGTACCGCGTCCGCCCCCAGCTGGCGGAGCAGGCGCGAGGCGGCTCCCACCGCCCCGGCGTCGGTCAGAGCCGCCCGCACGGCGCCCCAAGGTCGGCGGCGGGGCAGCGGCAGGACGCGGATGCTGTGCAGCTCGTAACCGCGCCGGGGCACAAGCGTCCGCTCGGCCCGCTCGCCGCCGACGAATACGACGTCGGCGCCCTCAGCCTGTAGCGCGTCGGCGACGGACAGCGCCGGCACGACGTGACCGGCGGTTCCGCCGGCCGCGATCACGACTCGAGGCTGGCTCACCCGCGCCGGTCCCGACCAGCCGCAGCCGGTGCGTCCCCGGCCGCGCGATCGACATCAGGATCCCCACCGAGGCGAGCATCACGCACAGGTTGGTGGGGGCGTATGAGATGAACGGCAGCGGCACGCCGGTAAGCGGGGCCAACCCCAGCACGACGAAGATGTTGAGGATTCCCTGACACAGGATGAGCGAGGTGAGCCCGGTGGCCAGCAGCTTGGCATACCGCCCGGCGGCGCGGCGGGCCGTGCGCAGACCGGCATACGCCAGCATCCCGTAAAGGAAAACAACGCCCAGGATGCCCATCACGCCCAGCTCCTCGCCGATCACGGCCAGGATGAAGTCGGTCTGGGCCTCCGGGAGGTAGAACGCCTTCTGCACCGATCGGCCGAGGCCGACCCCGAACAGCCCGCCGGAGCCCAGCGCGATCTGCCCCTGGACGGCCTGATAGCCGGCGCCGGCCTTGGTAGCCGTCGCCCAGGGGTGCAAGAACGACTCCAGGCGGGCCCGCTGGTAGGGCTGAGCGATTACCACCAGGACCACCACCCCGACCGCCACTGCGAGCAGGATGGCCATATGGCGGGCCGGCATCCCCGAGGCCAGCAACAGCGCGCCCAGGGTGAACGCGATGACCAGCGTGGTTCCCAGGTCAGGTTCCACCACCACCAGCAGGCAGGCCGGAGCCGCCACCACGGCGATCGGGGCGATGGCCTGCCGGAACCCGCGCATCCGCTTGGGGTGGTCTGTCAGATAGCGCACCACGTAGAGCACCAGGGCCAGCTTCATCAGCTCCGAGGGCTGGAACTGGATCGGCCCCAGGGCAAACCAGCGGCGAGCACCGTTGACCTGAACCCCAAACCCCGGCACGAGCACGGCCAGCAGCAGCACGAACGACCCCAGCAGCAGCAGGTTCACCAGCCGCGGCTGGAGCAGCGTGGTCCCGGTGCGGGCGAACAGCTGCATGGCTCCCAGGCCCAGCCCGGCGAACACCAGGTAGCGGATGAACTCGCCGGTCCCGGTGCCACCGTGGCCGCCGAGCACACCCAGGGGCGAGGACGCGCTGTACACCATCACCGCGCCGAAGGCCAGGAGGCAGAGCGTGGCCGTGACCAGCATCCGGTGCTCGATCGGAGGCCCGGAGCGGCTGGGGGCCGGGGCCGGGGTCCGCCGCTTGCCGCCCGCGCCGTCCGGCTCACGCCGGGCGGCGGCGGCCGGGCTCATGAGCGCTCCTTCACCAGCGAGCGGAAATGCTCGCCCCGCTCCTCGAAGTCACGGTACTGGTCATAGCTGGCGCAGGCCGGCGACAGCAGGACGGTGTCGCCCGGCCGGGCCGCGCGCCCGGCCGCGGCAACTGCCGGCTCCAGCTCGCCGGCTTGGTGCAGGGGCACCGCGGTGCCAGCCAGAGCCCGCGCGATGTCCTCCGCCGCTTGGCCAATCAGGTACACGGCGCGGCAGCGCTCGGCCACCAGGGGGGCCAGCGGGGCGAACTCCTGACCCTTGCCCTGCCCTCCGGCGATCAGGTGCACCCCGCGGGGAAACGCCTGGAGCGCGACCAGGGTGCTGTCGACGTTTGTCGCCTTGGAGTCGTTGATCCAGTCGACGCCGTCGATCGTGGCCACCCGTTCCAGCCGGTGCGCCACGCCCGCGAACGTGCTTAGGCCCCGGGCGATCACCTCGGGGTCCAGCCCCCGGGCCAGGCACACCGCTGCCGCGGCCATCCCGTTGAATCGGTTGTGCGCCCCGGGGAGCTGGACCTGCTCGGCCAGTTCGGCCTCCGGACCCGAGCCGAATCGGACCTGGCGAGCCGCGCCACCTGGCTCGACCGCCAGACCCTCCGGGAGCAGCGCCACATCGTCTGGCGATTGGTGGGCGAAGATCCGCAGCTTGGCCTCGACGTAGGCGCAGAAGCTGCCGTGGCGGTCGAGATGGTCCTCGGCCAGGTTAAGCAGGAGCGCGACCTCGGGGGCGAACGCTTGGCTGTCCTCGAGCTGGAACGACGAGGCTTCGCAGATGATCGTGGCCGCGGGTGCGACCTGTCCGACCAGACAGGAGGCCGCAGTTCCAACGTTCCCGGCCACGGCCACCGGAAGTCCGGCCTCTCGGTGGATGTGACCGATCCACTCGGTGGTGGTGGTCTTGCCGTTGGTCCCCGTCACCGCGACAAACTCGTTGGCCAACAGCCGCCAGGCCAGCTCGAGCTCGCCCAGTACCGGGATCCCCCGCCGCTCCGCCGCCACCACCGGCGGAGCGCCTGGCGGAACCCCCGGGCTCTTGACCACCGCGCGGGCCTCGCTAAGGGCGTGGTCGGCGGGGTCAGATACATCCAGGTGAACTTCGACGCCGGCCCGGGAAAGCCTCTCGGCGACGGCCTGCAGCGCTTGATCAGCGCTGCCGGCGTCGATGCCGATCACCCGCTCGCCCAGGGCCCGCAGAGCTAGGGCCGCCGCCTCCCCCGACCGGGCCAGCCCCACCACCAGGTACGGGCCCGGGGGCAGCGGCGGGCGCGACTTCACCCGCGGATGCTGAGCTGGTACACGACGAAACCGACCGCCGAGAAGGCAGCAGCCACGATCCAGAAGCGCAGGATGATCTTGGTCTCCGACCAGGCCCGCAGCTCGAAATGGTGGTGGATCGGGGCCATCAGGAACACCCGCTTGCGGAATGTCTGGAAGGAGAACACCTGGATCAGCACCGACAGCGCCTCGATCACGAAGATGCCGCCCAGCAGGATGAGCAGCACCTCGGTCTTGGTCATGATGGCCAGGCCGGCGATCGCCCCACCCAACCCGAGTGATCCCGTGTCGCCCATGAAGATGCTGGCCGGGAAGCTGTTGAACCAGAGAAAGCCGATGCACGCCCCGACCAGGCATCCGGCCAGCAGGGCCAGGTCCCGTTCGCCCGTGGTGATGAACGTGATGCCGAGGTAGGCCATCAGCACGATCGCCGCGCAGCCGGCGGCCAGGCCGTCCAGACCATCGGTCAGGTTGACCGCGCTGGTGGTGCCCGCCACCACCAGGTAGATGAACACCGGATACAAGGGCCCCACGTCGATCGAGACGTCGACGAACCGCAGCTTGACGCTCGGGGCCAGGTGCGCTTGCTTGGTGGCTATCCACCACAGCCCGACCGAGATGGCGATCGTGGCGATCAGCTTGGTGCGGGCGCGCAAGCCCAGCGAGCGCCGCTTGGCGATCTTGGTGTAGTCGTCGGCGAACCCCAGCACGGCGCAGGCGATGGCGGCGCCAAACACGCCCATCGAGGCCCAGCGGCGATCGGACAGGATCAGGAACGGCACCGCGAAGGCCAGGAAGATCACGATCCCGCCCAGCGTCGGCGTGCCGGCTTTGGTCTGATGCCCCTGCGGGCCCTCCGCGCGGATGTTCTGGCCGAACTCCCGGTGCCGTACGAACGCGATGAACTGGGGGCTCAGGAACAGGACTATGAGCAGCGACGCGGTACCCGCGATCAGCACCCGACCGGACACTGAGCCCATCAGCCACCAGCCCCCTGCCCCGCGCATTGGGGCGCGGCGCGCAGCGCGCCGCACACCAGCTCCAGACCCACGCCGCGGGAAGCCTTGACCAGCACCACGTCACCCGGGCCGATCAGCGCGGGTACGAGCTCGGCCGCCTGGACCGCGTCCAGCACCGAGTGGGTCTCGGCGCCGAATCGTTCGGCCATCGCCGCCGCCCGCGGCCCCACGGTGACGAGCAGATCCACCCCGGCGGCTTGCGCGTACTCGCCTACCGCGGCGTGGAATTCCTTCTCCTCGGGGCCGAGCTCGAGCATGTCCCCCAGCACCGCGACTCGCCGCTGAGCCTGCTCGTGGATGGCGCTGGCCGCCAGCTCGTCCAGCGCCGCCCGCATGGACATCGGGTTGGCGTTATACGAGTCGTCGATCAGCGTGATCCCGCGCTCCAGGACGACCCGCTGGCCCCGCCCGGGCGACAGCGCCAGCTCCACACGGCCCTCGGAGACCACTCCGATAGCCGACGCGGCGGCCACCGCCGCCAACAGGTTGGTGCGCATGTGCGCCTGCGCGAAGGAGACCTCGAGCTGGATGCGCTGGCCGGCCACCTCGAGCTCCAGCCGGTCCCCGCTAACGCGCTCCAAGCGGACGTCTCCGTCTCCTCCGAAGCTGATGGTGCGCACGTCGCGGCGCAGGTGTGGCTCGAGCAGCGGCTCGTGAGCCGGAACCACGGCCGTGCCGTCCTGGGGTAGGGCAACGATGAGCTCGGCCTTGGCAGCGGCCACCGCCTCCAGGCTGCCCAGGAGCTCTAGATGCGCCGGCCCGACGTTCACGATCACGCCGACGTTGGGGTCGGCCACCCGCGCCAGCTCGGCGATCTGGCCGGCGCCGCGCATTGCCATCTCCAGCACTAGGACCTCGGTGCCCCAGGGGGCGGACAGGATCTCCAGGGGGAGGCCGATCTCGGTGTTGAAGTTGGCGCGCGAGGCCACCGTACGGCGATGGGGGGCCAGCAACCCCAGCAGCAGGTCCTTGGTGGAGGTCTTGCCGGTGGACCCGGTCACGCCGATCACCTGCGCCCCCAGAGCCCGGCGCCAGGCCGTGGCCAGGCGTTGCAGGGCAGCCAGCGGGTCCTCGGCCGCCAGCACGGTGGCTCCGTCGGGTGCGGCTTGGGCGGCGGCCGCTGCGTGCTGGGGTGCGACCAGCGCTCCCCAGGCCCCGGCCTGCAGGGCCTGGCTGGCGAAGCTGCCGCCGTCGCTGCGTCTGCCCGGGAGACCCACGAACAGCACTCCGGGTTTGGCCTGCCGAGAGTCGATGCTCGTCCGCTCCGGTCCCTCGCCGGAGCCGGAGGTCGAGGGCAGCACGCGGGCGCCGGCCGCCGCTGCGATCTGTTCCGCGCTCCAGCGTCTCATCGAGCCACGGCCGGACCCTTCAGCGCGTCGCGCGCCACGGTCGCGTCATCAAACGGGATCTTGCGCCCGGCCGCGAACTCCTGCCCCTGCTCGTGGCCCTTACCGGCGATCACCACCACGTCGCCCGGCTCGGCGTCCGCGATCGCCCGGGTGATGGCCTCGCGGCGGTCCACCAGGTGCTCGACGCCCGCCCCGGTGCCGGCCAGGATCTCCTCGATGATCGACTCGGGATCCTCCGAGCGCGGGTTGTCCGAGGTGACCAGCACCCGGTCGGCCAGCCGGGTGGCGATCTCGCCCATCAGAGGGCGCTTGCGGCGGTCGCGGTCCCCTCCACACCCGAACACCACGTGCAGCCGGCCCGGACCGGCAATTTCGCGGGCCGCCCGCAGCACGTTCTCCAGCGAATCTGGCGTGTGCGCGTAATCGACCAGCACCGCGAACTCCTGGCCGGCGTCGACCGGGGCGAACCGACCCGGGACCTGAACGGCGTCGCGCAACGCGTCGGCCGCGACCTCACCAGGCACCCCCAGGGTCATCCCGGCGGCAAGCGCACCGAGCACGTTGTAGACGTTGAACTGCCCCCGGAGCGGTGAGCTGAGCTCAAACGGTCCGCTGGGTGTCTCGACGGTGAACCGCGATCCCTCGAGGCCGGTGACCACATCGACGGCCCGATAGGCCGCCGGGCGTTCCAGCGCGAACGTGACGGGTCGACGCACCTCGTGGGCCAGCCGGCGACCGTAGGCATCGTCCAGGTTGACCACCGTGGCTTCGGGCTCCAGGTCCACGAACAGCCGGCGCTTGGCCTGAAAGTAGTCCTCCATCGTGGGGTGGAAGTCGAGGTGGTCCTGGGTCAGGTTGGTAAAGATCGCCACGTCGAAGTCGATGGCATCGGACCGGTGCAGCTCCAGGGCGTGCGAGGAGACCTCCATCGAGCAGGCCCGATCGCCCCCAGCGACCATCTCGCGGAACGTTCGCTGGAGGTCGATGGCCTCGGGAGTGGTCCGCTGCACCGGGTGCGGGGTCCCGCCGATCACGCTCTTGACGGTGCCCAGCAATCCGGTCTGCCGGCCGTCGGCCTCCAGCAGCTCACGGACCAGGAACGCGGTCGTGGTCTTGCCGTTGGTGCCGGTGACGCCAGCGGTCTGCAGACTCGCCGTAGGATCGCCGTAGAACCGGGCCGCCGCCCCCGGCAT
>DATKRM010000198.1:0-14298 GCA_035532195.1 Solirubrobacteraceae bacterium
CGGCCGCTGACCGAGGTGCTGTCCTCGGACTCGTTCGGGCGGCTGGGGGCGGTGATGGCGGTCGACCGCGAGGGCGTGCTCCGCGGCGTGGTCACCGCCGACCGGGTGCGGCGAGCGCTGCAGTCGGCGTTCGGCGGCCGGATGGCGTAGGGCGCTGGCGCCGCGGCGGCGCGGCGCTTGGGGGTGCGGACACGGGTCACCCGCCCGCGGCCCCGCGCCCGCGGGCCCGGGTCCCCCGCCCGCGCCCGCGGGCCCGGGTCCCCCGCCCGCGGGCGCGGGGCGATTGGGCGATTTGACACAGACAGACGGCCTTTTATCCCGAGCCGCCGGCGGGGCCGCGCCCCGGGCATAACACGACACACCCCCACCTCCGCGTGAGGGCGCGCCGCCTGGCGCCCGCGCGTGGAGCCTGCCGAGTGCGGCATCTGCAGTAGCCAAACCACGCCCCACCCCTCTCCCTGCCGGAGGGTCTGTCGTGTGGCGGTCGCGAGGCGACGAAACCGCGACATACCCCCGCACCACCCGCGGGGTATGTCGCCCGGCAGCGCCCACCCGGTAGCGCCCACCCCACCCGCCCAGCACCGCGTTCGGAACCGCGATAGCCACCCCACCGCGCGGCCGCACGCCCGCATAAATAGAATCGATTAGAAGTGGCCCCCACCGCGGACGCACCCGCATTCGAGCGACCCCGTACGGCGCCTGCGCCAGCCTTCGGCGCGCTCGGCGTCCTGCCTCGCCGGATCGCGCCGGGCTGGCGTCATCCGGCTGTCCTCGTCGGCTCGCGCAGCTCTGCTGCGCGTCGCGACCACCGGCCTCCGGCCGGCGGTGCCCGTCCTCTCCAGTCATCCGTCCGGGGCCACTCTCGGTGCGGCCGCATCCACGGCGGGAGCCACTGAGTGCCCTCACATGACGTCCTGATCATCGGCGCCGGCCTGGCCGGACAGCGGGCGGCCCTGGCGGCGGCGAAGGCGGGCGTGTCGGTGGCCATCGTCTCCAAGGTCCACCCGGTCCGCTCCCACTCGGTGGCGGCGGCCGGCGGGATCAACGCGGCGCTCAATCCGGAGGACACCTGGGAATCGCACGCGTACGACACCGTCAAGGGCTCCGACTACCTGGGCGACCAGGACGCGATCGAGATCATGACCCGGGAGGCCCCGGACGAGATCCTGTATCTCGAGCACCTGGGGGTCACCTTCCATCGCAACGAGACCGGCCACCTGGGTACCCGGGCGTTCGGTGGCGCCTCCGCCGCCCGCACCTACTACGTGGCCGACATCACCGGCCACGCCATCCTCCACGTCCTCTACGAGCAGCTGATGAAGCACCACGAGCAGCTCGACCGCTACGAGGAGTGGTTCACCACCGACCTCCTCATGGACGACAACGGTCGCTGCATCGGCGCGATCTGCCGGGATCTGCGGGACGGCCGCCTCGAAATCTTCAATGCCAAGACCACGATCCTGGCCACCGGCGGCGCCGGTCAGGCCTATGAGCCGACGACCAACGGCCTGATCGTCACCGGCGACGGGATCGCGCTGGCCTACCGGCTGGGGGCCCGGCTGATGGACATGGAGATGGTCCAGTACCACCCCACCACCCTGGCCGGCAACGGGCTGCTGATCACCGAGGGCGCCCGGGGCGAGGGAGCGCAGCTGTTCAACGCCCAGGGCGAGCGGTTCCTGGAGAAGTACGCACCCAACAAGCTCGAGCTGGCCTCACGCGATGTGGTGTCGAGAGCCGAGCAGACCGAGATCAACGAGGGCCGCGGCTTCCCTGACGGCACAGTGGCTCTCGACATCACCAAGGTCCCGCGGAAGCGCACGCTCGAAGCATTAAGAGAGATCGTCAACATCGGCCGCGACTTCGCCGGCGTCGACATCACCCGGGAGCCCATCCACATCCGCCCCGGCATGCACTACATGATGGGCGGCGTCAAGACCGACGTGTGGGGCGAGACCAACATCCCCGGCCTGTACGCGGCGGGCGAGGTGGCCTGCGTGTCCGTCCACGGTGGCAACCGCCTGGGCGCCAACAGCCTCCTGGACACGCTGATCTTCGGCCGCCGCTCGGGCGAGCACGCGGCCCAGCGCGCGCGACAGATGCCGATGCCGAACACCCCCTCCACCCGCCTCACCGAAACTGAAAAGCGCATCGGCCAGATCATGCGCCGCGAGTCGGGCGGGCCGCGGATCGGCGCGATCAAGCACGAGCTCGGCCAGGCCATGAACGAGTACGCGGCGGTGTTCCGCGACGCCGAGGGCCTGGCCAAGGCGCTCGAGATCGTCAAGCGTCTCAAGGAGGAGGCCGCAAAGGCGGCGGTCGACGACCGCGGCACGGTGTTCAACCAGGACGTGATCGCCGCGATCGAGCTGGAGTTCATGCTCGACGTGGCCGAGACGACCGTGGTGGCCGCCCAGGAGCGCAAGGAGTCCCGGGGCGCCCAGTTCCGCACCGACTTCCCGAAGCGCAACGACGAACAGTGGCTCAAGCACATCGACGTCTCGCTGAATGGCGACGGGCCGCAGATCAGCTACTCGCCCGTGACCATCACTCGCTGGCAGCCCGAAGAGAGGACGTACTGATGCCGGAGTTCACCCTGAAGATCCGCCGCTTCGACCCCGCCTCCGGCCAGGCCGCCTACTGGGACGAGCACAAGGTCGAGTTGGGCGGCAAGCAGTCAGTGCTCGACGCGATCCTCCAGGTCAAGGACGACACCGACGGGTCTATCGGGATCCGCTGCTCCTGCCAGCAGGCCATCTGCGGCTCGTGCGGGGTGCGGATGAACGGCAAGCCTGGGCTGGCCTGCAACACCCACCTGGAGGAGGCCGCGGCCCGGGGTCACGACGAGCCGACGTCGGAGATCAAGGTCGAGCCGATGGGCAACATGCCGGTGATCCGCGACCTGATCGTGGACATGGACGCCGTTCACTGGAAGAAGATCCAGCGGGTCACGCCATGGCTCATCAACCGGGAGCCGATCCCGGAGCGCGAGTACATCGTCTCCCACGACGCGATGGTCGACGTCACCCAGACCATGGCCTGCATCCAGTGCGGGGCCTGCGTGTCTGACTGCCTGTCCATGGAGGTGGATCCCGGGTTCATCGGGCCGGCGGCGCTGGCCAAGGCCTACCGCTTCGTGGGCGACCCGCGCGACGCCGAGAAGCACGAGCGGCTGGAGGACCTGGCCCAGGATCCCCTCGGCATCTATGACTGCACTCACTGCTTCAACTGCATCGACGCCTGCCCCAAGGGCGTCGACCCGATGAGCCAGATCATGCGCCTGCGCCGGATCGCGGCCGACGACGAGGAGATCGTCGATGACAACAACGGCTCCCGGCACGAGCATGCGTTCACCACCCTGGTGCGCGACTACGGCCTGCTCCACGAGGCCGAGCTGCTGCCCCGGAGCTACGGCGGCGACTCGTGGTTCGGCAAGTTCCACCCGGACGCGGGCAAGGAACTGCTGGCCTCGCTGCCCGTCATGTTCTACGGCCTGCTCCGCCGCAAGATCAGCCCCAAGCTCGCGCTCTTCGGCCACAAGATCCCGAAGGACGACCTGAAGCAGGTCAAGGAGATTTACAAAGAGGTTGAGGAGGGGCACGAGGAACGCGTGGAGCTGAACCTGTACGTGACCGGCTATGAGGAGGATGAGCCCGCGCCCACCGCCGCGCCGAGCCCGGCAGCCGGACGACTCCAGCCCGGCCCGGATGTGGCGAGGCAGGATGCCGAGCGGGCCGAGGCTGGAGAGCGAGCACAGCCGGACACCGCCCCCGAAGTCGAGGAGAAGCCCGAGTGAGAGTCGCCTACTGGCCCGGCTGCGTGAGCCGCGGCTTCACCCCTGAGCTGCACGGATCGATGGCCAAGGTGGCCCCGCTCCTGGATATCGAGCTGATCGAGCTCGACCGGGCCAACTGCTGCGGCGCCGGCGTGATCGCCGAGCACAACCAGGAGCTGGCGGACACGCTGAATGCGCGGACGTTCGCGCTGGCCCAGCAGACCGACGGGGAGCTGATGATGAACATCTGCTCCACCTGCCAGGGCGCGCAGACCGAGTGTCAGGAGCGCCTGGATGCCAACACCGATTACCGCGAGGAGGTCAACTCCCACCTCAAGGCGCAGGGCCTGCGCTACGAGAAGGGGCTGACCAACAAGAACTTCCTCTGGCTGCTGGTGGAGGACATCGGCCTGGACGAGGTCGCGGCGCGGGTCAAGCGCCCGCTGACCGATCTACGGGTGGGTCCGTTCTACGGGTGCTACATCGTGCGTCCGGCCAACCGCCTGGGCATCGACGAGGAGCACCCGCGCGACCGCTACCTGCACCGGCTGATCGAGGCCCTGGGCGGCACCGTGGTCGACTACGCGGGCGTCTACAAGTGCTGCGGGTTCCCGATCATCACCATGAACAAGACCGCCTCGCTCAAGCAGGCGGGACGCCATCTGGGCGACGCACTCGATGCCGATGCTGACTGCCTGGTCGTCCCCTGCCCGCTGTGCCACCTGAACCTGGATCTCCAGCAGCCGCTGGCCGAACGCGTGGTGGGACGCGAGCTCGGTCTGCCGGTGCTCCACCTGCCCCAGCTGGTCGGCCTGGCCCTGGGGCTTGAGCCCAAGGAGCTGGGCATGAGCAAGCACGTCGTGCGGCCCACGTCGGTCATCGACTGGTCCACGTCGGTGGTGGCCAGCGCGTAGTGCTCGGGCTCGGGCTGCTGCGCCGCCTGCTGTCACGCGCGCCCGAGAAGCCGAAGCCCACGGAGGCCACGCCCTGGTATCTGCGCTCCGATCAGGCGGTCACGCCCGAGCGGATCGAGGCCGCCCGACAGCGGCTGAAGCAGACGATCCCTCCGCCGGAGCCCGAACCGCCAGAAGCCGGCCCTTAACGACGAAGAGCGAGGCTCGGTGCCTCGCCCTCGTCGTACCCTGTGTCCGCCCGTTGGAAGTCTCTACCTCAACAACGGTGGGCCGGGGCAAAACTCTCACGCCGGGAGGCTGGGGCAGGACCCGCCGCCGCCCGTGTTCCAGGACCGGATGACGCCCTCGGCGCCGGACTTGACGTCCCACACGTTGGCCGAGCCGCTGAGATCCCAGTCCCACCACCACAGGCCGCGGAACCAGCTCGGGTCACCGTGCTCGCGGGCCCACTGGGTCCAGTAGCAGTAGGCGGCCTGGGTGGCGGCCTGCTGCTCACGCGGGTCGGGCGTGGTGGCCCCGCAGGAGGCGGGGTTGGACGGGTCAGGCTGGGTGCTGGGGCTGGCCGCCGAGCCCTGGCAGCCCTGGTAGCCGATCTCGGTGAACACCACATCCTTACCGAGCGCGGCCAGCCCGGCCACCGCCTGGCCGGGCGTCTCCACCGCGCCGTCGCTCTGGGTGGCCGGCTGCTTCCACTGGGCGTAGATGCTGGCCACGCTGCCGTCCGAGGCGGAGGTGCCGACCGGCCAATAGCCGTCGATCCCGACCAGCGACACCCGCCCCAGCCAGGGGAAGGTCAGCGCCTCGTGCAGCTGATCCCAGTTGATGGCCACGGCGATCCGGCCGCCCGGCACCGTGTAGGTGCGGGAAGCGGCATCGATCAGCGCGTTCATGGCGGCCGGATCCCGATAGATCTGGGTCAGCTCGGTGGTGATCACGAACACCTTGGCCCTCATCTGGGTGGCCACGCGGCCGTAGTGCTCCAGCACCGCGCTATAGGAGCTGACGAAGCCAGGTCCGCCCGCGAAGTTGGTCGGATCGGAGATGTGGGGCTTGAGCACCGCGGCCGATCCGCTGCTGGCGCCCTGCGCGGACGAAACCAGGTGGTCGTCGCTGATCGCCTTCGAGCCGACGCTCACCGTGCCGTCCGGAGCGGTGTCCAGCTCGGGCACGTACACCACGTAGTTGTTGGCGTCGCGGCTGGAGATGGTCTGGATGGCGGCACTGGCCTGCGGGCTCCCGAGCTGGTCGGAGAATCCGCTGTACAGATTGATCCCGCGCCACCACGAGCAGGGGGTCTCGCCCGGGCTGCTGCCGCAGCGCGCGGCCACTCCAGCCGCGCCCTTGAGGGGGTTGGCGCTGGCCGAGCTGCCGGTGACCGCCACGGCCTTGACCACCGTGGCGCTGGCCCCCGAGACGACGGTGGCCAGGGCGACCGACCACTTCAGGGCCCAGTGCCGCGTGGTCCGCCCGCGGGTCGGGCAGGTGGTACGGGTGTCGGCGGGCTGGGTGGACGTGACGCGGCGGTGCTGAGAGTGTGTGGCCGCGGTGGCCAGGCTGGCCCGGGCGGAGGTCTGGCCGCGGGTGCGGCTGGCGCGGCTGGGCGCCCCGCCCACCGGGGTCGCGGAGCTGGAGCCGGTGTTGCTCAGGCCCTGAGTCTTGGTCACGTACGAGCGGGTGAACGGGATGGGGGCCGTGTGCGAGGCGGCCCGGTAGGGGTTGAAGGGCTTGCGCGGCGGACCCGCAGGCCGCGGCTCGCGGCTGGTCTGCTCGGTTGTGTTGGAGCCCGTCATTCCTGTCCCTTTGTTCCCCTTGCCCTGGGAGTCCCGGAGGCGGCACCCGGCTCCTGACTCCCGCAAGTAGCTGAATTGAAGCTGTAGGAGTGTTTTCGCTCGCTGAGCGACGAACGTTTACGGCGGCGCAGACCGCATGGACGAACGTCCAGGGGGCGTTCAGACGGTTCTGGACGCTTTAGTCCCGGGTCTGGGCGACCGGGCGACCGCCAGCCACGAGCTCGGCCAGCTGGACCGCGTTGGTGGCAGCACCCTTGCGCAGGTTGTCGCTCACCACCCACATCGACAGGGCGCGGGGGTGGGAATCGTCCCCGCGCAGCCGTCCCACGAACACCTCGTCCCGCCCCTCGGCGCGCAGGGGAGTGGGCACGTCCTCCAGCTGGACGCCCGGGGCGTCGCGCAGCAGCTCGCGCGCCTCATCCACTCGCAGCGGCTCGCGGGTCTGGACGTTCACGGCCAGCGAGTGGGAGACCCGCACCGGCACGCGGACGCAGGTCACGGCCACCCCGATCGACTCGTCCTCGAGGATCTTGCGCGTCTCGAACATCATCTTGCGCTCCTCGTCGGTGTGGTCGTCGCCGTCGGCGAAGCTACCGGCCGCCCCGATGACGTTGAACGCGATCGGCTCCGGGTAGATTTCGGGCGCCGGCACATCCATGCCGTGCAGCGAGGCGTGGGCCTGGTTATCCAGCTCGTCAATCGCCGCCCTGCCGGTTCCCGACACCGACTGATACGTGGCCACCACCAGCCGCTCGATCCCGGCGGCGCGGTGGATCGGGGCAAGGGCCACCACGAGCTGCATGGTCGAACAGTTGGGGTTGGCGATCAGGCCCTGGTGCTGCTCGACGGCATGCGGGTTCACCTCGGCCACCACCAGCGGGATGTTGGGGTCGCGCCGGAAGGCCGATGAGTTGTCGATCACCGTGGCGCCGTGCTCGACGAACCGGGGCGCCCATTCCCGGGATACCGCTGCCCCGGCGGAGAACAGCGCAATGTCAAATCCGTCCAGGCCGTCCGAGCGCAGTCCGCGGACCGTGGAGCCGTTCAGCTCCCGGCCGGCCGAGCGCTCCGAGGCGAACGGCACGATCTCACTGGCGGCAAACTGGCGCTGGCGCAGCAGCTCGAGCATGGCGCCGCCCACCAGCCCAGTGGCCCCCACGACCGCGACGCGCACGCCGCCCGCTCGGCGTCCGGCCTCGCCATTGCGGGCGGCGCGCGTGTCGTCCGGCTTCATCGGGCCTCCTGCCCGATCGGCCGCTCCTGCCGGATTTCGGACTCCCCAAGCTCGAACGCGGCATGCAGGGAGCGGACCGCCGGCGGCACGTCCTCGGAGCGGATCACGCACGTGATCTTGATCGGCGAGGTGGAGATCATCTCGATGTTGATGCCCTCCTCGGCCAGCGTGCGGAACACGGTCGCCGCCACTCCCGGGTGCGAGCGCATCCCGGCGCCGACGATCGACACCTTGCCGATGGCCGAGTCGGTGTCGATGGCGGCGATCCCCAGCTGGTCGCGGAGCAGGGCCAGGGTCCGCTCGGCGTCGGCCAGGTCCTCGGAGGAGACGGTGAACGAGACCTCTGCCTGGCGTCCTTCCTCCAGCGGCTCGTTCTGGATGATCGTGTCGACGTTGCAGTTGGCGTCGGCCAGGGCGCCGAAGATGGCCGCGGCCGCGCCGGGGCGGTCGGGCACCCCGAGCAGGGTGATCCGGGCCTCCTCAATCGAGTGGGTCACGGCGGTGATGAGCGGTTGCTCCATGGTCTCGTCTTCTCCTAACACAACGGTACCTGGGGCGTCCGAGAAGCTCGACCGGCAGTGCAGCCGGACGCCGTGGGCGCGGGCGTACTCCACCGCGCGCAGCTGAAGCACCTTGGCTCCCGAGGCCGCCATCTCCAGCATCTCGTTGAAGCTGACCTGGACCAGCTTGCGGGCATCGGGGACGATCCGCGGATCGGCGGTGTAGACCCCGGCCACGTCGGTGTAGATCTCACACATCTCGGCGCCGATGGCCGCGGCCACGGCCACGGCTGAGGTGTCCGAGCCCCCGCGGCCCAGCGTCGTGACATCCCGGCTGACCGAAGACACGCCCTGAAACCCGGCCACCAGGACGATGCGCCCCTCGTCGAGGGCCTCGCGAATCCGGTCTCCCCGCACGTCGATGATCCGGGCCTTGGTGTGCGAGGTATCGGTCATGATCCCGGCCTGAGATCCGGTGAGCGACAACGCCCGGTGCCCGAGGTCGTTGATGGCCATGGCGCACAGCGCACAGGAGATCCGCTCGCCCGTGGACAGCAGCATGTCCATCTCCCGGGGGTCGGGATGGTCCGACACCTCGGCCGCCATCGCGATCAGCTCGTCCGTGGTCTGACCGCGCGCCGAGAGCACGGCGACCACGCGCTTGCCCTCCTCGCGCTTGGCCACGATCCGCTGGGCGGCGCGCTTGATCCGGTCGGCGTCGGCCACCGAGGTGCCGCCGAACTTCATGACGATCGTCGAGTTGTCGTTCACGCCAGCAAGAGTACGGGCGCGGCTATACCGCGCGCCGTCCCGCCAGGGCCCGGCCCAGGGTCAGCTCGTCCGCGTACTCCAGGTCGGCCCCCACCGGCAGCCCGCTGGCCAGCCGGGTGACCGCCACCTCGGGGGCGGCCGAGCGCAGGCCCGCCGCGATGTGCAGGGCCGTGGCCTCGCCGGTGGTGGTCGGATTGGTGGCGATCACGACCTCCCTTACAGCTCCGTCGGCCGCGCGCTCGTAGAGCTCGGCGATCCGCAGGTCCTCCGGGTCGATGCCGTCGATCGGCGACAGGGCGCCGCCCAGCACGTGGTAGCGGCCCGCGAACTCGTGGGTGCGCTCGATGGAGATGACGTCCGAGGGTTCCTCGACCACGCAGATCAGCGCCGGGTCACGGCGCGCGTCGTCGCAGATGCGGCAGGTCGGGCCCTCGGCCAGGTTGAAGCACGTGGTGCACAGGCCGATCCGCTGCTTGACCTCGGTGATCGCGTCGGCCAGGGCCACGGCGTCCTCCTCGCTGGCCCGCAGCAGGTAGAAGGCCAGCCGCTGCGCGGTCCGGCCTCCCACCCCGGGGAGCTTTGACAGCTCGGTGATCAGCCGCTGGACCGGTGGGGCGTACACGCGCGCCTAGAGCCCGGGAAGCCCCAGGCCGCCCAGTCCGCCGGCGATTCCCCCCATCTTGCTGGAGGCCAGCTCCTGGGCCGAGCGCAGGGCCTCGTTGGTGGCGGCCAGGACCATGTCCTGGAGCAGCTCGACGTCCTCGGGATCGACCGCTTCCGGCTGGATCGTGATCGACTTGATGTGCAGGTCCCCAGTCACCTGGACCGTGACCATGCCACCGCCGGCCGAGGCCTCGACCACCTCGTCCTTGAGCGACTCCTGGGCCGCCAGCATCTCCTGCTGCATCTTCTGGGCCTGCTTGAGCAGCTGCTGCATGTTCGGGGGTTGCGGCATCAGTGGGATTCCTCCTCGATGATCTCCTCGGCGTCGAATTCCTCGAGGAACCGCTGCACCAGCTCCTCGCCGGTCAGGACGCCCTGGCTCGATCCCTCTCCGGGCACGGTCAACTCGCGCAGCTCGTAGCGCAGGGCCAGGCGATTCCCGGTGACCACCCGCAGTGCGTCCACGGTGGCCCGGCGATGGTCCTCCTGCTCGGCCTTGCGCTTCAGGAATGCCGCCCCGTCCGGGAAGGCCAGGGTCAGCTCCTGCTCGGTCACGGCCACCGGCCGGGCCTGCTCCAGGAGCGCCGCCAGCATCGCGTTGTCGGCCCGGATCAGATCGACCACCGCCGGCCAGGCCTGGGCGGCGCTGTCGACGTCGTGGGTGCCGTTGCTGGGCGGCTCGGGCGGGGCAGCCGGCGCGGGCTCAGGCTCAGGCGCCGGCTCAGGCTGCGGCGCCGGCGCCACGTCGATGACGGGGGGCGCCGATGCGACCGCGCCCTCGAGGCGCTCGATCCGAGACATGAGCGCCGCCACGGAAGGATCGACCTCCGGGGCCGCGGCCTTGGCCAACACGAGCTCGAGCTGGATCCGGGCCTGGGCGCCGTTGGCTGTGGCCTCGAGCGCCGCCGCGATCAGATCGAGCAGCCGGACCGCGTCGGTCCGGGACAGCACCGCGGCCTGCGCCTGCAGGCGCTGATCTCGCTCGGGATAGAGCCGCAGCTCGGGCGGAACCTCGTCGAGCACCTGGACGACCAGCAGCTCGCGGGCGTGGGCTTCAAGGTCGCGCAGCACCTGGCCGGGATCCCGGCCAGAGCGGGCCAGGTCGGCGGCCACGCGCAGGGCTCGGGCCGGGTCGCGACCCGCGATCGCCTCGACGGCATCGAACAGCTGCTCGGAATCGGTCACGCCCAGCACGGCCAGGACGTCGGCCGACCGGATCTGGCCCGCGCCGGTGTAGGTGACGAGCTGCTCGAGCGTCCCTAGGGCATCCCGGAAGCTGCCGGTGGCGTGGCGGGCGACCAGGGCCAGCGCCACGTCCTCCACCTCGATGCCCTCAGCCCCAACCACCCGCTCCAGGACCGCCCCCACCTGCTCGGCCGAGGGGCGGGCGAAGTCGAACCGGTGGCAGCGATCGACCACCGTGGGCAGCACCTTCTGCGCCTCGGTGGTGGCCAGCACGAAGATCGTGCGCGGCGGCGGTTCCTCCAGGGTCTTCAGGAACGCATTCCAGGCTTGGGGAGACAGCATGTGGGCCTCGTCCAGGATGTAGACCTTGTGGCGCCCCGATACGGGCGCGTAACCCACCTTGTCCCGCAGGTCCCGGATGTCGTCGACCGAGTTGTTGGACGCGGCATCCATCTCGATCACGTCAAGTGAGGTGGCATTGGCGATGGCCAGGCACGACTCGCACTGGCCGCAGGGCGCCGTGGTCGGTCCGTTCACGCAGTTCAGGCAGGCGGCCAGGATCTTGGCCATGCTGGTCTTGCCGGTCCCGCGTGAGCCCACGAACAGGTAGGCGTGGTGGACCTTCTCCTGCTCGACCGCGTTCTGCAGCGTGCGGACCACGTGCTCCTGTCCGATCACGTCGGCGAATGTGCGCGGGCGGTGGCGACGGTAGAGCGACGGGCTGGTGGACACCGAGGTCGAGTCTAGTAGCGGGACCGGGCAGCCATCCCGGCCCGGCTAGGTCGTGGTCGAGGGCGTGGCCGGGGTGCTCTGGGCCGGCCCGCCGCCGGTCACGCAGGGCTCGATCAGGGTCGCCGGCGCCTCCTTGACGCTGGGATCATTTAGCGGCTTGCCGCCGTACCCGGCGGCCTCCAGCTTCTGCTGCACGCAACGACAATCCAGGCCGGCCTGGGCGGTCTGGGGCTGGTGCTGGCAGTAGGAGATGAAGTCGCCGCTGCCCACGGTCGGGTTGGTGTTGCTCCCGCACCCGGCCAGGGTGACGCAGCAGGCCAGCGCCACCGCTATCCGCCTCGCATCCACCCAGCCTCCCCTAAGTGGTGGTCTGCTGGGGGGTGCTCGGCGTGCTCGGCGTGCTCGGCGTGCTCGGCGTGCCCTGCCCCGGCGCGGTGGACGCCAGGCACTGCGCGGCAATGCTCTCAGCCTGCGAATTCGTGTTCAGGTCGGTGATCGTCTTGGTGCCCAGTCCGGCGGCTTCGAGCTTCGGCTGCATGCACTGGCACACGCTGCTCAGGTTGATGCTCGGCGGGATGTTCTTGTTCTGCTGCTGTGTCTTGCTCACGCAGGCCGAGACGAAGTCTCCGCTGTTCACGGTCGGGTTGCCACTCCCCCCGCATGCGCCGAGCGCACCGCAACAGGCCAGCCCCGCGACGACCGCAGTGGCTCTGCGGATGCTCATGCGACCCTCCTCCGTGTTGGTTTGCCCTCAGCCCTCCGGCTGAGCCCCGTTCTGGGTGGGGAAGCGTCCCAGCCATCCCAACCCAGGTCAAGCGGCTCGGCCCGCGCGGTACGATCCGACGCGACCGTGCTAGGCGGGGAACCAGCGGTGCCCTGAACCCGCAATCCGCTTTAGCGGGGCTGAATTCCCTCTCGAGGGGTGCAGGCCCTGGGTCAGCGCTCCGATTGTGGTGCTGATGGCTCGGTCCCGCGGCGATGAAGGCCCGTGAACCAGGTCAGGTCCGGAAGGAAGCAGCCTTAAGCGGTCACCTCCAGGCGCTACGGGAGCGCTGAGCCGGAGCCACAAAAGGCAGGCGCGACCCGGGAAACCGACTTCGACAGAGGGTGCACGGTCATTTCCCCCCTGGGGAGGGTTCGTGCAGCCACGGGCGCCAAAGCAGGACTAACGCGGCCGCGCAGGTATCTTGGAGCTATGTCGGTAGGTGTCGTCGGACTGGGTTACGTAGGCCTCCCGCTGGTCGTGGCGTTCGCCGAGGCCGGCGAGCACGTTGTGGCCGTGGACACCGACCCCCGCAAGGTGGCCGCGATCCAGGCCGGCGAGTCCTACATCGAGGACATCCCCTCCGAGCGGGTGGCCGCGCTTCGGTCGATGATCACTGCCACCTCGCACTACCAGCCGCTGGCCCGCACCGACGCGGTGATCATCTGCGTGCCCACGCCGCTCACCCCCAACCGGGAGCCTGACCTGTCGGCGCTCGAGAGCGCGGCGCGCGGGCTGGGTCAGGTACTCCAGGCCGGGCAGCTGGTGGTGCTCGAGTCCACCACCTACCCGGGCACCACGCGCGAGAAGCTGGTGCCGCTGCTGGAGGAGGAGTCCGAACTGCGGGTGGGCGAGGACTTCAACGTGGCCTTCTCCCCAGAGCGGGTGGACCCCGGCCGCACCGAGTACACGCTGCGCAACACGCCCAAGGTGGTGGGCGGTGTGACCGACCGGTGCCGGGAGCGGGCGGTGGAGGTGTACGGACTGATCTGTGACCACCTGATCCCGGTGTCGACGCCGGAGGCGGCCGAGCTGACCAAGCTGCTGGAGAACATCTTCCGCTCGGTGAACATCGCCCTGGTCAACGAGCTGGCCATCCTGGCCGACCGTATGGGGATCGACGTGTGGGAGGTCGTGGACGCCGCCGCCACCAAGCCCTACGGCTTCATGCGCTTCGATCCCGGGCCGGGCATGGGCGGTCACTGCCTTCCCGTGGATCCGTTCTACCTGACCTGGCGCGCCCGGGAGTTCCACATGTCCACCGAATTCATCGAGCTGGCCGGGAAGATCAACCAGCGGATGCCCTACCACTGCGTGGAGCGGATCGAGCTGGCGCTCAACGACGCGGGCAAGCCGGTGCGGGACTCGCACATCGCGATCCTCGGGGTCAGCTACAAAGGCGGCGTCGGAGACCTGCGCGAGTCGCCGTCGCTCCGGATCATGGAGGTACTGTCCGAGCGAGGGGGCGTGCTCTCCTATCACGACCCCTACGTTCCCTCGATGCCCGACCTCGGCCTGGAGAACCGCCCGCTCGAGGAGATCGTGCCGGGTGCCGACGCGGTCGTCCTGGTCACCGCCCATCCCGGCATCGACCACCTCGCGATCGCCGAGCAGTCCAGCCTGTTCGTGGACCTGCGGGGCGTGACCCGCGGCCAGCGGTCGGCCAACGTAGTTCGGTTGTAGACGTCCGGTTTCGCGGGCTGGGTGTCAGCACGGGCGCGAACATCGCCCCCTAGAATTGTCCGCCGCAGGGCGCGTAGCTCAGTGGGAGAGCGCTCGCTTCACACGCGAGAGGTCGCAGGTTCGAACCCCGCCGCGCCCATGTACGAAAGTCCTGGAAATTGGCCTCTTTCGGTAGGCGTTCAGTCCCTGGGCTGGGCTGGTGGTCAGGCGAGTCTGGGGAGGAGGTCGCCGCGGGCGTTGGCTGTGAGGAGTTGGCTGAGGTATTCGAACAGCGAGCGGCGTTGCAGG
>DATKRM010000199.1:0-6170 GCA_035532195.1 Solirubrobacteraceae bacterium
CGCCCTCCATAGGCTCGACCTCCCCGATCATCTCGAAGTAGCAGTCCTTCTCGCGGGCCCGGATGTCGTCGCCCCGCTCGCATTCGGTGGCCTCGTCAGTCAGTGCCTTGACCACCTGGTCGCCGCCCATGCCGATGTGACGGTGGATCCGCCACACCGGGAGCACGATTCCGTGGTGGCGAAACGCCCGGTACCAGGCCAGCGCATGCTGGTAGTTGGTATCGACCAGGGTTCCGTCGATATCCAGGACGGCCGTGGCCACTCGCCCGCTCTACCCGCGGTGGTGGGGCTCCACGCGCCGAGACTGCAAACCCCCGTCTCGGGGAAGCATCGAGCGAAGTGTCTACTTCTCGGTTGACCCCCGGCGCGATCTACCGCGCCGTTCTGCTGGCCGGCGTGCTGGTCGTCGCCGGCCTGGTGTTCGAGCAGCTGATCACGCTGGTCCTCGGCGTCTTGGTGGTGGTGATCATCGCCCTGCCGCTGTCGGCTTTTGCCGATCTGCTGGAGCGCCGCTGCGTCCCGCGCCCGATCGGGGCCACGATGGGGCTGCTGCTGGGGCTGGCCGCGCTGGGTGGGTTGATCGCGCTGATCGTGCCCGCGTTCAGCCACGAGATCAACCAGTTCGCCAACTCGCTGCCCCGCATCGTCGACGACCTTCGTCACCGGGTGGCGGTGCTGACCGGAACCTCGGCCAAGCACGCGGGCGTCCAGATCCAGCACTTCGTCAACGGCTACACCCACAACCCGTCGAAGCTGCTGGGGCCGGCAGCCGCCGTCGGAACCAGCGTGGCCACGGCGCTGGGAGCGGCGATCGTGGTACTCCTGACCGCCCTGTACACGGCGATCAACCCCCAGCCGCTGGTGGGTGGGCTGATCCGGCTCGTGCCCCCCCCGGCGGTCGCACGCCGAGGTAATCCTGGGACGCCTAAAGACGGCGTACCTGGGCTGGCTGCGCGGCCTGGGCATCGGCATGCTGCTGCTGGGCGGCATCACCTACCTCGGACTGCGGCTGGTCGGCCTGCCGTTCGCCGCGTTCTTCGCTGTGTTCACGGCCGTAGCCATGATCGTTCCCTATTTCGGGGCGCTGGTCAGCTCGATCCCGCCGATCCTGTATGCCCTGACCATCTCCCCGACCAAAGCCGTGCTGGTGGCCGTCATCTACATCATGGCCCACCAGTTGGAGGGCAACCTGATCCAGCCGGTGGTGGTGGCTCGGACCGTACACCTGCACCCCGCCGTGGTGGCCATCGGTGTGGTGGCCGTGGACCGGTTGTTCGGATTCGTCGGACTGCTGGTGGCCGTCCCGGTTCTGGTCACCGCACAGATTCTGCTGCGGGAGCTGTGGATCAAACCGATGGAGCGGGGTCGGCGGCGCAAGCTCACCGAGCCCCCAAAGGATCCCGACGCGGTGCCGGATCACCTGGCGGCCGCTGCGGGTGGTTCGGCGTAGCGAGGCCCAGCCGACGGAGTCCGGGGCTGGCGGGCGCTGGCCCGGGGCGCGCGAGCGCGCGCCCCGCCTACCCGGTGCACCACCGCTTTACGGGGCGCCTTTCCCCCGGTTTGATACCTAGGGCTCCGGGAATGCTTCTGGAAGGGCTTTCTAAGAGCCAGCCCAAGCCTGTGCCCGGTTTCCGGTGCCCCGAGGCGCGAACCGCGACAATCTGGGCGACAGAGTGTTAAGGCGTTCCGATACGTCTTGCTAGATGACCAGCGACAACCCCGACCCGACCGTACCCGACCGCGTCCGTGACATGGCTGACGAGCTGATAACTCGCGCCCGTGCCCAGGATGAGAACTGCATCGAGCTTTCCGACCTGGCTCGGTTGGTCCAAGACGGGCAACTCGAAGATGAGGATCTGGGACCCCTCCAAGACGTGATCGAGGGCCAGGGCTTCGATGTGCGCGACGACTGTGGTCGCGCGAAGGACGAGCCGACCGCGTACGCGATCGACGACCTGGCCGCCCAGACCACCGACGCCATGTCGCTGCTCCTCCAGGAGGTGCGCCGGCATCCTCTGCTCACGCGAGAGGAGGAAGTGGAGCTGTCCAAGCAGATCGAGCGTGGCGACCTGGCGGCCAAGGAGCGCCTGGTCAACTCCAATCTCCGCCTGGTCATCTCCAACGCCCGTAAGTACCAGGGGCACGACCTACCGCTGCTCGACCTGATCCAGGAGGGCATCCTGGGGCTGATCCGGGCGGCGGAGAAGTTTGACTGGCGCAAGGGCTACAAGTTCTCGACCTACGCCACGTTCTGGATTCGCCAGGCCCTGCAGCGCGCGCTGGACAACCGCGCGCGCACGATTCGCATCCCGGTCCACCTGGGCCAGCGCGAGCGCAAGATCGCTCGCGCCCAGCGTGAGCTGGCGGCCCGCCTGGGTCGCGAGCCCACCGACCAGGAGCTGGCCCAGGCCGCGGAGATCACCTTGGCTGAGCTCCAGGACTCCCGCGACGCGGCCCGGGTGGTGACCAGCCTCGACCGCCCGGTGGGCGAGGAGGAGGAGACCCCGTTTGGGGCGCTGATCGCCAGCGGCGAGCGCGGTCCCGAAGAGGAATTGGACATCTCGCTACGTGAGGACGCGCTGCGCCGCGCGCTGGACCGACTCCCTGAACCCGAGCGTCGGGTGGTAAATCTCCGCTACGGGATCAACGGCGACGACCCCACCCCGCTCAGCGAGACCGGCCGTCAGCTAGGGCTGTCTCAGGACGCCGTACGCAAGTTGGAACGCCGTGCCTTGACCGAGCTGGCCCAGAGCCGCGAGCTCGAGGCGCTGCGACCGGCGGCCTGACAACGCCCTACGGCGGCGGTGCTAATTCGCGACGCCGCGCCGCCAGGCGCAGGCCGAGTACACGACAGGAATTTCGGGTAAGTCCTGTCATATGAGCGTGGATCCGCTGCCGTTCAAGTTCCTGAGCAATCACGGGATGGCGCTGCTGTGCATCGCCGCCGACCCAGACATGCGGATCAAGGACATCGCGCATGACCTCCAGATCACGGAGCGGTCGGCCCAGCGAATCGTGGGTGACCTGGTCCAGGCCGGCTATCTGGAGCGAGACCGGATTGGCCGCCGCAACCGCTACGCACTGGCCGATGGTGTGCCGGTCTCGCTGCCGCTGCAGCAGCGCATGACCACGCTCAGCTCGCTGCTGGGCGCCCTGTCCAGCCCGGAGCGCTCGACCCACCAGCCACCGGCGCCGCTGCCATGAGCGTCCGCGACGGCTCATTCGTCAGGTTGCTCGAGGCCGATCCCGATCTGGGTGAGGCGCTCACCCCGGAGGCGCGCGAACGGGCCACGGAGATGCTCCAGGTACGCGTGGCCACCGTCGCCCCCGGGCCCTGGACGCCCCCGAGCGTCGGTCCGGCTGCGATCGGCCTGCTGGTGCTCGACGGCTTGATGGTGCGCCGGGTGCACGTGGGGCGCTCATCGTCCACCGAGCTGCTCGGGCCCACCGACATGCTCCGGCCCGGTGACAACCAGGTGGTCCCGCCGGTGTTGCCGACTGTTTCAGACTGGCGAATCCTCAAAGAGACCCGGCTGGCGGTGCTCGACGGAGGGGTGACGGCGGCGATCGGCCGATGGCCCGAACTCACCGCCGCCATCTGCGCTCGCCTGCTCAGACGCTCGCGCTCGCTGGCCTACCTGATGGCCGCGCAGAACTTCACCCGGGTGACCGACCGGTTGCTGGCCGCGCTGTGGCATCTGGCCAGCATGTGGGGCCGGGTGACCACGCAAGGGACGATCGTGCCGTTCCGGCTGACCCACGAGATGCTGGGGGAGATCATCGGCGCCCGCCGGCCGACCACCACGCAAGCCGTGATTGCGCTCGAGTATCAGGGGCAGCTGCTGCGCGACGAGCGCCGGCGGTTCGTCCTCCTCGGCCGCCCGCCGAGCTCGAACGCCGAAACGCCGGCTGGTGGTGTGGCCGTGGCCTCGGCTGGATAGCGCAAACGGCAGGGGTTTCGGGTCCGCACTGTCAATCACGCGCTAACCAAGACTTAGACTTACGCTTTGGGGGTGGCGGCGATCAGACTGACCTTCAACGTATCCACGCAATTCCTCGACGTCCAGTCGCAGCGCGCCGGGTTTGTCCTGCTGGGGTCGTTCCTCATCTCGTTCCTGTTCATCCGGACCAGCGCGCGCCTGATTCGCAGCCCCAAGGTGTCCTGGTGGCCGGGCAGCGTGACCACCGGCAGCGGTCTGCACCTGCACCATCTCGTGTGGGGCATCGTGCTGCTCCTGCTGTCTGGATTTCTGGGCTTCGTGAGCAGTCCGAAGAGTCCCTGGGACGAGATTCTGGCCGGCCTGTTCGGAGTGGGGGCTGGGCTCACGCTGGACGAATTCGCTCTGTGGATACATCTGCGCGACGTTTACTGGTCCGAGGAGGGACGGTCGTCGTTTGACGCAGTGGTGGTGGCGGCAGTGCTGGGCGGGCTGATCGTGGTCGGGATCGCGCCGTTTGATCTGGCGAAGAGCGACTCGCCCGTGGAGACCATCGCGATTGTGGTGACCGTGGACGTGTTGCTGGCCGTGCTGGCCATCCTCAAGGGCAAGCCGCTGCTCGGAATGGTGGGGATCTTCATCCCGGTCGTGTCGCTCGTGGGGGGGATCCGGCTGGCCTCGCCGGGCTCACCCTGGGCCCGGCGTTGGTACGAGCCGGGCAGCAAGCGCCGCCGCCGGTCCGAGGCCCGCTGGGGGCGGATCAAAGCTCGGCGCAAGCGTGTCTCGGACCTGATCGCCGGCGCCCCGGAGACACAAGTGGCGATCGACGACTAGGCCCGGCCGGGCCGCATTCGAGCGGCGTGTGGTTTAGGGTGTTGTGTGTCTGCCGAGTCCCCGGGTGCCATTCCGGGGAGCGGGGAACCCAATTGTGTTGGGGCGAGTCCGGCGGTGATCCGCTGGTAGCGCTCGGTTGTTGAGCGCGAGCCCGTCAGCTAACCCCGTAGGCGTTTAGGCAACCAAAGACGACGAGAAAGCGGGTTACCTGAATGTCCGCATGTACCTGCGGGAGCAGCTGCTCCTGCTCGAAACCACGCCGTGGCCGGGGGTGGCGGGTGCTGGTCGGGGCCGGAGCGATCTCGCTGCTGGCGGCGACCACGGCTTTGGCTACCGGGACCGGCTCCCCGTTCCGCCGGGTTCTCCGGGTGGGCGACCGGGGGAGCGATGTCCGCACGCTGCAGGGCTGGCTCTCCGAGGTCGGTGTGAGCACTGCGGTCGACGGCGTGTTCGGCACCGGAACCAAGGGCTCGGTGGAGCAATTTCAGTTTGCCGCCGGCTTGTCCCCGGCCAGTGGGACCGTGGGCTCCCGGACGGCCAACACCCTTCACCAGTGGGTCGGCCAGCGCCGTACCGCGGCTGGCCGCAGCAGCCATCAGACCGGCTCGTGGGGCAACGGCGGCTGGGTGTTCCCGCTGGTGCCCAAGAGCCGCGTGCTGTCGCCGTCGAGCTGGTCGCAGGATCAGGGCGTCGACATCGGCACCGTGAACAACGCCTGCGGCTCGCAGGTCAAAGAGGTGGCGGTGACCTCGGGCACGATCGTCCAGGAGGGAGTCGACGGGTTCGGCCCTGACGCGCCGGTGCTGAAGGTGGCCAGCGGGTCGCTGGCCGGCCGCTATATCTACTACGGGCATGCCCAACCGGCGCTGGTGCCGGTGGGGGCCCACGTCCAGGCCGGGCAGCCAATCGCCGAGGTGGGCTGCGGCCAGGTCGGCATATCGGACGCCCCGCACCTCGAGATCGGGATCAGCGCCCCCGGCGGCCCCCACTGCTGCCCGAGCAACGGTGAGACCTCGCAGCAGATGTACAACATCGTGCGCAAGCTGTACGACCAGGCGCACTAAAGCGGCAGACCGGTGACCGACGGTCCGACGTCGGTCACCGACACGCCACCCCCTGCCGGCGGCGGATGGCTCGTGATCGTGGCCCGCTGTCCGCCGCCGGCTACCGCTGCGGGTTGAACGGGGGGTCAGTCGCGTTTCAGCGCGAACAGCTCCAGGGGGTCAGGGACGCCCTTGAGCGAGTGGCTGCCCCGCGGCTCGAGCTCGTCGAATCAGAGCACCGCCAGCACGCCGTCGTGGAACTCGCGATCCGCGACCTCAAAGACCAGGCACTCGCGCACTTCCCCTCCGGCAAGTTCCTCGCCAACGCCGCCTGGACAGTGATCGCCGCCCTCGC
>DATKRM010000200.1:0-16315 GCA_035532195.1 Solirubrobacteraceae bacterium
GTCAGATGCTCACCCGCCGGGTTGCGGTCATAGTCGATCGTGGCCCCCCGGGCACAGTAGGAGGCGACCATCTTGTCGACCGGCGGCGTGATCGCCAGCTCGTCGTTCGCTTCGTTGTAGATGAACGCCGGCGCCGCGGGCAGCGGACCGCCGATCAGATCCAGTCGCGCGAACACTCTGCGCACCTGGGGAAGCGCCGCCAGTTCTTGGGCGGTCGCGTAGTTGGTGTATTCGCCGACCGTGCCGAACGGCGCGTTGGTGACCGAACCCGCGCAACCATCGGCGTCCGAGCCGTCCCGAGCCGCCAGCTGCCGGCCGCCGGCGTTCAGCAGCGCGTCGAGACCCAGGTCCGGATAGGCGCGGTTGATGGCCACCGATACGCCGATGATGGCTCCGGCGAACGGGCCGCCGTTCACCCGAGCCAGGTTCTCGATCAGGTCGGGGACGTTCCCACCCGAGGCGCTCCCCACCAGATTCAACTCCGGTGCGTAGCGGTGGGCCTGGGTGCTGGCCCACAGCGTGGGGATCGAACCACCCGAATAGCCCACCATGGCCACAGCGGTGTGCGTACCCGGAAGCTGGGCGGCCGAGAAGTGCTCCACCGCGCGGACCGAGTCCAGCGTGGCCTGTCCCTCGATCGGGCCCACGGCCCATTCGGACTGAGGGCCCTGGTAGTCGGGAACCACCACGTCCCACCCCTGCAGCAGAGCCTGGGTGATCTCGCCGGACTCAGCCCACTGCGTGCTGCCCCCGTTGTTGCCACCGCGCATGGTGTAGGAGGGAGCGCAGTTCGTGGTCAGGCTGTCCTCGGCGGTCTGGTAGGAGAGAAGCTTCCGAGGACCGGAGGCCGGAAGCGAGGGCAGCAACAGCGTGGTCACGGTGGCGATCGGCTGACCGGTGGCGCTGGTCGTGCGGTACAGCAGCTGGTACGCCCCCGCCGAATCGCTGTTGCTGAGCTCCTGGAGCGCGACCGGGCGTGCGCGGAACACGGTTCCGGGCGGCGCGGCGCTGAATCCGGGCGGCGGCGTGTAGAACGAGTCGGCGTTGGGAGGCGTCACGGCGCTTGCGCTCGCCGGCGCCAGGAAAAAACCCAGAGCCACCGCAGCCGGATCGATGATCCCCCGCATACATCAACAACGATTGCCTGCCTGGCTTTTTGCGAAACCGGTTACGGCCAGTCGGGATGGCGCCCGGCCAGCTCGATGGCCTGCATCACGGCCTTCGACTTGGCCACCGACTCGTCGTATTCGTAGGCCGGCACCGCGTCGGCCACCGTCCCGCCCCCGGCCTGGACGTGGGCGATCCCGTCCTTGACCACCACGGTGCGGATGTAGATGCACGTGTCGAGGTCGCCGTTGTAGCCGACCCAGCCGATCGCCCCGCCGTAGCCGCCGCGCTTGACTGGCTCAAGCTCGTCGATGATCTGCATGGCCCGGACTTTCGGGGCGCCGGATAGGGTCCCGGCGGGCAGCACGGAGCGCAGGGCATCGAGTGCTCCCACGCCGGCCCGCAGCCGGCCGATGACGCTGGACACGATGTGCATCACGTGGCTGTAGTTCTCCACCGCCATGAACTCGTCCACCTTCACCGTGCCGTACTCGCATACCCGGCCGAGGTCGTTGCGGCCCAGGTCCACCAGCATCACGTGCTCCGCCCGTTCCTTGGGATCGGCCAGCAGCTCCTCGGCCAGCCGCCGATCCTCATCCAGCGTGGCGCCCCGGGGGCGTGTCCCGGCGATCGGCCGGGTCGATACCTGCCGGCCGTTGACCGTGATCAGCGGCTCCGGGCTGGCGCCGGCGATCTCGAAGTCCCCGAAGTCGAGGTAGTACATGTACGGGCTGGGGTTGACGGCCCGGAGACCCCGGTAAATGGAAAAAGCCTCGACCCCCACCGGCGCCGACCAGCGCTGCGACGGAACCACCTGATAGGCGTCACCGGCCCGGATGTAGTCGATGATCCGCGCCACCACCGCCTCAAAGCGCTCTCGGGACATGTTGGACTCGAAGCTCGGCACCGCCGGGGCGCCGGCCGCTTCCCGCGCCTGACGCGGCACCGGACCGGCCAGCTGCGCCCGGACCTCGGCAATCGTCTCCAGCGCGGCGGCATACGACGCATCCAGATCCTCGTCCGCGTACACGTTGGCCAGGACGGTGATCGTGTGCTTGAGGTGATCGAACACGACCAGGGCGTCCGACAGCATCAGCGCCAGGTCAGGCACGCCGACCGGGTCAGGGTTGGGATCGCCCAGGGGCTCGACCGTCCGCACCAGGTCGTACGCGAACATGCCCACGGCGCCGCCGGCGAATGGCGGCAGCTCGGGCAGCGGAGCGGGATGGAAGCGTTCTAGCTCGGCCGCGGCCAGGGCATACGGATCGCCGGGCTCCCCCAGCGACCAGCGCAGAACGCTCCGGGGTTTGAAGCCGATGAACGAATACCGGCCCACCCGGCCCTGATCGGCCGATTCGAGCAGGAAGCTCGGTCCTTCGCCGCGCAGCTTGAGAAACGCGGAGACCGGGGTCTCGAGGTCGTCGATGAACGTCTCCTGCAGCGGGATCAGGTTGTGCTGGCGCGCCAGCTGACGAGCCTCGTCCAGCGACGGGGTCGCGCCGGCCGGGGCGTTACCGGCGCTGACGACGGCCATCGAGCACCCGTTCGGCGTCGGCCAGCCCTAAACCACGTGCGCGCAGCAGTACCGCCAAGTGGTAGATCACGTCCGCGGCCTCCTCGGCCACGCGCTGGTCGGACTCCTGCTCCGCCGCCCGCACCACCTCCTCGGCTTCCTCGGTCACCTTGGCTCCGCGCAGCTGGGGGTCGTCCAGCAGCTTGGCGGTGTAGGAGCCGTCCGGTCGCTCGGCCGCCCGCCGGGCGATCGTCCGCTCGAGCCCCGGCAGCACCTCGTGGGGGGCCGGCGGCTCGAGCTCGCCATCGTGGAAGCACGTCCGCTCGCCGGTGTGGCAGGTCGGGCCGGCCGGCTCGACCAGCGCGAGCAGCGCATCGCCGTCGCAGTCGTAGCGGATCTCTCGCACCGCCATCGTGTTGCCTGAGGTGGCGCCCTTGTGCCACAGCTCCTGGCGCGAGCGACTGAAGAAATGCATCTGGCCGGTGGCCCGCGTCCGCTCCAGCGCCTCCTGGTTGACGTAGGCCAGCGTCAGGACCTCGCCGGTGCTCCAGTCCTGCACTACGCACGGCACTAGGCCCTGCGCGTCGTATGTGATTTCGGAGTCCTCCACCCGGTGACCGATTCTAGGCCGCCCCCGGGAGGTGAGCCGGCTCAGGAGTGGGCGATCAGACCGTGCCGGGCCGCCTTGGCCAGCACCTCCACCCGGGCGTGCGCTTCGAACACGCCCATCAGCTTGCCACCCGATCCTTCACCGTGGGCGGGCTGAGGTGGGCTCGCTTCGCGATCTCCGGAACCCGGTCGGGGGTATGCCCTGCGGGGACCGGCTACTCGATGCCCAGCCGGTCGAGCACGCGCTCGTCGGCTCGCCAGTGGTGGCGCACCCGAACCTTCAAGGCCAGGTGCACTTGGATGCTCAGCTCACGCTGGATGGCCCGGCGGGCGGCGATCCCGATCGACTTGATCATCTGGCCCCCCGCGCCGATCAGGATGCCCTTCTGCGACTCGGTCTCCACCAGCACGACCGCCTCCACGCGCAACAGGTCCTCGCGCGGGTGCTCGATCGCGTCGACCTGCACCTCGACGGCGTGCGGCACCTCCTCCCGGGTGCGGCGCAACACCTGCTCGCGCACGAGCTCAGCCAGCCGGACCTCCTCCGTCTGGTCCGAAGGCTGACCGGGCTCGAAGTACAACGGGCCCTCGGGAAGCAGCGACACCAGTTGGTCGACTAGCGGCTGGACACCCGATCCGGTGCGCGCGGAGATGGGGAACACGTCGTCAGCCACGTCCAGGTCGGCGGCCGCCTGAAGCGCGGCCGCCGTCCGGGCGCGGTCGGTCCGGTCGATCTTGTTGACCGCGATCACCACCGGGAGCCCGGTCGAGCGCAGCGCGGTGGCGATGAACCGGTCACCGGGTCCCACCCCGGCCTCGGCGTCGATCAACATCAGGGCGGCGTCCGCGTCCTGCAGCTCACGCTCGACCCGGTGCTGCATCCGCTCGGTCAGCATGTCGAGGGGTCGCTGGACCCCCGGGAGGTCGATCAGCACCAGCTGCCACTCGGGGCCATTGGCGATCCCCCGCAACGCGCGGCGAGTGGTCTGAGGCTTGTCGGACACGATCGCCACCTTGGCCCCCACGATCGCATTGGCCAGCGTGCTCTTACCTACGTTGGGGCGACCGGCCAGCGCGACGAAGCCGCTTCTGGTCACCTCCGCTCCACTTAACTCACCCAGCGCTTCAGCTCGGCCTGCAGGGCCATCATCTCGCCGTTGTCGGTCTCGTGGTCCATCCCCGACAGGTGGAGCGACCCGTGCAGGACGGCCTCACGGACGTCCTCGGTGTGCTCGATGCAGATGACGATGTCCCCCAGCTCTCGCGGCTCGGGCACCGGGCGGTCCTCATCTACGCCGAACGACAGTACGTCGGTGGGCTGGTCGACCCCGCGATAGTCCCGGTTGAGCTCCCGGATCCGGTCCTCGGAGACGAAGCTCACCGCCACGTGCCCGTCGCTGATCCCGGCCGAGGACAGCGCCAGCGTGCACAGCTCCTCCACTTCGGCCGTCGTCGGGCCGTCGGCATCCCCCTCGGAGCCGCCAGGGGCGATCACTTCGACCCCGATGACCTCAACCTCGAGCACGTCCGGCGCTACGCCCGGCGGCGCGGCCGCAGTTCCGGAGCCTGCCGCTGTCCGTGCTCGCTGTACGCGGCCACGATCCGCTGGACCAGCTTGTGGCGCACCACGTCCTCCGCACCAAACCGCACGAACTCGATCCCCTCGACGTCCTTCAGGATGTCGGCCACTACCACCAGGCCCGAGTTCTGGTCGCCCGGCAGGTCGATCTGGGTGATGTCGCCGGTCACCACCATCCGGGAGTTGAACCCGAGCCGGGTCAGGAACATCTTCATCTGCTCCGGGCTGGTGTTCTGCGCCTCGTCGAGGATGATGAAACTGTCGTTGAGGCTGTTGTGGGTGACGAGGTAATCGTCGGTGACGTACAGGGAGTCAGCGGCCGCGACCTGGATGCACACGCACTCAGCCTCCGCGGCGGGCTCGATCGAGTCGATGAAGCGCATCGGGCGGCCGCCCCCGTGCTGGTTGTAGAGGTCGAGCTTCCGCTGCAGCCGGAAGGGCTGGATCCCGGACGGCAGGCGGATGTCCATCACGTAGGCGTCGTGTCGATGCGCAACCGGCCGACCGTTCGCGCGTCCAGGCGCTCGGCCCGCTGCGGGTCTACACCGCGAATAGGCGACGCCGCCCAGGGAACGCACAAGGTTGATCACGTCATCGCGTAGCCGCGCCGAACAGGTCGAATACTGGATGCGGCAGGTACGGCCGGGCTGCGTGACGGGCCCGCCATCGCTGTCGAGAAGCCCTTGGAGAAGTGCGATGCGTATGCCAGGAGCGTTCCGGAGGTAGAGCTCCGGAATGAACTTGGTGTGCGACCTGGTCCCTGTCAGCGCCAGCTCCTTCGGCCCAACACTGACCGGGTCGAGAATGCCTGCCTTCCCGCGGTTACCGCGGACGCTGAGCAGCGAGTAGTCCTTGAAAGTCCTCGCGCGGACGCTCGTGTCTTCCAGCAGGTTCGTCAGCGCCGTTACGAGCTCCGGGTCAGTGGTCGTGAACGTTGGCGTCCCGTGGACGAGGCTCCCATCCCCAAGGAGCAAACCGAGCACATAAGGATCAATTGGCACCGTGCGCAGTGGGGATTCAGCCGGTGCCGAGAGAAGAGGCAGCTCGTACCGGTGCTGATGGAACGTCCGGAGTCGGCCGATCATTTCTTGCGTTTGAAGCACCCGCCCGGGCTTGCCCCGTCGCCGGTCACTCGCCGTGAACACGTGCCACAGATGCTCGCCGCAGCACAGCGTCGAGGCGCCGTCCTGGGCGGTGAGCCGGAAGACTTTCTTGCGTCCCTGCGGATAGACCCCGATCACGGGAGTCGGCTTCCCGTTTGATCCGATCACCAGATCGCCCACTCGCAAGTCCCCGATCGGCCGGAAGCCGTCGGGCGTAAGGACCGGAGTCGAGACCGTCAACGCCCGGCCCCGCATGAATGCCAGCGGCGCCACCTCGATCACGCCGCGCTCCAGATGCTGGGTCACGCGCTCGGCTTCGAGCATGTCGTGCAGCGCGTCGAACAGCGGGCGCAGGTAGGGGTCGACCTTGGCCGCCAGGTCGCCGGGCAGGAAGCCGAGCCGCTCGCCCGCCTCCACCGCCGGCCGGGTCAGGATGATCCGGTTGACCTCCCGACGGCTCAGTGCGGCCGCGGCCAGCGCCACGGCCAGGAACGTCTTGCCGGTTCCCGCCGGGCCGATGCCAAACGTGATTGTGTGCTCACGGATCGAGTCGACGTAGCGTTTCTGATTGACCGTCTTGGGCGCCACCTTGGTCGCCCGGTGGCGCCACACCACGTCCTCCAGGATCCGGGCCGGTGACTCGTGGGCATCGAGCGCCCGGGTGACCGCCTCGATCGTGCCGGGCGCGATCTCGTGTCCCTGGTCGATCAGCTCGGCCAACTCCTTCACCACGGTCTCGGCCGTGTTCACGGCGTCCTGGGGCCCATCGAGCGTGAGCACGTTGCCCCGCAGGAACACGTCGCACTCCAGGTGACCCTCCAGTGCGCGCAGCACCGCATCTCCACTGCCCGCGAGCTCGCTGGCTACCGCGTTGTCCAGCTCGAGCTGCTTACGCACTCGCCGCCTCGAGGGCTTGGCGCACGCGCGACGAGACCCGCTTGCCGTCGGCCCGGCCTTCCACTTGGGCCATCACCGTCTTCATCACGAGGCCCATGTCCTGGGGGGCGCTGGCCCCGGTGCCGGTGATGGCCTGGCTGATCAGCGCGTCGAGCTCGGCGTCGTCCAGCTCGGCGGGCAGGTAGCCCTCGATCAACACGGCCTCGGACTCCTCCTTGTCGGCCAGCTCGCCCCGGCCGGCGTCACGGAACTGCTGGGCCGCCTCGAGCCGCCGCTTGCGCTCGCGACGCAGCACGGCCAGCTCATCGCTGCCGCCCTCCTTGGCCGCCTTCTGGAGCTCGGACAGCACCACCCTCAGCGCAGTCACACGATCACGCTGGGCGCTCTTCAGGGCTTGGTTTACGTCGGCCCTGACCTGCTCGACGAGGGTCACACCGCTGATGGTAGTGGCGCCGGACCGGGAATCCGGCAGGCAATCCCGTCGGCGTAGAGCTCATCGCACCATACGTCGACCAGCTGTCCCCGCTCCCCTGCCCCCCCGGGCAGGTAGCAGCGGGTGTAGTCGGCGGTGTAGCCCGAGCATTGCTCGGCCGCCAGCTTGTCGATCAGGACCCGCTCGCGGGCGCCCAGCCTGTCCGCGCGGTGGTGGCGGGAGGCCACCTCCGAGCGGCCGCGCATCGTCGCCGCACGCCGCTTCTTGTCCTCAGCCGACACCGCGTCGCCCAGGGCCTCGGCCACGGTCCCGGGTCGCGGTGAATAGGGGAACGTGTGCACCCGGGTGATCCCGGCCGCCTCGACCACGCCCAGGGTGCGTTCGAATGCGGCCTCCGACTCGGTGGGGTAACCCACGATCACGTCGGTGGTCAGGTTGACCTGCGGCACCGTCCGGCGCAGCGCCGCCACCAGCTCCAGATACTCGGCGCTCGAGTAGTGACGGCCCATGTCCCGCAACACGCCGTCGTCGCCGGACTGCAGGGGGATGTGCAGGTGAGGGCAGATCTTCGGCTCGCCGGCCAGCGCGGCCAGCAGCGAGTCACGGACGTGGATGACCTCGACGCTGGATAGCCGGACTCTCTCCACGCCGGGCACCTGTGCCACCTCCACCATCAGCTCGCCCAGATCGAGCCCCCGCTGGGGATCGCGGTAGTCCCCCACGCTGATCCCGGTCATCACCATCTCAGGCTGGCCGGCCTGGGCCCGCCGGCGCACCTCGTCGAGCACTGCGCGCGCGGGGCGCGACCGCGCGCCGCCCCGGACGGTGGGAATGATGCAGTAGGCGCAGTGGCAGTCGCAGCCGTCCTGCACCTAGACGAACCCCCGCGTCCGTGAGGAGCCCGGTTGAAAGCGCCCCAGCATCAGATCGTGTTCGGTGTCCGCGCAGGCGCCCGGCGTCCCGGCCATGGCCCCGGCCACCTCCTCGGCCGGGCCCACGAACGCCCGCACGCGCGGGTCGATATCGGCGAACTGGCGAGCGTCGAGGTTGACCGCGCAGCCTGAGACCAGGACTTGCTCGGCCTGGCGGAGCGACCGGCGCGCGGCCTTGCGTGACTTGGCCTCGGCCTCGCTGGTGATGCAGCAGGTGTTGATCACGTGCAGCTCGGCCGCCTCCTCGGGCACCTCCCGGTGGCCGGCGGCCAGCATGGCCTGCCGGGCCAGCATCGCGTCGGCCTGGGAGACCTTGCAGCCCAGGAACTTGACCGCGAACGAGGCCATGGCCACAGGCTACGTATCGGAGGCCAATCGCAGCGCCACCCAGTCGGCCGAGCGGCGCTGATCCACCTCCCGCAGGCCCTGCCCGGCGAACGCCTCGGCGACCCTCGGGGCCTCGGACGGCAGCAGGCCGCCCACCACCAATCGGCGCGGCAGCTCCGGTGCGTCGCCGAGCCGCGCCGCCCAGCTCAGCAGCAGTGGCGCCAGGAGGTTGGCCACGGTCGTCTCGGCCGCCTGCGGGCGGTCCATGCGCAGGTCGTGGCGCCGGATCTGGATCTCGACGTCGTTGAGCCGGGCGTTCTCTCGGGCCGCCTGGATGGCCGCCGGGTCGTTGTCGAGGGCCAGGACCGGGTCGTAACCCAGCCTCGCGGCCACGATCGCCACCACACCCGAGCCGCAGCCCAAATCCACCAACGGCCCCGACGCTTCCAGCTCCAGGAGCAGCTCCAGGCAGAGCCGGGTGGTGGGGTGGGCGCCGGTCCCGAACGCCTGGCCCGGGTCGATCACCACGTCGATTGGCGTGTCTGACGGCGGCGCCCAGGGCGGGCGAATGGTGACCGTGCCGGCCACTTTCACCGGCCGGTGGAACTCGCGCCAGCGGGTCTCCCAGCCTTCGGCTACCTCCTCGGTGATCACCTCCACGAGCCCGTCGCCGGCCACGGCGTGGATTCGCCCCACCGTCGGCAGTTCGCCGGGCGCCCCGTAGATCGCGTACTCGACCAGCCCCCCCTCTAGCGCCTTCTCCTCCAGGCCGCCAGGCGCGAGCTCGAGCAGCTCGGCCAGCACCACGTCGGCTTGATCCTCGCGGACCCGGACGGCGAGCCGGATCAGGACCCGCGCTCCTCCACCCGATCCATGCTGCGGAGCCTAATGCCCCGGAGCCTAACCGCCCAGCGCGCGCCTGATCTTGGCGAACACTCCCTCGTCCGAGCCGAGGTTGTGATCACTCATCGAGTCGGCCAGCTGCTCGTAGCGCTCGCGCTGCTCGCGGTCCAGGTGGCGCGGCACGACGACGTTTACCACCACTCGCAGGTCGCCATGGCGCCGGCCCCGCAGGGCCGGCATGCCCTGGCCGCGGACGGTCAGCGTGGCGTGGGGTTGCGTGCCGGCCGGGATCTCCAGCTCGACGGCTTCCTCCAGCGTCGGCACCTCGACCGTCGTGCCCAGGGCGGCCAGCGGGGCTGAGACATCGACCGCGGTTACCAGGTCGTCACCATCGCGCAGGAACCGCGGATCCTCACGCACCGAAACGAGCACGTAGAGGTCACCCGCGGGCCCTCCGCGCTCACCGGCGTGCCCTCGGCCGCCCACCCGGATCCGCTGCCCGTCGGCGATCCCGGCCGGGATGTCCACGGACACGCTGACCCGTTCCACGGTTCGGCCGCGCCCACCGCACACGTGGCATGGCTCCTTGGGCACGCGACCCTCGCCGCCGCACACATCGCACACCACGGTCCTCACCATCTGGCCGAACGGGGTACGTGACACGGCACGCAGCTGGCCGTTGCCCTCGCACCGGGGACAGGTCTCGATCGGGGTGCCCGGCTCGGCGCCGTTGCCCCGGCAGTTCTCGCAGGTCTGAACCGCGTCGTAGGCCAGCTTCACCGTGGTGCCGCGGGCCGCCTCCGCCAGGTCGATCTCGGCCGCCACCCCAATGTCACCGCCGTGCACCGGGCCACCACGCGAGCTGGTGCCGAACATGTCCCCAAACGGGCTCGAGCCACCGAAGAATGTCTCGAAGATGTCGGCCACCGAGCCGAACGACTCGAAGTCCGGCGCGTAGCCGCCGCGGCGGAGGCCCTCGTGGCCGTACCGGTCATACGTGGCTCGGCGCTCGGGGTCGGACAGCACCTCGTAGGCCCCGGCCGCCTCCTTGAACTTCTCCTCGGCCTGCGGGTCATGCCGGTTGACGTCCGGGTGTAGCTCCCGGGCCAGCCGCCGAAACGCCTTCTTGATCGTCGTGTCGTCGGCATCCCGCGGGACGCCAAGCAATTCGTAGTAATCCCGGGTCGCACTCATGGGCTCAGCGCTCGTCGTATAGCTCGGCCACGAAGCTCGAGAGCTGGGCCGCGGCATCCTTGACCGAGCTGATGGCCTGCGCGTAGTCCATGCGCAGCGGACCGATCACCGACACCGCCCCCAGGCGCCTCTGCGGCAGTCCGTAGCCTGCCGCCACCAGCGCCATCGAGCGAAGCTGCGGGGCGGCGTTCTCCGCCCCGATCCGCACCACCACGTCCCGCTCGTTCAGCGCCGCCTGCAGCGCCCCGAGGAGGGCCACCCGGCGCTCGAGCATGTCCATCAGCGCGTTGAGCTCGGACACGTCGCCCCAGTGGTCCTCGCGGAGCAGCCGGCTGGCGCCCTCCACATAGACGTATTGGGTCGAGCTGGCCTCGAGCTCGGTGAACACGGGCGCCAGCGCGTCCAGGAATCGCAGCTCGGATTCGGCCAGCGAGGGGTCGTGCAGGCGCTGGTGGAGGATCCTCGCGCCCAGCCCCAGGCCGACCAGCCGCTCGTTGAGGTAGCTGGCCGCCCAATCGGCCAGCCCCGGATCGATCGCGCGGGAGAACGTGAACAGGCGCTTGGTCACACCACCGGTCGAGGTGATCACCACCACCATCAGCACCTGGGGCTGGAGCAGCAGCACCTCGATGTGCCGGATGGTCGAGGTCTCGATTCCCGGAGCGGTCACGATGGCCAGTAGGTTGGTCACCTGAGACAGGGTCTCGCTCGTCACCTGCATGGCCTCGTCCACTTCGCGGCGGACCAGCGAAAGCGACAGCCGGGGCGCCTTCGGCTGCTCACCGGCCGCCAGCAGCCGGTCCACGAGGTAGCGATAGCCGGCCTCGGTGGGTACGCGTCCCGCCGAGGTGTAAGGGTGGGCCAGCAAGCCCAGCTCTTCCAGGCTGGCCAGCTCGCCGCGGATGGTGGAGGGGCCCCATTTCACATCGCCGGCCAGCAGCTTCGACCCCACGGGGATGCCGCCGTCGAGGTACTCCTCGGCGACTTTTCGCAACACCAGTTCCTGACGCTCCGTGAGCACGGAGCTGATTCTAGGTCGGGCTCGAGCGCACGCCGCTCAGCGCCCAGCCGGCGCGTCTAGGCGGCGATCTCGGCCCGGCCGTTGCGGATGATGCGCTGGCCGGCCTGCTCGGCCTGTGACTCCACCGCCGCCACCCCGTCGTTCACCTCGGTCACCGTGCCGCTGACCACGATCTCCTGGCCCAGCTGGCCGATGCCCCGGAACTGCACCGACAGCCTCCGCAGCTTGTCCGGCCCGCCAGCTGCGTCGGTGTGGGCACGCGCCACCTGGGCCATTGTCCACAGCCCGTGCAGGATGCGGCCCGGGAGGCCGACCTGCTTGGCGAAGCCCTCGTCGATGTGGATCGGGTTGAAGTCGCCGGAGGCACCCGCGTAGCGATAGGTCAGGTACGGGTCCGGAGTGACCTTGAGCTCGATCTGGTCGCCCTGGTTCATCCGCCCCTCACGATCTGGCTCCACGTGCCGGTGCACACGGTCTCGCCGTTCTGGTTCTGGGAGACGGTCTCGAACACGAAGAAGTTCATGCCGCCGCGGTCTGAGATGTCCTTGACCGTGGCGGTGGTCGTGATCTCGTCGCCCGCCACGACCAGCGGCCCCCACACGAACTCCTGGCCCGCGTGCAGCATGCGCGCGAAGTCGATCCCCACGTCCGGGTCGAGGATGGCCGGACCCACCGACGGCGCCCCGAAGACCACAGCGAACATCGGGGGCGCCACCAGGTCCCCGTATCCGGCGGCCCGGGCGGCGTCGACGTCGAAGTAAAGGGGGTTGGTCTCCCCCACCGCGGCGGCGTACTCGCGGATCTTCTCCCGGCCCACGACGTAGGTGCTCGGCGGGTAGCTCTTGCCGACGGCGCTCGGGTTAGCTGCCATGGGGGCGCCAGTGTTTCAGAGAATCACCGGGACTGTTCCGCCGTCCACCGACCAGGCCGAGCCGGCCACATAGGAGGCTCGTTCCGAGCACAGGAACACGATCACGGCCGCCACCTCCTCCTCGGTGGCCAGTCGCCCCACCGGGTTTCTCGCCGCCAGTTGCTCCAGCACCTCCTCGCGGCTGATCCCCCGAGCTTCGGCCGCCTGATCGGCCATCCCGCCCGCGGCCAGCCACAACTCCGTACCGACGGGCCCGGGCGCCACGGCATTCACCAGCACGCCCTGGCTGGCGTATAGGTCGGCGAACGCCCGCGACAGCGAGAGCTCGGCCGCCTTGGTCACCGAGTAGGACATGTTGGTGCCCGACGGCCGCTTGCCTGAAGATGAAGACACGTTGACGATCCGGCCCCAGCCGCGCTCGGCCATGGCCGGCGCCGCCGCGCGCATGGCTCGCATCGGGGCCATCACGTGCAGCTCCCACTGAGCCTGCCAGTCGTCGTCGGTCAGCTGGTCCAGCCGGCGTACCGCGCTCGTCCCGGCGTTGTTGACCAGCGCGTCGATCCGTCCGAACTCGTCAAGGCACGCCTGCACTAGCCGCTCCCCAGCGTCAGGCAGGGTGACGTCGAGAGCCAGCGTCGCCCCCGCGACGGACTGTTCGGCGGCCTGGTCCAGGGCATCCTGGCTGCGGCCCACCAGCAACACCGAGGCGCCCTCCTCGGCCAGCGCCCGGGCCGTGGCCAGCCCAATCCCGCGGGACGCGCCGGTGATCACGCAGGCTCGGTCTGCGAGTCCTAGATCCACAGCGCGATTGTCACAGCAACGCCTCCGCCAGCACCCGGACGCCGCGGGCGATCGCCGGTTCCGGTTGCGAGGCGAAGCCGAGGATGAGACCGCCGCCCCCGAGGCCTTCGACCTCCACACCGCGTTTGGCGGCCGCGTGTAGCACCGCCTCCTGACTCGCGCCCTCGGGCAGCCAGACCAGCGTAAACAGCCCGGCCGGCACGCCGCTCGCCCGAGCCGAGGGGATCTCCCGGGCCAGCGCCTGGAGCAGGGATTGCCGGCGCTCGCGGTAGCGCAGCCGCATCCGCCGCAGATGACGGTCCAGCTCGCCCCGGGCCAGGAAGTCCGCCAGCGCGAGCTGGGCGATCGCGGGCGGGCTGGCCGCGGCGACCCCCTGTTCGTAGGTCAGGGCGCCGCTCAGCCACGAGGGCGCCAGGGTCCAGCCCAGGCCGAGTCCGGGCGCCAGCCGCTTGCTCAACGAGCCGATGTGGCACACCCGCTCCGGAGCCAAGCCCTGCAACGCGCCCACCGCCCCCCGGTCATACCGGAGCTCGGAGTCGTAGTCGTCCTCCACGATCAGGCCATCCTCCTCCTCGGCCCACTCCAGGAGCTCCGCTCGCCGCTCGCTGCCCAGCACCACTCCAGTGGGGAAGTGGTGAGCCGGCGTGACGACGACGACCTCGCAATCGCCCGCGGCCAACGCCGAGACCACGAGGCCGTGCTCATCCACGGGTATGGGAACCGGTTCCAGGCCGCTGCCCTCCGCGGTCAGCCGATGGCGTCCCCAACCCGGCGCCTCGACCCCGATCCGCTCCACTCCCCGGGCGCGCAAGGTGCGGCACAACCCCGCGAAGGCTTGCACGAATCCGCCGCACACCAGCGTGTGCTCGGGCTCCGGGAGTGCGCCCCGAACTCGTCCCAGATAGGCCATCAGCTGGTTGCGCAGCTCCACCGTCCCGCGCGGGTCGCCATAGCCCAGCCGGGCGTCCGGCGCTTCGCGGATCGCGGCTCGCACCGATCGCCCCCACTGCTGGCGCGGGAAGGCGGCCAGGTCGGGCGTGAACGGGTCCAGCCTGAGCGCGCGCGGCGGCTCCAGGGTGGTCGCCGGCAGCGGCGGCCGCTCGACCGCGGGTACCGGGGCGACCCTGGTCTGCGCTCCCTGGCTGGACACCAGGTACCCCTCGGCAGTCAGCTGGGCGTACGCCTCCAGCACCACCCCGCGCGAGAGCCCGAGCTGCGCGGCCAGGGCCCGGGATGAGGGCAGCCTGGTCCCCGGAATGAGCCGGCCGCTGCGCACGTGGTCACGCAGCGTGACCTCCAGCTGCTCGTGCAGCGGCACCCCGGTGCCGCGCTGCAGCTCGAGCAGCAGCTCCGGCCCCAGAGCAACTGGCTCACTCTGTCCAGGCACAACTGGACCTTAACAAGAGGCCAGTCACCCCATACGGTGCGCCCATGACCCAGATCAACGTTGTCGGCGGCGGCATCGCCGGGCTGGTGGCCGCCATTTCATGCGGTGAGCAGGGCGCCTCGGTGCGGCTGTTCGAGGCCCACGATCAGCTGGGCGGACGGGCCCGGAGCACCGACGGGCCCTACAAAGCGAACCTCGGGCCGCACGCGATCCTGGCTTCGAGCCCGTTCTGGAGCTGGCTGGGCGAGCGGGGGCTGATCCCTCCCTACGCCCGGCCCCGCCTATCCGGCGTTCGCTTTCGCTGGCAGGACGACATCCGACGCGTCCCCGCGGTCGGCGCGGCCGTGGCCGCCCTGCGCCTGCGCGGCCGCGAAGCCCCGGTGGACATCCCGTTCCGCACCTGGGCCTCCGAGCAGGTGGGCGAGGAGCCGGCCGAGATCCTGTCCCGCAGCGCCGGCATCCTCACCTACCACCACGACCCCGGGGAGCTTTCCGCGGCCTTCCTGTGGGAGCCCCTGGTCCGGGGGCTGCTGTCCGCTCCCCCCACCGCCCGCTATCCGATCGGCGGCTGGGGCGTGCTGGTGGAGTCCCTGCGCCGCCGCGCGCTGGATCTGGGAGTTCAGATCGAGACCGGGACGCGCGTGGACACCCTCCCCGACCCGCCGGTCATCGTGGCCACCGAGCTCCGGGATGCCCGGGAGCTGCTCGGCGATACGAGCCTGACCTGGTTGAGCGGCCACGCGGTGTGCCTCGACCTGGCCCTCCGTCACCGTCGCGGCGATCCGTTCGTGGTGGTTGACCTCCAGGAGGCGGGCTGGATCGAGCGATACACCGCCGCGGACAAGACGCTGGCCCGGCCCGGAGAGGAGCTGCTGCAAGCCCAAATGCCGATCCGCCCGCACGAGCTGGCGCACGCGGCCGCCGCGCGGCTCGAGCGGTTGCTGGACGCCGCGTTCGCCGACTGGCGCGAGCGCGAGACCTGGCGCCGGCGACAGGTGATGGACGGCCGTACCGGGGCGCTCGACCCCCCGGGCACGACCTGGCGTGACCGCCCGCAGGTCGATCGCGGCGATGGCGTGTTCCTGGCCGGCGACATGGTGGCGGCCCCCGGCTGCCTGTCGGAGATCGCCTGGGCCAGTGCGATCGAAGCCAGCCGCCTGGCCGGGGGGGCCGCCGGACTGGCCCGGGCCGATGACGTCCCGTCCCCTCTCGCGGTCCAACGATGAGGAACCTGGTGCGCGGTGCGCTGGGCCTCGTCGCCGCCGGCCAGGCGGAGATCGGCGTGTGGGGAGTGGCCGCTCCCCGATCGCTGTTCGAGCGCTACCCGGGGTTCGGCCACCACTGGCTGTCCGCCCTGGGTCCCTACAACGAGCATCTGCTCCGGGACTTCGCCGCAGCCGAGCTGGGCTTCGCTGTGTTGTTGTTGTGCGCCACGATCTGGTTTAAGCGCCGGCTGGTGCTGATCGCCGGCGCCGCGTTCCTGCTCGCCACGCTCCCTCACTTCGCCTACCACCTGACCACCACGGACTCGTTCAGCACCGCCGACAACGCGGCCAGCCTGATCGGGTTCGGGCTGGAGCTGGCAGTGGTGATCGGTGCCATGGCCGTCGTGCACAACACCCAGATCAAAGGAGAGCCTGATGCCCAGACTGCAACCCGCCGAGCCGCACGGGCTCGACCTGTTTCGTCGCCTCACGT
>DATKRM010000201.1:0-2566 GCA_035532195.1 Solirubrobacteraceae bacterium
CCGCCAGCGGAAGCTACGCAGGCCGGGACGTCTACGCGCTCCAGCTGGCCTGGTTCGACCGCTGGCTCAAGCACGAGCCCACGCGGATCGACCGCACGCCCACTCCGCTCCATGTCTATGCGCTCGGGGCCAACCGGTGGACCGACGCCGGACGCTGGCCACTGCCCAAGGCACGCGCCAGCACCCTGTACCTGGGCGGCCCGAGCGGTAGCGGCGCGCCGAGCACCAACGACGGAGGCCTCACGACGGCTGCCCCGACCGACTCCAGCCCAGCGGACCAGACGGTGTACAGCCCGGTCAGCAATCCGTGTAACGCTTCGCTCGAGCAGTGGGGCGCAGGAGCCGGGGCGCTGGCGCTCGAGGCGGGGCAGCTGCCCCCCGATCCTTGCACCACCGACGACCGAGCCTACGAGGCCACCCCCGGCGCGCTGACCTACACCACGGCACCGGTGCGCTCACCGGTCCAGCTGGCCGGTCCGATCGACGCCACGATCTACGCCACCTCGACGCGCCCGGAGTAGAGCTCGTGGCCTCGCTCGAGGACGTCGCGCCGGGCGGACAGGCTGCCCCGCTGACCAGCGGCGCGCTGCTCGGCTCACTGCGACAAACCAGTCCGGGCCTCAGCTGGTTTGGCCCCCACGGCCGATTTCTCCTGCCATACCACCCGTACACCCAGCGCTCGATCTCCGATGTCCCGATAGGGAAGGTGGATCCGCTACGACATCGAGATCTTCCCCACCAACGCCGGGCTCGCCGCCGGCCACCGGCTCAGGCTCACCCTCACCACGGCCGACATCCCTCACCTTCTCCCGAGCGCCAACCAGGCTCAGAACCTGGCCGGCGGCACCTACGAAATCGAGCGTAACCAGAGCCATCCGTCCTACCTCGAGGTGCCACTCATCGGAGCTGGCGGCCTCAAATAGGACGCCGGCGCCGGATGTGACGAACCGCCGCGGCGAAGGCCCAGCGCATCAGCGTTTGACGTCCGGGTCTGAGCGTTAGAATACGCCCGTGTCTTCTGAGCGGCGCCGGCTGGCTCTGGCGGAGGTGCCCGTGCTCCCTCGGGGCCGGCACAACCTTTCGCTGGCCGAGGTCCGGTCGTCTCAGCGGACGCGGTTGCTGGCCGCGATGCTCGAGCTGGTGGGCCAGCAGGGCTACGCCGCCACCACCGTGCCCCAGGTGGTCGCCCGGGCCCGGGTGTCGCGCAACGCGTTCTACGAGTTGTTCGAGGACAAGCTCGACTGCTTCCTGGCCCTGTCGGACGAGCTGGCCGACGAGGTTCTGGCCCAGCTGGTCAACACCGATGCCAGCAATTGGATCTCGGCCCTGCGCACCGGACTCCGCCACTACCTGAACTGGTGGCAGGAGCGGCCAGTGTGGACGCGGGCCTATCTGGTGGAGCTTCCGGCGGCGGGTCCACCGGCGGTCGAGCAGCGCGATCGCCAGTACATGCGGTTCAGGGCCATGTTCGACGCCCTGGCTCAATGGGCCCGGCGTGAGCAGCCCGAGCTGCCGCCACTGCGAGCCCTGAACACCAAGATGATCGTGCTCGGGGTCACCGAGCTGCTGGCCGATCAAGTGCGGCGGGGCCGGGCCGATCGGCTGGTCGAGCTGGAGGAGGAGCTGACGTTCTGGATCGTTCAGATGCTGGCCGACGAGGCGACCGCGCAGACCCTCAGTCGGTGAGCGCCCAGTCGGCCGGCCGGCCGGCGCGAGTGGGCAGCGTGAACACCGCCTGTCCGCCGCTCACCGTCGAGGGCACGGGCTGCCCGTCCGCGTAGGCCTGGACGCTGGCCGAGCCGCCGCCCGGTGGCAGGGTCACGTGCATTACCAACCGCGCCGCCCGGCGGGTCCGCACATATCCACGCAGAACACCGCTGTCCCGGGCCACGCCGACAGTCGGCAAGCGCAGCGAGAACGCGGTCATCGGGAGGTGCGGAGTGACTTCGTAGCCGTCGCGCACGGGGGTCACGCCGGCCAGGTGCACGGCGTCCATGACCATCCACGTCGGCTGCTCGGTGATCTGCCCGTCGAAGCCGGTGCTCAGGCCGATCCCGCAGTTCTCAGGCTTGGCCGAGTAGTAGCCGTAACAGGCGTCGTCGACCGAGATCGTGGAGGCCCAATGGTCGGGGAACTGGGTCGCGTGGTTGGCCAGCGTGTTACGCAGGTACTCACTCCACGCATCGTCCACCGCGCCGGGCAGGATTCCCTGCAGCGAAGCGTAAGCCCAAGTCAGCCAGCCGTTGGGATCGAACCACACGCCCCCGGGCCACTCGTCGGCCCCGGAGAGCGTGTTGCTCGGCGGGTCGCCCCGGTAGATGGAGGGGAAGCCGGGAATGTTGTTGACGGTCGGGACGGGGCCGTGTTCGGTCACACCGGGATCGTCAAAGCCGGGCACCAGGGCCGAGCCGATCTTGGTCGGGCCAGCGGGTGCCCCGTAGCCGTCGAGGAAGCGCCGGATGTTGGCGGCCAGCGTCTGGTCCTGGGCCGGGCTGGCGGCGCCGGCCAGGATGGCCCAGGGCTGTGGCTCCTCGAAGATCACGCCCGACCCGACCTGCATGGCTCC
>DATKRM010000202.1:0-8836 GCA_035532195.1 Solirubrobacteraceae bacterium
GACCTCCTTGCGCAGCGCGGCCAGCGACGCGCGCCGGAGACGGCGGAGGACCTCCGGATCACACCATTCGCGCGCCGTGCCGCCGGGCCGGAGCTCGCCGCGCACCAACGCGCCCCGGCGCTCGAGCTCGGCCAGCACGGCCGAGCAGTCGACTCCGTAGCGCACCCGGACCTCGGTGCTCGTGAACGGCCCGTGGGTGGCGGCATACCGGGAGAGCAGACGGGCCAGAGCGTCAGGAACGTCCTCCAGAAACGCGTCCGGTAGGCCTCCGGGCGGCGCCGCGCCCAGGGCGTCCCGGTACAGGCCGGCGTCCGCGGCAGCGATCCACCGCGGCTCGCCTTTGATCCGGACGGTTATCGCCCGCCGTTCGCCCCGCAGTTGCTCGAGCATGGCCGGCACGCCCAGCCCGTCGAGCACCCGGGCCGTGAGCTCGGCCGCCGTCAGGTCTCCCAGGCGGCGCAGCAGGTCGTGCAGCTCGTCGCGGTTGGTGGCCCGGCGCAGGGGATCCAGGGCCTGAAGCTCATCCTCCACCTGGGCCAGAGCGCGCGGGTCGATCAGGTCGCGCAGCTCCTCCTGACCCAGCAGCTCACGCAGCAGGTCCCGGTCCAGCGACAGGGCGGCCGCGCGCCGTTCGGCGTTCGGCGCGTCACCCTCGTACATGTACGTGGCCACGTAGTCGAACAGCAGCGACGAGGCCATCGGCGACGCCGTCGGCGTCTCCACCTCGACCAGGGAAATCTCGCGCCGGTGCAACCGGGTCAGCAGCTCGCGCAGTCCCGGCAGGTCCAGTACGTCCCGCAGGCACTCGCGATAAGTCTCCAGCACGATCGGGAAGTCCTTGAACTCCTTGGCCACCTCGAACAGCGACTGGGCCTTCAGACGCTGCTGCCACAGGGGGGTCCGCTTCCCGGGCCGGGCGCGGGGGATCAGCAGGGCCCGGGCCGCGTTCTCCCGGAAGCGGGCGCCGAACAGCGCGCTGGAGGACAGCTCAGCCACCACTCGGTCCTCGATCTCCTCGGGATCGATCAGCACGAGTTCGGCTCCGGGCGGCTCCTCGGCGTCAGGCAGGTGGATGATGATCCCGTCGTCTGACCAGATGGCATCCGACTCCAGACCCAGCTCCTCTCGCACCAGCGCGCTGAGGGCCAGCCCCCAGGCGGCGTGGACCCGGCTGCCGAACGGGGACAGCACGCACAGCCTCCAGTCGCCGATCTCGTCCCGGAAACGCTCGACCACGATCGCCCGGTCCGACGGCACCACTCGGGTGGCTGCCTGCTGCTCGGCCAGGAACTCGACCAGGTTGGTCGCGGCCCGCCGGTCCAGGTCGTAATCCTGCTCCAGCTGCTCCGGCGTCTGGTCGACGGCCCAGCGCGCGAACGCGCCGATCGCCTGGCCCAGCTCCTTCGGCCGACCGACCCCATCTCCCTTCCAGAACGGGACCGCGCCCGGCAGCCCGGGAGCCGGCGTGACGATCACCCGGTCGCGGGTGATCTCCTCGATCCGCCAGGTGCTGGCGCCGAGCAGGAAGGTCTGTCCCGGACGGGCCTCGTAGACCATTTCCTCGTCCAGCTCGCCCACCCGCCGGCCGTCGGGGAGCGTGACGGCGTACAGCCCGCGGTCGGGGATCGTTCCTGCGTTGGCCACGGCCAGCTGGCGGGCGCCCGGACGGGCCCGAATCGTGCCCGCCGTGCGGTCCCAGATGATCCGCGGTCGCAGCTCGGCGAAGGCCGTGCTGGGGTAACGGCCGTCGAGCATGTCGAGGACGTGATCCAGCTGTCGGCGCGGGAGCTCGGCATAGGTGTGGGTGCGGGTGATCAGCTCGTACAGCCCATCCACGCCGACCGGCGCGTCATCCGCCGCCGCGGCCGCGATGGCCACGATCTGCTGGGCCAGGACGTCGAGCGGGTTGCGGGGCACGACGGTGGTCTCGATCTCACCGTTGCGCATCCGCTTCGCGAGCACTGCACACTCGAGCAGGTCGGCCCGGAACTTGGGGAAGATCCGGCCCTGGCTCACCGCGTCCACTGAGTGGCCGGCCCGACCGATCCGCTGCAGGCCCCGGGCCACCGACTTCGGCGACTCGACCTGGATCACGAGGTCCACCGCGCCCATATCGATGCCCAGCTCCAGAGAGGAGGTGGCGACCAGGCAGGGCAGTTGACCGGACTTGAGCAGCTCTTCCACCACCTGGCGCTCCTCGCGGGCCAGGGAGCCGTGGTGGGCCCGGGCGATCTCGACCGGTTCGCGCCCCGCCTCGAGGTCTCCTGCTTGGGCCAGCTCGTTCAGCCGCAGGGCCAGCCGCTCGGCGCTGCGGCGGTTGTTGACGAACACGATCGTGGAGGAGTGCGAGCGGATCAGCTCCAGCAGCTCGGGATAGATGGCGGGCCAGATCGAGCGGCGGGTGGCGTCGCCGGCGCCTGAGGCCAGCGGGTCCAGCGCATCGCCGGCTGGAGCATCGGGCTCGGCCATCGACTCCACGGGGACCCGGATCTCCAGGTCGAGTTCCTTGCGCACGCCGGTGTCGACGATCCGGCACTGGCGGCGCGGGCCGACGAGGAAGCGGCCGATCTCCTCGAGTGGCTTCTGGGTGGCCGACAACCCGATCCGCTGGACCTCGCCTCCCGCGGCCTCGGTCAAACGCTCCAGCGTGAGGGCCAGGTGGGCCCCGCGCTTGGTGGCGGCCACGGCGTGGATTTCGTCCACGATGCATGACCGGGCCCCGGCGAACAGCTCCTGAGCTCGGGAGGTCAGCATCAGGTACAGCGATTCCGGCGTGGTGATCAGGATGTCCGGCGGCCGGCGCAGCATGGCCTGGCGCTCGCGCTGGGGGGTGTCCCCGGTCCGGACGGCCACGCGCAGATCGACGCCGATCCCCCGTAGCGGCAGCCGCAGGTTGCGGTCGATGTCGTATGACAGCGCCTTGAGCGGTGAGACGTAGACCAGGCCGATCCCCGGATTAGCTCCGGCATCCTCGGCCAGCTGGTCGATCGCCCACAGGAACGCGGCCAGCGTCTTGCCCGAACCGGTGGGCGCGGAGATGAGCACGTTCTCGCCGGAGGCAATGGCCGGCCAGGCCAGTTCTTGCGCCGCGGTGGGCGCGGCGAAGGCGCGCCGAAACCACTTCTGGGTTGCTGGGTTGAAGTGGTCGAGCGCGGCCACCCAGCGAGCGTAGCGCCCGGGTCTGGACACGCGTATGAGGAGGCTCAAGGTCGCTGTGGCGGCACCCGATAACTATCGAGTGGGGTCCGCGGTCGCGCCATTCGCGCCATGCTGACGCGTCGCGACGCGCTGGCCGAGATGGTGCGGGCGGCGCAGCGAACTCGGCTGCCTGCGCCCCAGCGTTTGCACGCCACCGCCGTCAAGCCGGGGATGGTGGCGCTGGCCTGGAAGCCGGTGCCCGGCCACAAGGTCCACTACGACCTGTTCCGCAACGGCCGCCACCTGGCCCGGGCCGGGCACCCGCACTTCGTGGACCACCGGGTGCGCCCAAGCCACACCTACCACTACGTGGTGGCGGCGCGCAGCGGCCACCTCGATGGCCGCCGCTCGCACAAGCTCACGGTGCACACGCCGGCGCGGTTTCACGCCGCGCCCACCCCGCAGCCGCCGGCGGTACCGCGCCCCAACTGGCCTGACCCCACGCTGACCCAGCCGATGGTCGACCGCCTGTTCTGGCGAGCCGGGTTCGGACCCACGAGCGCCGACCGCCAGCAGTGGACCGGGCAACCGGCCAGCGCCCTCATCGAGCACTTCATGAGCACCCCGTACGCCCTGGCCGCCACCGCCACGCCGCCGACCAATCAGGGCAGCCCCATCGATCCCCTGGCCTCCGATCAGGAGCTACAGATGGAGTGGCTGGACCGGATGCAGAGAACCGTCAATCCGTTCGTCGAACGCATGAACTTCTTCTGGCACCGGCACTTCGCGGTGAGCCGGGACGCGGGGATCCCGTCGAGCTTCCTGGTGGCCTACCGGGACCGCCTGCGTCGGTACTCGGACTTCCAGGCCAACCCGACGGCCAGCTTCAACGACCTGGCCCTGGAGATGAGCACTCAGGACGCCGCCATGTCGCTGTACCTGACCGGGAACCTGAACCGCAAGGCGGCGCCCAACGAGAACTACGCCAGAGAATTTATGGAGCTGTTCACCCTCGGCGTAACCGACGCCTCGGGCCGGCCGAACTACAGCCAGAACGACGTCCACCAGCTGGCCCGGGCGTTCACCGGCTACACCAGCGTCGACTACGGCACGGGACAGGTGACGTTCAGTCCGGGCAATTTCGACACCGGGACCAAGTCGTTCCTGGGCTGGACCGGAGCCTTGGATGCCCCGGCCGGGGTGAAGATCGTGCTCTCTCAGCCCAACCACGGGCCGTTCCTGGTCAACAAGCTGTGGAACGAGTTCATCGCCGCTCCCATCCCGGGCGACGCGCTGGCCTCGCTGTCCGCGTTCTACACCTCAGGCGGGCGCCAGCTGGCCCCGGTCCTGCGTTACCTGCTCCGCCACCCGCTGATGTTCGACTCGCTGGATGAGCCGGCGATGATCAAGCCGCCGGTCCCATACACGGTGGGCCTGCTGCGGACGCTCGCCGCGCCGCTGCGCGACACGATCCAGACCAGCGCCCTGGCTGACATGCAGCAGCAGCCCTACCACCCGCCCAACGTCGCCGGCTGGGAGGGCGGCCGGTCGTGGATGACCACCACGACCTCGGTGGCCCGGTTTCAGCTTGTGGTCAGCCTTCAGAAGCTGCTCCCATCGCCGGCCGACATCCCAGCCGAGACCCCACAGCAGGCACTCGATCGCGCATACGCAGCCTGCGGATCGCCCTGGCTGTCGGCCCAGAGTCGCTCGATCCTCGCCGCCTACGCCCAGCAGGCTCCTGCCGCCACGGCCAGCCAGCGGGTGGAGCGCTACCTCGCCCTAGGCGAGCTGATCCTGGGCGGACCGGATGGGCAGGTGATGTGATGGCGGAGCCATCGCCCACGCGCTGCACCGTCTGCGAGGAGATCCGGCTGGCCGAGGTCCGCGACGCCTCGCCCAGCCAGGTTCTGCCCATCCCCAACGCCGCCCTGGCCGGCTTTCCCGAGGGCCGCTCGCCTCACGCGCTGACCCGCCGGCGACTGCTCCAGCTGGGCGTGGCCGGCTTCGCCTCGGTGTACGCCGCCCAGCAGCTGGGATGGGAGTCGGTGTGGGAGAGCGCGGTGGCCGAGGCGGCCGGCGGGCCCACCAAAGCGCTGGTGGTGCTGTACCTGGCCGGGGGCCAGGACGGGCTCAACGCGATCGTGCCCGCGGGCAGCACCGACTACTCGATCTACACCGCCAAGCGACCGAAGCTGCATCGCGGGCAGGGGCCCACGGCCGGCGGCGTGGTGGGCTCCCAGCTGATTCCAGGCACCGGTGGCGGGCTGGCCTTCGCCAACCCGCTGGTCTCGAGCACCGGCGGCGGAGACAATGGCGACCCCAACCACGGCTTCGACGTGATCTACGGCGACGGCAGCGGCGGTCCGGGGTCCAATCTGGCCATCCTGCCCGGCACCGACTACACGCCTCCCAACCTGTCGCACTTCACCTCGTCCGACCACTGGTTCGCCGGGACCACAGACTCGATGAGCGCCGGCTGGCTGGGCCGCTATCTGGACCTCTACGGCTCGGCCACCAACCCGCTCCAGGGGATCTCGATCGGCGGATCGCTGTCCAAGGCGCTGCGCACCCGGTCGGCTCCGGTGTCCACGGTGGCCAGCAGCAACTTCTCGAACCTGGGCTTCCGGGCCGGGGGCCCCGCGGCCTCGACGGTCAAGCCCAACTCCTGGATCCAGCAGCTGAGCGGCGTACCCGCCGGCTCCAGCAACCTCTCGTTGGCCCGCGTGCGCCAGAGCTACGGTCTCGCCACCAGCGTGTTCAACCAGCTGTCGCCGCTGGGCGCTCCGACCCTGGGCACCGGCTATCCGAGCGGCGGCAACGGGCTGCCGGGAGCCCTTCAGCTGGCGGCGTTCCTGCTGGGGGCGAACCTGGGCACACGCGTGATCACGATCAACTGGGGCTCGTTTGACACCCACGGCAACCAGATCTCCCAGCAGGACCCACAGCTGGTCACTCTGTCGCGCTCGCTCAGCGCGTTCCTGGCCGATCTGAAGACTCGGGGCATCGACGATCGCGTGTCCGTGCTGGTGTTCTCCGAGTTCGGGCGCCGGGTGGCCGAGAACGGCTCGGCCGGCACCGACCATGGCGCCGGAGGGCTGATGATGCTGGCCGGGACCGGGGTAAACGGCGGCCTGGCCGGTCAGTTCCCAGGGCTTTCGACCCTAGACCAGACCGGCGACCTGCTGGTGCCCACGGACTTCCGCTCGGTGTACGCCGAGACGATCTCCAGCTGGCTGGGAGGCGATCCCACCCAGGTTTTGCCCGGCATCGGGGCGGCGGGCTACCCGGCGAGCACCGTGACCCGGGGCGACGGACGATCGGGTCTGTTCCATTGATCCGCTGGGCGGCCCTGCTCACCGTGGCCCTGGCCCTGGGCTTCGGCACGGCCGCGCTGTCGGCGCCCCACCACCGCCCGGCCAAGCGCTGCCACCGCCAGCGCCACCACCGCCGGTGCCCGCCTCCGCGCCACAAGCCCAGGCCGAAGCCGGGAAAGCCGACCTCCATCGGCACAACAACCACCCCGGTTACCACCCCCGCGCCGCCGGCCACCACAACCACCCCCACCGGACCGCTGCCCAGCCGGCTGGAAGTGGACGAGAATGATCAGCCGTACTCGCTGTTCCCCAGCCATGACCCGGTTGCCGCCGGGGTGGTGAAGTTCAATCTCTACAACTTCGGCCAGGACGACCACACGTTTGCCGTCGTGGACTCGCACGGAAACTGGCTCGCGTTCGCCAAGGTGCCGGCAAACCAGCCGCAAACCGCGGTACCGGTGGGCGTCAACCTGCCAGCCGGCAGATACACGCTCGAGTGCACGCTGCCCGGCCACGCCAACCTCGGCATGGTGGCCAGCCTGACGGTCAGGTAGCCGGCGGCGGATCCATGAATGCCACCGCCGGGCTGAGCCCAGCGGACCGGCGCAGCGCGGCGATGCGCCGGCCCGGCTGGACGGCGGGTTTGACCTCCGTCAGATCCTCGCCCAGTCGCTCGGCCAGCCCGTCGATGTCCTCGACGATCACCGTCAGCCCCCACAGGTGGACCCGCTCCACATCCGGCGCCTGCACCAGCTCGAGGATCGCCGGACCGACGCGGCGGAAGCCCTGCCGCAGGCCCTGCCGGCTCTCGGTGACCCGGCGCAACCCCAGCCCGGCTTGCTCGAGCGCGGCGGCGGTCCGGTCAAACGCCGGGGTAAGCAGGACCACGTGATCGATGCCGGTAGCGCGGTTGGGATGGGCCGGCCGGTCGGCCGGGGCGAGGGCGGGTCTGTCGGCCGGGTCGACCGCCAGGCCATCGATCTCCCGCACACCGCCTAGTCCCTCGATGGCCCAGCCGACGATGCCGCGGCCGGTGGCGCCGAGCACCAGCTGCACCCCGCCCAGCTCAATCTGCGAGCCGGTGAGGAGGAACCCCAGCCGGGCCCACGCTGCCTCCGGGTCGGCCACGGTCAGGCGGCGCAGCCGCGGGCCGGCAACCGGAGCGTTCACGCGCCTGCGGCCGGGCCCTCCGGCTGACCCAGATCGACGTCGAACCAGACCGTGAACCGCCGCCCGCGGGGCGTGGCCACCGGGCCCACTCCCCAGCGCGTGGCGGCCCGTTCCACCAGCATCAGCCCACGGCCACCCCAATCGGTCGGCGCCACCGAAATCGCGGGATCGAACCCGCTGCCCGGATCGTCTACCCGGACCCGAACCCGCTGTGGGTAGATCGTCACCCGCAGGCCCAGCCGCAGATCCTCGCAGTCCACCGGATGGAGGACGGCGTTGGTGATCAGCTCGGAGGTCAGCAGCACCAGGGTGGCCAGCTCGACCTCGTCAACCCTCGGTTCCAGACCTTGTCGGACCTCGGCGCGGGCTTGAGCCGGCGCGGTCGGCTCGCGCTGCAGCTCGACGTCGATTCGCTCCAGGAACTCCTCCAACTCGGTGCTCTCGGCCCCCCCGGGAGTCAGGTTCACCCGCTGGGCCAGGCCGGCGAGCCGCAACAGCGAGGTCACCTCCTCGGGCGCCGGCACCACCTCCAGACCCACCCCGCGCTCCCCGGCCTGACGCTCCAGCCAGATCAACGTCCGGGTGCCAGCCGAGTCCACGAACGTCACGCCTTGCAGATCCAGCACGACCTGGTTCAGAGCTCCGTCCCCCAGCGCCCGTTCAAACGCTTCGGTCAGCTGGGGGCAGCTCGCGCTGTCCAGCTCGCCAGAGATGGCGATGGTCCGGGTTCCGGCTTGCGCTCCAGGCTCGACCTGGATCTCGAAGTTCGCTAGGCGGTCAGTCACGGAGCGTGGCCGGCCGGAGTGTGGGCGGGACCGGTTTCACTTCGGCCCGGATCGCGGTGGGGCGCAGGGCCACGGCCCCGGTGTCATCGGCCTGTCCGGCCACCTGGTACTCGGCCAGCTCGGACTCCAAGGCCTGTAGAAGACCGTCCGGCGGCAGTCCGGCGTTGTCGGCCAGCACCCGTCGTAGCCGGTCGGGGCCGAAACGACCTGCCTCGCCGCGGGTGTCCGTGACCCCGTCGGTGTACATCAGCAGGGTTTCCTGCGGGCTGATGACCAACCCTCGGTCTGACCACGTGCTCCCGGCCCAGCCGCCGAGCAGCGGGCCGGCCGACCCGATCTCCCGGATCCGGCCGTCGTGGCGAACGATCAGCGGCGCCGGGTGGCCGGCCGAGCTCATCACCACTCGATCGGGCTCGAGCCGCACAC
>DATKRM010000203.1:0-4408 GCA_035532195.1 Solirubrobacteraceae bacterium
GCGGTGGCTTGGCGTATCTGGTCTGCGATCCGCCCCCGGTGGCGACCGTCCTCGACCTCGGCCCTCAACCGGTCGCCGTCCGGGACCGAGGCCGCCGCCAGCTCCAGCAGCTCTGACTCATCTGTGAAACCGCCGTCCGCCAGACGGTCGAGAGCCTCGAAGAACCGGCCCTGAGCCGCCGCCGCCTCGAGCGCCTCGGCGGCCGTCAGCGCGAGTGCGTGGACGTCGGCCAGCGGCAGATGGCGGACGGCGATTCTGACCGGCCGCTCGCGGCCCAGGTCGTCCAGCAGCCGGCAGGCGCTGCGACACGGCTCCGACGCCAGATCCACGTACAGGGCCACGGTCGGTGCGCCGTCGGGACCCTCCACCTGGTCGTCCGCACTGACCGGCGGGTCCAGCCGCGGTTCACGCGTCGACGCTCGCCATTCGGTCAGCGCCGCGGCGATCGCCGGGTCCACCGGATGGTCGCTGGCCGGCGGCCGGTGGCGCCCCCCGTGGTGTCCCGCGGTGCCCCGCTCCCAGTTACTCACCTCCTGCGTGATGTCGTGGGTGAGTTGCGGTGGCGACTCCGGCGGGCCTCCGGCGCGCCGGTACGGCGTGAGGCTGATGCCGCTGCCCTTGACCGTGTAGTAGCCGAACGCCACGGCCAGGATGAGCACCACCACGACGATCAAGAAGATCAGGCTCCCCCCGGCGAGGGCAAACGGCAACATGGTCTGCGCAGCCTATGCCCCGGGGCTCGGGTTGACAACGCTTCCGTCCGCGCGGCGACCTAGATTTCGAACGCATGTTCGACCCTGGCGTCGCCTCGGCACCCGCGTGGCTTGAGCAGCTGAACCCCGAGCAGTCAGTCAGCGCGCTGGCGGCTTCGATCACAGAGCGCCAACTTCTGCCCCGAAGTTGACGCATCGTCAACTGGATTGCCAACGTTCGCACCGATTCCGCGGGCCACGGTCTCGGTCGGCGAGGACGCCGATCGGCACCGCCGCCGCGCGGCCGCGCTGTTCGCCGCCGCGCCCGAGCTCTGGAAGCTGACGCAAACGGCGACCCTGCTGCGCGCGAGCCTGCGTGCGACCCATCCGCTGACCTTGCCGGTCGCCGAGGCGACTGCCGGGCCTGCGGCGGCTTGCGCTCGCAGCCGTTCCGGTGCGGCGAGGGAGACTGGGTCAACTGACCGGCTTGGACCGGGGCGGGAAACGAGTGGCTCCACTCAGCGCGCCCGGCAGCTCGTGTCGCCCTGCCCGACCACCGCTCGCAGGGGCAGGCGCGCCGAGGACGGGCCGACCCCGATCCTGTCGCACCCGGGGGCGATCTCCCACCCGTTCGCCGCGTCTGACCAGTAGGAGAAGGAGCGGGGATCAAGCGGGATGCTCGCCTGGGCGCTCTGACCGGGGGCCAGCTGGAGCTTGGCGAACCCCTTGAGCTGCCACGGCGGCTCGGGCACGCCGGGCCCCGAGGGAAGTGACACGTAAAGCTCAGGCACTGCGGATCCGGTCCTCGAGCCCGTGTTGGTCACGGTCACGCGGGCCACGTATTGCCCTGGCCCGGGACCAGCCACGAGGGTGAGGTGGCGGTAGCGGAAGCTGGTGTAGGAGAGCCCGAACCCGAACGCATACGCCGGCTGGATGTGCTGGTCCTGATACCACCGGTAGCCGATCATCACGCCCTCCTGGTAGGTCTCCTGGTAGTAGGGACAGGGCGCGGAGGTGGTGTCGATGTTGCAGTTGCCCGCGGCCGGGTTGATCACGCCGGGGTACTGGGAGAGACCTCCCGGCGCGGTGGGAATGTCGGCGGCGTGCCGCGGGAAGGTGGCCGGGAGGCGGCCGCCCGGGTCGCTGTCACCGAACAGGACATGGGCGATGGGGGTGCCACCGTCCTCGCCCGGGTACCAGGCCTCGAGCAGCCCGGCCACCTGGCTGCGCCACGGGGTCAGGACCGGTGCGCCCGTTTCCAGCACCACCACCGTATGAGGATTGGCGGCGGCCGCATCCTGGATCAGAGCATCCTGGTTTCCGAACGCCGGCTGCGTCGACTGCGGGTTGGGCGGCACGTCCTGGGTGTGCGAGCACTGGGGAATGAGTGACATGCACTGCTTGTCTTCGCCCTCGGACTCGGTATCGGCGGCCACCACGATCGCCAGGTCCGCCGATTTCGCCGCCGCCGCGGCGCTGCCCGGCTGGGTGCCGTCGGTGTAGGTGACCGAGATGTGCGACTGTGCGGCACGGGCCTGGATGCCGGCCAGCGCGGGCGTCTGCAGGTAGGGGTTGACCTTGGAGGAGCCGTTGCCGTGGATGTACTGGGTGGCCGCGGGCCCGATCACCGCGATCGAGTGCACCCTGGCCGGATCGATCGGCAGGACCCCGCGGTTCTTGAGGAGCACCTGGCCGCCCTGGGCCGCCGCGTCGGCCACCGCCTCATCGCCGTGGACGTTGTCCTGGCTGATGTCCTTGGTCCAGGTCGGGTGGTCGAAGAACCCATAGGCAAAAAGCGTGCGCAGGATCTCAAACACCCGGGCGTCGAGCGTCTTCTGGCTGATCTGACCGGTGGCCAGCTCGGCGTCCACTTCCGGTGGCGAATAACAGGTGTCCAGGATGTCGAAGTTCGTGCCTGCCGCCAGGTCCGCGTCGGGCTCATGGCAGGCGCCGGCGTCGGAGACGACAAACCCCTGGAAGCCCCACTGGTCGCGCAGGGTGTGCTGCAGGAGCCACCGGTTCGAGCACGCGTAGACGCCGTTGATCAGGTTGTAGGAGCACATCACGGTCGCGCTGTGCGCTTCCTTGACCGCGGCCTCGAACGCCGGGAGCTCGATCTCGTGCAGCACGCGCGGGTCGACGATGTCGTTGACGATCTGCCGCCCTCCGTCGGCGGCCACCAGCGGAGACACGCCGAGCTGACCCTCCTGATTGTTGGCCGCGAAGTGCTTGACGTCGGCCATCACGCCCTGGGCCTGGAAGCCGTCGATCCAGCCCACGGCGGTGCGGGAGGCCAGGAACGGGTCCTCGCCATAGGCCTCGTACGTCCGGCCGCCCAGCGGCGTGCGCATGATGTTGACCGTGGGCCCGAAGTCTCCGTCGAACGCCCGGTGCTTAACCTCCACGCCCACCACCGACCCGTACTGGCGGGCCATCTGGGGGTCGAAGTTGGCGGCCAGATCGATCCCGGCCGGCATCGCGGTGGCACCGGCGGTGCCTGATCCCACGCCTCCCGCACCCACTCCACCGTCGGTCCAGCTGATGGCCGGCAGGCCGACGTCCGACCCCGCCTGGCCGGTCAGGATGCCCACCTTGTCCGACTGGGACATCGCGGCCAGCATCAGCTGGGCGCGCTGCGTCGGAGTGAGCGAGGTGTCACACCACGGATAGGTGCCGCAGCGGCCCTGCCCGAGCGCGCCGGCCGGCACGAGCAGCGCGGCGGCCAGCACCCAGGCCGCGATCAACCGACTCGTGACGCGCATCACCCTTCTCCCTGTCCTCAGATGTGGTTCGGCGGCCCTGGAGCGCCACCGGGCAGATCAGGATACGCGAGCGTCTTTATAGCTGCAAGGACGACAAATGGGCCAGCTAGGCCAACAGCTCGACTCGCACGCCGAGCTTGCGATAGGTCTCGACGGCGCGCTCGTCGCGCGTGGCCAGCGAAACGTCGTGTTCCCTGGCCGCCGCGCCGACGAGGGCGTCGTAGACCGCGCCGCCCGCGATCCCGGCCCGGCTGAGTTCACCGAGTAGCGCCGCCGCCGCCTCGGCCCCGAGAAACCTGCCGTGCGGGAAGGTCACCGCCAACAGGCGCGCGACGGCCCCTGGGGTGCGGCGCGCCGGGGGCGGAAGGCGTGTGAGGACGGAGAAGGTCTCGAATGCGGCGTGACCGGCGAGACCAAGTCGCCGCTCGCCGAGCGTGCGGAACGTCGTCTCGTGGTGCTCGTGATCAGAGACGGTCAGTGCGACGGCGGCGCTCGTGTCGACCAGCAGGTCCGGCCCGCTAGCGCTGGCCGGCATCGCGAAGCGACCGGACAAGGTCGTCGTCGATCTGAGCGCCGGTGGCAGGGATCACGAGCCGTCCCTCGCGCTCCTCGAGCGACTCCGCGGCTAGCGGCTCGACTCGCAAGCCGGTGCCCTCGGCTGTCACCTCCACCTCACCGGGCCGCAGGCCCAGCTGATCACGGAATCGCTTCGGTATCACCAGACGTCCTGCCTTGTCAATGGTTGCGCGAATGCCTAAAGGCTACCACGCACGTGGCACTTGGAGACACAGGCGGGGTCTGCGCTTTTAGCCCGCCACCCATAAACGTCGAGGGCCCGCCGAAGCGGGCCCTCGTTGCTGCTTAGTCCTGTCTGGCTGAGCTACTTCTTCTCAGGCCCCTTGCCGTTACCGTCCCCGGCCTCAAGGTCGGCCAGCTCGTCGGCGAACCCCAGGC
>DATKRM010000204.1:0-59025 GCA_035532195.1 Solirubrobacteraceae bacterium
GCCGCCGGAGCTGGGAGCGGGTGCGCTCGCCCCGGCCGCCGCGGCCGCACCCTGCTTGGCTGCGGTGCTCAGCGTGACTCGCACGACCCCGTTCATCAGCCGGAGCCGGGACATCAGCCGAGCCACGTCATCCTGCGAAGCTGTGCACCCGCGGAGCTCGAATGCCGGGTTGGGCAGGGCACTGCGGATGCCACTCGCCGCCGTCGTGGAGCCGCTGGGTGACCCCGCTCCCGCGGTTGACCCCGTTCCCGCAGTGGCTGACACCGACTGCAACGTCGTGTTGGCCGGCACCACCTTGGCCAGATCGTCCAATGAGGCGGCCCAGTCGAAGCGGCTGGAGGCGATGGCGCTCACGGTCTGGGCCCGAGCCTGGGCCAGGCCGGCGAACTGGGTGTAGGGGCCGAGCTGGGCGGCCAGCGCCTGGACCGCCGGCACCTGGCGCTGCAGCGAGGCCAGCTTGGACTTCTGGTCGGTCACCGAATTGCTCGTGACGACGTAGATCGTGACCAACCCCACCGCCAGGGCCAGCAGCCCCACGACGGCGTACCCGGGTCCGCGGAGGTTGCCCGTGCCAGTGCCCTTGACGCGCCGGGAGTCGCCGGGCAGGAGGTTGACGGCTCTCATGCTTTGATCTCCTCCACGGTCAACCCGGCTGCCACGGCCAGCTTGCCCGGCTCGATGCCCCCGAACCCGCCCGCGCGGGCCTCGGCCACCACCCCTATCTCGAACGGCAGGCCAAGCGCGCCGCCAACCTCCTGGCCGAACCCTGGGATGGCCACGGCCGGGCCGGTGAGCACGGCCGACTCGGCGGCGTCTGAGCCCTCACGCATGGCCTGGAAGTCGAGGGAGTTGCGAACCTCTTCAGCGATCCGGCGCGCCCCCGCGCTCAGTACCTCGCGGGCTTCAGTGACGATCTCGGAATCACCATCGATGTCCTGCACCGGCGTCTCGAGGCCGACGTGCACCAGCCAGGCCTCGGCGTGCTCGACTGTGAGTCCGCGCCGCTCGGCCAGCTCGCCGGCGATCCATTCGGTTCCGGCTCCGACCACGCGGGTGAACACGCAGGTGGTGCCGGTGGCGATGGCCAGGTTGGTCACCCCGCCCACATTCAGGTAGGCGACCGTCCCGGAGCCATCGCCGCGATGCAGGGCCCGGATCATCGCGAACGCGGACAGGTCGATGCCTTGGGGCTGAAGACCGGCGCGCCGGATGGCTTCCAGGAGGCGGTCGATCATGTCCCGCCGGGCCGCCACCACCACCACCCGCGTCCGCGCCCCGTCCGGTGTCTGCACCGGACCCAGAATCTGGTGCTCCAGCACGGCCTGGTCGAGCGGCATGGGGATGTGCTCCTGGGCGCTGAACCGGACCGCCGACGCGATCTGCTTGGCATCGCTGATCGGCGGCAGGTCGACCATCCGCATGGCGATTCGCTGGTTGGCCACCCCAATGCGAACGCGCTTGGGCAGCTTGTGCTGGCTGAACAGCTCACGCAAAGCGGACGCGACGGCCTCCACATCCATCACCTCTCCATCGCGGACCGCGCCCGCGGGGAGGCTCGCGTAGGCCGCCTTACTGACCGCGACGCGGCCCGACGTCCCCTGGACGGCGGCGACATAACCTGGCTCGATGTCGAGCCCAACGGTTTCCTTTTGCAGACTAGGCATCCTCAATCCTTAGATCGACTTCTCTGATCAACCAGTTGAAATAACGGGTCGTGAGGTGGACGAAGGCTGGCCGGCCGCCCCGCTGTCCAAAGGCCCGGCCCACGAGATAGGTGCCGAAGAGCAGCGTCCAAACCAACAGAAAGGTGTTGGGCCAGCCCGGTTGATGGAACGGGAGCTCGTAGGTGACGCGGAGCAACGCGACACCAAGGACGGCCAGCAAGGGCACCCGGCGCAGCGAGTAGACCTCCCACACCGCGAGCGCAATCACAAACGGGACGTAGTAGTAGTAGTTCGGATGGGGGTCGGCCAGGACGCGGGCTAGCCACAGCGCAGCCAGCAGTGCCAGCGGGTGCGGCGGGCGTAACGATCCTCGGCTCACGCCCCACGCGCTCGCTGCAAGCGTCACGGCCCCCAAAGCGAGGATCAGCGCGGAGGAGCGGGTCAGGCCAAGTGGCAGCAACCGCGAGGGCACGAGGCTATGCGGCATGTTGGAGCCGAGCTGCCACCAAAGGCTGTAGGGGTTAACCAGGTGCATGCTGCCCAAGTCGCGGGACCGGGCCAGGAAGGCGGAGGGGTCCAGCATCGCGCCGATGAGTGCCAGGCCGCCCACCGCGCCAGCTGCCGACGCCGCCTTCCAGCGTCCCGCGGGCAGGGCCAGGAACACCGGCACCGCGACGAGCACCGCCCATGGTTTGGTGCCGATGGCCAGTCCGAGGAGCGCTCCGGACCACAATTCCCGTCCGCGCTGCGCGGCGATCACTCCAGCCACGCCAAGGACAGCGGTCAGGACCTCCTCTGGGTGGCCGGCGTGGATGGCGTCGACCGTTACCGGGGCGCCGATCAACAGCACACCGACAAGCGCGCACATGGCCTTCCATTCCCGCTGGCTGGCTTGCCGGCTTAGCCACACTGCCAGTACCGGCAGCGCGGTCAGGCACAGCAGGACGCCTAGCCGGTACTCGAGCAGACGGTGGCTGGGGAATGCCTGAGCTATCCGCACCGCCGGCACGCGCAGCAGCAGAGACACGAGTCCCATGAAAGGCTGGTTGTTCAGGTACGCGCCGAAATGGCCGTGGGCCAGGCCCGCGATGGCCGGAGCACCATTGCTATCGCCCCCCACCGGTCCGCCGGGCAGGTAGTCGCCGCTGCCGGGGGTCGACCACGCGATCAGCGCTGCGAGCAAGACTCCGCCGACCAGCAGGCCAAGCTCAAACCACCGGGCGCGCCGGACCATGTCAGTGGATTGCTTGGAGGTATAGATGCGTCAGCGCAGGTCCCGCCAGCACCCCGACGATCCCGCCCAGCGCCAGGAACGGCCCGAACGGAAGCGCCGTCTTGCGGCCCCGAGCCACCCCGACACGCGCCATCACCGCGGCGCCCACGACCACTCCCGCCACAACGCCGACCAATAGGGCCACGGCGACCGAGCGGCCCAGGAACAAGCCGAGCATCCCGGCCAGCTTCACATCGCCCATGCCCATGCCGCGCGGGTAGGCGAGCACGAACACGAGTAGGAATCCGGCGGCCGCCGCTCCCGCGATCAGCTGCTCGGGAACCCCCGCCGGATGCGTGGCCAGGCCGATGACGATCGCCGCCCCGGCCGCCAGAGCCAGGATCCGGTTGGGAATGATCCGGTGCTCCAGGTCGATCAGCGCCACGGGGACGAGCACGACCACCAGTACCAGGCCCAACGCCACGTCATGGACCGAATGCTTGACCAGCACCACCGCCACGGCTAGCACCGCCGTCAGCGCCTCGACCAACGGATAGCGGGCCGAGATCGGCTCATGGCAGGACCGGCAGCGCCCATGCAGCAGCAGCCACCCGAACACCGGCAGGTTGTCGTAAGGCTTGATGGGCGTCTGGCACCCGGGGCAGTGCGAGCTCGGAGTGACCAGCGACTCGTGCCGAGGCAGCCGGTAGGCCACCACGTTCAGGAACGAGCCCACGACCAGTCCTCCTAATCCGGCAAGCACGAGACCCATGAGCAAGTTATCGGCGGCGGTCATCACGATCTCCAGAAAACAGCCGGGCGGGCCAGTTGGCCCGCCCGGGTTGGTTGGTTCAGCTGCTTACGGTGGTGACTACCAGGTCAGGCTCGACGGACAGCCGCCAGGGTTTCCGCCGCCGGAACCGGCTGTACAGGTTCGCGCGACGCTTCCAGAGGTGTCGGTGATGGTGAACGTGTCACCCGTGGTGTTGGCGGTCGACGTGAGCGTGTACCCGGTGGTCCCGTTAGGGGTCACCGTGGTCAGCGTCGGGGCGCCGGCCTGGGTGGCCAGCGTCGGCTCGATCGCGGTCAGGGCGGTCGCCGTGGCACCGGTGTAATCGCCGTTGTGATCGGTGCCGTACGTCTCGATGGCGGTCTGAGCGGTCCGCACCTGCGACTTCGCGGAGGCGTCATACGCCTTACCACGCTGGTTGAGGAACGTGGGGATGGCGATCGCGGCCAGAATGCCGATGATCAGCACCACGACGAGGAGCTCGATCAGGGTAAAGCCCTGCTCCTCCTCGGCGCGACGACGTAGCTTTGAGAGCATTGATCCTCCTGGGATCGGTGGGTTATTGGGCCTGCCAGATCCCTGGGTCCTCTAGCCATCGCGGCTCTTACAAGCCTCTGGTGGCAGCTCGGCTTCCTCCGGTTGGGAGACCCGTGGCTTTGCGTCCCGCCCTCACGGACGGTTTGCCTTTGGCACCTAGTAGCTCTGGCGAGGTTGGTATCGGCACATGACAGCCGGCTTGAGCAATTGGCTCAAGCGTCTGGACGCATGTGCTACGTGGCGTCGGGAGGGGGTCCGCCAGCCGGCTGAGACTGGCCCTCGGATGGCGGGACCACGCTCTCACCCCGCGCCTGGGGCGAGCCCTCGGCCGGCGCCTGCTGCGCATCGCGCCCGGCCTCGAACTGACCACTGCCGCTACACCACGGACATGTCACCTCGTGGGCCTCGCCGCCGAGATTCGAGATCACCTGGCCGGTGCCCCGGCACGGGGTGCAGGTGCTGCGGTCGGGTTCGGTCCGCGGATTCTCAGTGCCCATCGCGCCCGGACGATAGCCGTCCCGGCCCCGGCACTCCAGCGACCGGCGGCGTGGCTAGCTGGCGCCGGCTGCCGGGCGCAGGATCAGCCGCGTCCGCGGGGGCTGGCTGAAGTCGAAGTCCCGGATCAGGTTGCCCAGCCCCGGCGCCCGCTCTCGCACGTCCGGGCGCGGGTCGGGGCGGCCGTCGGTCCGCGGGTCGATCCGGCGCCCGCCCAGGAAATCGTCCTCAATGAACTTGGTGAACGCATCGAAGCTCAGCCGCTGATGATCGACATAGCCGCGCCGGGCGTAGGGGCTGATCACCAGACCCGGGACGCGGAAGCCGTAGCCGTTGCCGTCCACCGCGGGTGGCGCCAGGTGGTCGTAGAACCCGCCCCAGTCGTCCCAGGCCAGGAAGATCGCGGTCGAGCTCCAGTCCTTGGAGCGCATGAGGGCGTTGATGATCCGGGTCACGTAGGCCTGCCCGGTATGGATCGACGAGTCGGGATGCTCGGACACCACACCGTTGGGGATAACCCACGACACCGCCGGCAGCCGGTTGCGGCTCAGGGCGGTGAACAGCGTGCTCGTGTCACGAACGTTGCCCAGCTGCCCATCCTGGCGCACGGTGTCAAAGCTGGGCAGCGGGTTCCAGATTCCGGGCGTGCGCGGATCCTGCGCGTTGTACTTGCAGAGCATGGCGCCCGTCTCGCAGTCGGGTTCGGGACCGGTCCCTATGTAGTAGGCCCAACTCACACCGTGGCGGTGCAGCAGGTAGGTGAGATCAGTCCACGCGTAGTCCGGTGCCTTGTGCGGCTCGGGGCCGAAGTCCTGGGGCAGGGGCGGCACCTCGGGGGCGGTAGAGCAGCTCATGGGGTCGGCGATCTTCATGCAGGTGGCCGACCACCCCGACACCATGTACAGGTGAGCCGGGAGGCTCCACGAATTCACCGGCTCGAACATGTGGTCCTGGAGAACGAAGTTGCGCGCGTAGGTCCAGTAGTTGGGGATCTCCCGCGCCGTGTGGTAGCCCATCACGTCGTTCACGGTCCCGGCCTGGCACCCGAAGGGATCTAGTGCGTTCTGGCAGGTCAGGCGGGACTTGATGAAACCGTCCATCTTGCCGCCGTCCAGGTCCTCGCTGAACACCGAGTTGTCGTGCGGTCCGCCGATGTTGACCACCGCGCGGTCGTGGTAGGGCTTGACGCACCGGCTGGTGTCCGGATAGCCAGGGATGCAAGGCATCTTCCCGGGGTGTCCCGCCACCCCGGGAATGCCCGCAGCCCCGGGAAACGTGCCGAAGTAGGAGTCAAACGACCGGTTCTCCTGCATGATGACCACCACGTGGCGGATCTTGTGGATGCCGCGCTGCGGCGCCGCGAGGGCCGCGCTCGCCCCGGTCAGGCCGGCGAGCGCCACAGCGATCAGCCCTACGGCGCGGCGCATCAGTGGTTCCTCAGAACCGGGATCAGGTTGGGCGGGAGCCGGTTGGGCGGGATCCGCGGCAGCAGCAGCGGCTTCCGCGGTTGCTGCTGGAAGTCGAAGTCGTTGACCAGGTTGCCGAGCCGCTTGACGTTCTCCCGCACGGTGGGGCGCGAGTCTGGGCGGCCGTCGCCCGGGCCAATCCGCTGGCCACCTAGGAAGTCGTCCTCGATGAACTTGAGGTACGCGTCGAAGCTCAGCACCTGGTGGTCGATGTATCCGCGGCGGGCGTAGGGACTAATGACCAGCGCCGGCACGCGCAGCCCGTAGCCCTGGCCGTCCACTCGGGGTGGCTTGACGTGGTCGTAGAAGCCACCCCAGTCATCCCAGGCCAGGAAGATCGCGGTCGAGCTCCAGTCCTTGCTGGACATGACCGCGTTGATCACCCGGGTCACGTGGTCCTGGCCCATGCTGACCCGGGCCGGGGCGTGCTCGGAGTTGTCGCCGGACGGAATCACCCAGGAGACTGCGGGCAGGTGGCCGGTCCGGGCGTCGCGGAACAACTGGCTGTTGGGGACGATGTTGCCCAGCTGCCGGTCCTGGTGGACGTCCACGAAGTCGGGCAGCGGGTTCCAGATCTCCGGCGTCTCCACGCTCTGGGGCACCGGCGTGCAACTCATCGCCCCGTTGGCGCAATCGGGCTCGGTGCCCTGGGTCAGGTAGTAGCGCCAGCTGATGTGGCGGCGATGCAGCAGGTACGTGATGTCAGTCCAGCCGTACTCCGGCGCCTGCGTCGCGTTGAACGGGTCATCGGCGTCGGAGATCTTGGTCAGGCCGAGGAGCGCCGCCCCGTTGGCCGCCGAGGGCGGCTGGCCGTCGCCGTCGGGCAGGACGAGGTTTGCGCTTTTGCAGCTCATCGGCCGCATCACGTCTAGGCAGGTGGCCGACCAGCCAGACACCATGTATACGTGCGCGGGCAGGCTCCAGCCGAGGTTGGGCTCGAACATGTGGTCCTGGAGCACGAAGTTCTGCGCGTACTTCCAGTAGTGCGGGATCTCGCGGGCGTCGTGGTAGCCCATGACGTCGACGCACGGCGGACCGCCCAGCACGCTCACGAGCTGCGAGGTCGTGGTGATCGGCACGTGGCAGCCCAGTCGGTCGGTGTCGACGTGGCCTGATTCCACGGCGGCGATGAACCCGTTCATCTTGCCGCGGCTGATGTCCATCGTCGCGTCGACCGCCATGTGCGGCCCGCCCGCGTTGATGTCCTTGGGGTTGTGGTACGGCTTCCGGCAGGTGTGCTTCTGGGGGTCGGGCACGCACGGCACGCGGCCCGGATTTCCGGCCAGCCCGGGGATCCCGTCGGCGCCGGGGTAGGTGCCGAAGTAGGAGTCAAAGGACCGGTTCTCCTGCATGATGATCACCACGTGGCGGATCTTGTGGATCCCCGCCTCGCCGGCTGAGGCACCGGCCCCGGCGGCTGGTGCCACCAGCAGCAGCGCGATTACGACCCCCATAACCGAGCCGGCGCGGTTGATCATTCGCCTCTCCTCATTTGCCCCACACGAGCCAGGCTATTATACACCCTGACAACAAGTCCGCGGGACCGGTATGTTTCCGGCGTGGCCGCCGTTCGTGCCTGGGGCATCACGAAGCGCTTCGAGACCACCCTGGCGCTCGACGCCGTGGACCTGGAGGTCTCCGAGGGAGAGATCCGCGGCCTCCTGGGGCCCAACGGCGCCGGGAAGACCACCCTGCTGCGCATCCTGTTCGGGTTGATCGGGGCGGATGCCGGCTCGGTGGAGCTCTTCCCCAGCCGCCCGGTTGAACCTCGGCGTACCCGGCTCGACGGCGTGGCCGGCTTCGTCGAGGACCCGAGCTTCTACCCCTACCTGAGCGGCCAGGCGAACCTCGAGCTCCTGGGCCAGCTGGACGGCGGCGCTGACTCGCAGCGCATAGCCGAGGTGCTGGACCGAGTGGATTTGGGCAACCGTGGAGCTGACCGGGTCAGCGGCTACTCCTCGGGCATGAAGCAGCGGCTGGGGATCGCCGCTGCGCTTCTGCGGGCGCCCCGGCTGCTGCTGCTCGACGAGCCCACGGCCGGTCTGGACCCGGGCGGGGTCCGCCAGATCGGCACGCTGGTCCGCGAGCTGTCGGCGGACGGCGTCGCCATCCTGCTCTCCAGCCATCAGATCATCGAGGTGGAGGACGTCTGCCACACGTTCACCTTCCTGCGCCGCGGAGCCGTGGTGTGGGATGGCACCGCGGGCGAGCTGCGCGCGCAGGCCCCTGCCTCCTCCCACGCCATGAGCACCAGCGACGATCGGCGCGCGCTGGAGCTGGCTGACCGAACCGCCGGGATCACCGCGGAGCGTGCCGAGGGCGGCGGTCTCACTGTGTCGGCCCAGGCCGAGCGCCTGGACCCGTACGTGCTCGCGCTGGGTCAGGCCGGAGTGGCGGTCCGCCGGCTGGATCTCCGGGTCAGTCCGCTGGAGTCGATGTTCTTTCAGCTCACCGGAGAACCGCGATGAGCCGCGCCGGTGTGCGCTCGGTGTATGCGGTCGAAGTGCGCAAGCTGAGCTCGCAGCTGGCCATCAGGCTGCTGGCCCTGGTGTGCCTGCTCGCGCCGTTCCTGTTCGGCGCCATCCTCAAGGTCCAGAGCGGCAGCCCCACCGACACCCTGTACGGGGTCTGGGTCCATTCATCTGGATTCGCCCTCTCGCTGGTCATGCTGGCGTTCGCCGGCTCCTGGGGACTCCCACTGGTGGCCGCGATCGTGTCCGGCGATCTGTTCTCAGCCGAGGACCGCTACGGCACCTGGAAGCTCGTGCTCACGCGTTCGGCCACCCGGGGGGAGGTGTTCGCCGGAAAGCTGCTCGCGGCGGCCACCTTCACCCTGGCCCTGGCCGGGCTGGCCGCCGTCGCCAGCCTGGTGGCCGGTGCGGCGCTGGTCGGTCCTCACGCGCTGGTCAGCCTCAGCGGCAGCCAGTTCTCGGCCGGCAAGGTGCTGCTCCTGGTCGCGGTCAGCTGGCTGCTGTGCCTGCTCCCCACGCTGGCCTTCGCCAGCCTGGCCATCCTGCTCTCGATTGCCTCCCGCAATGGCATCGTGGGGGTGGTTGGACCTGCGCTGGCCGCGCTGGCCATGCAACTCCTGCTCCTGGTGGGATCAGGGATCTGGGCCCACATGCTGCTGGTCAGCTCGGCCTTCACCACTTGGCGCGCGTTGTTCACCGACCATCCCTACTACGGACAGCTGGCGATCGGGGTCGCCGTGAGCCTGGCCTGGATCGGCGCCTGCACTGCTGCCTCGTGGCTCATCCTGCGCAAGCGGGACTTTGCCGGCACCCCCGTGGTCCGCCGCCAGGGTTGGGCGGTGCCGCTACGGGCGGCCGTGGCCATCTCGGCAGTGATCGCCCTGTTCGCGGTGGCGGGGAACTGGGGCCCCGCGGGCGCCACCCCGACCCGGCTCAAGGCGAGCTTCATCCCCGCGTTCTCCAACCTGACCATCCTTCAGCAGCAGGAGCTGGGGCGCAACGTCCCGCCCGGAGCCAAGCTGAACTTCGCCTTGCCATCGTGCAGCCGCCGCGGCAGCACGCCCAACGGCCCCGGTGATTGGGTGTGCACGATCAACGTGCTGATCCCCACACCGGGATCGCTACCTCCGCAGCCCACCCCGGTCAGCTACGACATCAGTGTTCAGTGGGACGGCTGCTACAAGGCCCAGTCGCCCCCGGCGTTCATCGGCCAGCAACTGATGCGTGACGCCGGCGGCGCTCAGTTGGTCAACCCGCTGTACACGATCTACGGTTGCTTCAACACGCTCTGAGCCGAGGCGGCGCCCCGGCCGAGCGCCAGTGCCACCACCGCGGCCAGACCGGCGCTGATCGCCGCGTAGATCCAGGCGTGCACGAACGCTCCGTGAGGCGCGGGACGGTTGGACGCGCCGATGATCGACACCACGATGGCGATGCCCAGAACCCCGCCCAGCTGGCGCGCCGCCGCGTTGACGGCTGAGCCGGTCCCGTAGCGGGCCGGCGGCAGCGACATGACCGCGGCACTGGTGAAGCTGGGAAACGCCAGGGCGATCCCCAATCCGGTCAGCCCGGCCCCGGGCAGCCACACGCCAACATAGTCAGGCGATGTCCCGGCCCGCAGCGCGTACCACGCGCAGGCCAGGGCGTACACCGCCGCCCCGGCGGCAGCCACCGGAACCACCCCATATCGGTCGGCCAGGCGCCCGGCCGGCGTGGCCAGAATTGCTGTGATCAGCGGCCCCGGCGTCATGGCCAGCCCCGCGCCGAGCACGGAGTAGTGCCAAATCGAGGTCAGAAACAGGACGTCGATCAGGATCTTGGCGAAGAACGCTGCCGCGAACACGATGATCGCGCAGTTGGCCATCCGGACCAACGGCAGGCTGAACAGCGACAGCTCGACCACCGGCGACGGATGGCGGCGCGACCGGGCCACGAACCCCAGCATCAAGAGCACGCCCAGACCCAGGCTGCCGGCCACCCGGATATCGCCCCAGCCCCACACGTCCTGTCGCGTCAGGGCCAGCGCCAACAGCGCCATCCCGGCCGCGAACAACACGATGCCCACGGGGTCAGGGAGCCGGCCGGCCTCGGGGTCGCGCTGCTCGCGGACGTGGCGCCAGGTCAGAAACAGGATGAGCAGGCACACCGGGAGGTTGACCACGAACACCGCCCGCCAGTCGAACGCGTTCACCAGCAGGCCGCCGAGCACCGGCCCCAGGGCCGCGGCCAGAGCCGCCACGGCGCCGAGCACCGCGATGGCCCGGATCCGATCGCCCACCGGGTACTCGTCGAGCAGCAGCCCCAGAGAGGTAGGAACCAGGAGCGCCGCCCCAACCGCCTGGAGCACGCGCATGGCCACGAGCACGCCCGCCGTCGGCGCCACCGCACACAGCAGCGACGCCACGGCAAAGGACACGACGCCGAACGCGAACACCCGCCGACGGCCCAGCAGGTCGGCGATGCGACCGGCCGGCACCAGCAGCGCCGCGAACACGATGTTGTAGCCGTTCAGGACCCAGGACAGCCAGGACCGCGAGACGTCAGGGAACGAGGCCTGGAGATTGGGGAACGCGATGTTCACGATCGTGGCGTCCAGAAAGGCCACGAACGCGGCCAGCGACGTGGCCAGGAGTACCCAGCGACGCTGCGCCGCTGCCGTCGCCGCAGCCTCTACCGCCTCCGCCGCCCAGGTCAGAGGCGGAGGGACGGAGTCCCTCCTGGGTTCCGCTGTCCTCAACCGCAGCGGACCCTAACAGTGATTTCAGACGGCGGCGTGCTTGGGCAGGCTGATCTGCGCCTCCAGGTCCTCCGGGCCGAAGACTCCGGAGGGAACCAACGAGGCGCCCTGCAGATGCGAGGTCCTGAGAATCGGGTAGTGCAGCTCGCCGTACGGGCCGCCGGTCAGTCCGGTGCCGCCGTGCGTGGCCAGCACCGGCGCGAAGCCAATGTGCGAGTCGTTGACCTTGAGCAGCCCGGCGTTGTGCACCTCGTCGGCGAACCGCGCGATCACGTCCTCGTCGTCCGCCCACAGCGAGTTGCGCAGGCCGTAGGGGTTGGCGTTGAGGAAGTTGATCACCCGGTCCAGAAGCCCGACGCCGTTGTGGTCGGGCACCACCACCGGGAGCATGGGGAAGAACGTCTCCTCCCGGACGCAGCTCAGCCGCCGGGCGTCCTCCAGGCCGTCTACCCGGATCACCGTCGGCTCCAGGAAGAATCCCATGGCCGAGGGTTGGCCCGAGACGTCGACGCGGTTGCCGCCGCACAGAACCGCCGCGCCCCCTTCCCGGGCCTCGGCCAGAAAGTCGAAGTACTTATCGGCCTTGAGCACGGGTGAGAGCACGACATCGGGATCCTCGGGAAGGCCAGGGCGGATGCTCCGCGCCCGGTCGACCAGCCGCGCTAGCAGCTCGTCGGCGATCTCCGGATGGACCACGGCGTACTTGGGCACCATGCAGATCTGGCTAGAGCCGTAGAAGCACTCGCACATGGCCGCAGCGGCGGCGTCCAGATCGGCGTCGTCCCACACCACGATCCCGTCGTTACCCGACAGCTCGAGCACAGCCTTCTTGCCCGCGCTCACGCAGTCGGCGCCGAACTTCATGCCGACCACGCTGTCGCCGAAGAACATCACGTCGTTGACCAGCGGGCTGGCGATCCACTGCTTGAGGATCCGCCGCGTGTCGCCGCTGATGATGTTGAGCGTGCCCGGAGGCGCCCCATGGCGCTCCAGAATTGGAGCCACGATCTCGTGGTACAGGAACATCACGCTGAGCGGCGTGGACCGGGGTGCCTTGACCACCAGGGTGTTGCCCGCAGCCAACGCGTACATACCGAGCGCGGAGTTCGAACCCGCCGCGTTTTGGGGCGGGTTCAGGCAGACCACGCCGTCCGGCTTGCGTGACAAGACAACTCGGCGCTGCCCGCACTGGACTTCCGTGCGCATCTGATCGAAGCACCACTCGAGCGTCTCAGCGCTGGTGCAGTCGATGATGCCCCTGACCTCCCACTCGGCCAGGCGCCGGGGATGACCCTCGTAGACCAGGATCTCCACCATCTCATGGCCCCGCTCACGCATCACGCTGGCGAACTCGTTCATGATCGACCGGCGGGTGGTCAGCGAGGTGGCGCCGTACTCGGCGCGGGCCCGGCCCGCGGCCTCCAGCGCCTCGGCGTTCTCGCGGTCGCCGCCCCAGGCGCAGCGTCCTACCACCTCCGGCGGTGCGCCTTCGTACGGTCGTTGCCCCAGCTCGAGCTCACGCTTGAGGGTGAACGCAGCGGCCGGATCGGCGATCAGCGCCGACGCCTTGACCGTGTAGTTCCAGCCCTCTCCGTCGCGCTGCTCGCCCCCAATCAGTAGCCCGTACGACCTCATACCTTCATCTCCTCCGGTAGTGACTCGACGTCCTGCATCTCGCCGGCGGTGAAGCGTCCGTACGCCGGTAGGTCCAGCAGGCCGTGGCCGCTGTAGCAGAACACGATGGTGGCTTTACGCCCGGTTTCTCGGCACTCGTTGGACACGTCGATGACAGCCCGGATCGCGTGCGCCGTCTCCGGAGCGGGCACGAACCCGGTGAGCCGGGCGAACAGCGACCCGGCCGCGAACACCTCGGTCTGCCCGTACGCCCGCGCGTCCATCAGGCCCTCGTGCCGGAGCAGGCCCACCAGCGGCGCGGCGCCGTGGTAGCGCAGCCCGCCGGAATGGATCGGCGGGGGGACGAACTCGTGGCCCAGCGTGTAGGTGAGCACCGAGGGCCCGCTGCCCGTGGCGTCCGGGAAGTCGTAGCGGTACTCGCCCTTGGTCAGGGTGGCGCAGGCCTCCGGCTCCGCGGCCAGGATGGTTATGTCCCGGCCGTTCAGCTTGTCGGCCAACCAGGGGAAGGCGAAGCCACCCATGTTGGAGCCACAGCCCACCGACGCGATCAGGTAATCCGGCTCACGGTCCACCAGCTCGAGCTGCTCGCGAACCTCCAGGCCGACGACAGTCTGGTGCAGCAGCACGTGGTTGGCGAACGCACCCATCGAGAACCGCGCGTTCTCGTCACTCCGCACCACCTCGAGCGCCTCCGACACCGCCGTGGCCTCGCTGCCGGGGTGGTCGGGGTCCTCGGCGAGGAGCATGCGCCCGGCGTCGGTGGTCTCGCCCGGGCTGGGCAGCACGTGGGCACCGAACATCTCCATCATGTGCCGCCGGTAGGGCTTGCTGTGATACGAGGCCCGGATCATGTACACCAGAACCTCGATCCCCATCAGCGCGCCGGCCATGGACAGCGCCACGCCCCACTGTCCGGCGCCGGTGTCCGTGACCAGTCGCTGAATCCCGGCCTGCTTGGCGAAGTAGGCCTGGGCCAGGGCTGAATTCAGCTTGTGCGAACCGGAGGGACTGGCACCCTCGAACTTGAAGTAGATCTCCGCCGGGGTGTCGAGCTCTCGCTCCAGCGCCCGGGCCCGGTACAGCGGCGTGGGCCGCCACATCCGGTAGGCCTGCAGGACCTCATCGGGAATCGAGATCCAGCGCTCGAGCGAGCGATCCTGCGCCACCAGCGAGGCGGGCAGCAGCCGAGACAGATAAGCCTCGTCGACCGGCTCTCCAGTGACCGGATTCAGGAACTCAGCCGGTGCGCACGGCAAGTCCGGAATCACGTTGTACCAGCGCGCCGGAACCTCGTCGACGGGGAGGTCCACCCGCTCCAACCGACTGTCATCCATGTAAACCCCGATCTGACGGTCGGCGCGCTCCCGCGCCGTTGGTTTCGCCCTTCGTTTCGCCCTTCACCGCCACTTGCCTGGCTCTCAGCCCTGGCGCATGAATTGTTGCACGCGCCTCAGTGGCGGACAAGTGGTCGATCACATGTCCAGTGATCGGCAAACCGCTCAAGCCCCTTTAATACTGAAGCCGAAGGCATACGCAATGCCCGTCTACTCGTGGCTCTGCCGGACCGAGCTGGACCGGGAGCGCATGGTCGCCACCGTGCGCTGGGTCGGACCGGCCCGCGCGACCATGTTCCTCATCCTGCTGGGGGTACTCGTCGGCTCGGCGCACCACACGGGTTGGCTACCGCTGATCCCGCTGTTCGTGTCGGCCGCCGTATCGATTCCGCTGTACCGGAACCTCGAGCATCGGAAGCGCCCCGAGTTCTGGGCGGCCGGCGGTTGGCTCAGCACCCAGATCTCGTTGGGAGCCGGGATCGCGCTCACCGGCGGCCCCAAGAGTCCGGCCATGCCCTGGCTGGCCATCGCGGTCATCTCGTTGATCGCGCGGTTCTCCCGCGCCGGAATCACCGCCGGCCTCGCGTTCCTGTTTGGGGAGCTTCTGATCGTGACGTTCGGCATCGATCCGGCCGGCGTGTGGCAGAACCCCAGCGAGTTCCTGTTCCCCCTCGGCCTGCTGTTCTCGGTCGGCGTGTTCTCGGCGGCCCAGATGCGCTCCGACCTCGATCATCGCGACTATGACAAGACCACGGGGCTCGCCAACCAGGCCAAGTTCTCCGACGACTTGCGCCAGGCCATCCAGCGGCGCCTGCGGCGGGGAGGCACCGTGACGGTCCTGGCGATTGACCTCGATGGGTTCCGGCTGGCCAACGAAGGCCTCGGGCCGCGGGGCGGCGACGCGCTGCTCCGCCAGGCCGGAAGCCGGATCGCCCGGGCAGCCCGCGGAGCCGACCTGGTGGCCCGCCGCTCGAGCGACGAGTTCTTCATCTTCCTGGCCGACCTGGCGGGCGAGCCGGGGGCGCCGGTGCAGCCACCGCGGCAACGGGCCCAGGCGGTGGCCCGGGCGGTCCAGGCAGAGATCGCCGAGCGGTTCGTGGTCGGCCGCGACGAGGTGTACCTCGATGCCTGCGTGGGGATCAGCATGCTGGAGACCGGCGATCAGGACCCGGCGCCGGCGGCCGAACAACTGCTGGCCGACGCGCAGAGCGCCCTGTCCGCCGGGCAGTCCGCGGGCCCGGGCACGCTGATGTTCTTCGACCACGACCACAGCGCGTCCCGCTCCCAGCTCAGCTTGATCTCCGGGCTGCGCCGGGCCATCGAGCGCCAGGAATTCGTCATGCACTATCAGCCGTGCCTCGACCTGCACAACCGCCAGCTGATCGGCGTCGAGGCGCTTCTGCGCTGGGAGGACCCCGACCGCGGGCTCGTGCCCCCGGGCGACTTCATCCCGCTGGCCGAGGAGACCGGGCTGATCGAGACGATCGGCCTGTGGGCGTTTACCGACGTGTGCCGGCAGACCGCGGAGTGGCAGAGCCGGGGACACGTGTTCGACGTGGCGTTCAACCTCTCGCCGCGCCAGCTCCGGCAGCCGGACCTGCTGGAGCGCATGCTCAAGGCCGTCGCCACCACCGGCGTCGACCCCAACCACCTGGTGGTGGAGATCACCGAGTCCACGGCGCTGGGCGACCCGGACCGGGCAATCGAGCTCATGTGCCTGCTCACCCGCAATGGCTTCCGCCTGGCCATCGACGACTTCGGCGTCGGCCTGTCTTCGCTCAGTCGCCTGCGGGACATGCCGGCCACGTTCCTGAAGATCGACCGGTCGTTTGTCTCCGATCTGGAAACCTCCCCCACCGGCCTGGTCATGATCCGAACCATGGTCCAGCTGGCCGAGAACCTGGGCATGCTGGCCCACGCCGAGGGCATCGAGACCGAGCTTCAGCTCCGGCTGCTGCGAGAGAGCGGGTGTGGACAGGGCCAGGGATTCCTGTTCAGCCGCGCGATTCCGGCCGCCGAGGTGCTGGACTACGACTTCATCTCCCGCCAGGCCCGGCTGATGCCCACGCCGGGGCAGGGAACGTCAACCACCGCGCTGTCCCGCGCGGCGGACGACTGATCACTCCAGGTACGTCACCACGTCCGCCGGCGGCAGCCGCTCGGGCGGCTCCTTCTCCTGCCGAGGCCATCCCAGGTGAATCAATGCGACGAAGCGCTCGTCAGGCGGGATGCCGAGGGCCTCGAGACCCTCCGGGTTTCTGAGCACCGCGGGTGTCCGCCAGTAGCCGGCCAGACCCCGTCCGTGAGCCGCCAGGAGCACTGCGTACGTGGCACAGGCCGTGGCGCATAGATCCTCCTGGTCCTGCACAGGGTCCTCCGAGCCCAGCGCGCTGGCCACGACCAGCGTGGGCGCGCGATCCAGCTTGGCCGCCGCCTCGGGACCGGCCGCCTCCTTCAGCCGGGCCAGCGCCGCCGGGCCCAGGACTCGGAACCGCCACGGGTTGGTCAGGTGATGATTCGGCGCCCAGCGCGCCAGCTCAAGCAACTCGTCCAGCAGTTGGCTCGGCACCGGCTCCGGGGCGAACGCCTTGTGAGTGCGCCGGCTCCGGATCGCGTCCTCGACGTCCATGCCGGCGAACGGTAACGGCCGTGCTGATAGTGCGATGATCCACTCATGTCGCCCATCCCCGCCGACGATCAGGGCCGCAGCCCGTTTCGGGCCGCGGTCGAGAGCAAGGACTTCGGCCAGGTCGAAGCGACGCTGGCGCCCGATGTGCGGTTTCGCAGCCCAGTCGTATTCAGCCCTTACGAAGGCCGTGACACCGTGGCAGCGCTGCTCCGCGTCGTCGGGGATGTCCTAGCCCCGGAGCTGTCGTACCAGTGGCAGGTCCGTGAGGGCGACCGTGAAGTCCTCTGCTTCACGAGCCGCGTGGGTGACCGGGAGGTGGAGGGCGTCGATCTGCTGCGGTATGACGAGCATGGTCAGGTGAGCGAGCTGGTCGTGATGATGCGCCCAGCTTCAGCCCTGGTGGCCGTTCGCGATGCTGTGGCCGCAGGCCTGCAGTCCCCATCGGCCTGACCGGGCCCTTGCCGCCGTAAGAGCCGCGATGTACGATCCGGCCAGGACGAGGGCGTCGGATCCAAGGACCGGAGTGATTTCTCACCGTGGGCCTGTCAGCGGGTTCTGCAATCAGCTCAGCCAGGCGCTCGGCCAGCTCGTCTCCAACACCGGACCCGATGTCTCGAAACAGATCGCGGGAATGCAAGCAGCCCGGGACAAGCTGCGGGCGCTGAATCCACCCGCCGCCGCTGCGGGTGATTACGCGAAATTCGTCAGCGCTCTGACGACGTCGATCAACGATCTCGAGTCGCGTAACGCGTCGGCTGCGCAGCAGGACCCAGGCACGGTGATTGCCGACGAGCACGCGGCCAGCCGAGCCGCGGGCTGTCGCTAGCGGCGGTTTCGCCGCCCCCTTACTTGATCTGGTTGTAAATGCTGAACAGCGGCAGGTACATGGACACGACGATCACGCCCACCATCCCGCCCACGACGATGATCATCACCGGCTCCAGGATTGAGGTCAGGGCCTTGACGGCGGCCGCGACCTCGTCCTCGTAGAACTCGGCCAGCTTGGTCAGCATCGCGTCCAGGGCACCCGTCTCCTCCCCCACTCCCACCATGGACGCGACCATCGGCGGGAACACCGGCGACTGCTTGAGCGGCTCGGCGATCGTGCCGCCCACCTTGACCGACGCCAGCACGTTGTCCATCGCGTGCTCGACCACCGTGTTGCCGGCCGTCTTGCCCACGATGTCCAGCGCCTGCATGATCGGGACGCCGGCGGCGATGAGCGAGGACATGGTGCGGGCCCACCGAGCGATGGCCACCTTCTGGACCACGTCGCCGATCTTTAGAGGCACCCGGAGCTTGAACCTGTCCCAATGCGCCCGCCCCCACTCGGAGCGCCTCAAGAAGATGAAGCCGCCGATCGCCCCGACGACGAACAGGATCAGCAGATACCACTGGCCACGGATCAGATGCGAGAAGCCAACCATGAACTGGGTCAGCGCCGGCAGGTGGCCCCCGAACTGCTTGAACACCTTCTCGAACACTGGGATCAGGAAGGCCACCAGCGCCAGCAACACAATCACCGCGAAGCTGACGATCACCGCGGGGTAGATCATGGCCGAGCGCACCTGCCGGCGCAGCGACGCGTCCTTCTCCAGCTGGTCGGCCGTGCGCAGCAGCGACTGCTCGAGCAGGCCACCCGCCTCGCCGGTTCTCACCATGGCCACGTAGAGTGGCCCGAACACCTTGGGGTGGCGCTCCATGGCGGTGGACAGAAGCAGCCCGGCCTCGACGTCCTGGCGGACCGCCCGCAGGGTCTCGGCCAGCAGCTTGGACTTCGTCTGGCCCTCCAGCACGTGCAGCGAGCGCAGGATCGGCACCCCGGATGACACCATGGTGGCCAGCTGCCGCGTGGCCACGGCCAGATCGGGCAGCTTCACCCGCTGCGGGAGCCGGATGTTGAGCTCCATGCTGCGGTACTTGTTGGCCACGTCCAGCACGACCAGCCCTCGGGCCTTGAGCTGGTCGGCCACCGCCTGCTTGGAGACGGCATCCACCTCGCCTTGGGCCGGAACGCCGGCCAGGTCCATGGCTTTGAAGACGAACGTGGGCACGGCTAAGCGGCGAGCTGGTGACCGCCGGCAGAACCGAGCAGCCGCCGAAGCTCTTCGGCGGAGTGAGCCCGCGACTCGGCCAGCGCCTGAGTAATCGTGCCGGCTCGGACCAGCGAGGCCAGCGACGCGTCCATCGTCTGCATCCCGTGCGAACCGCCGGTCTGCAGGACCGAGTAGATCTGGTGGCTCTTCGACTCGCGGATCAGGTTACGCACGGCCGCCGTGGGGAGCAGGACCTCCGCGGCCACGCAGCGGCCGGACCCATCGGCGGTGGGCAGCAGGGTCTGGGTCATGATCCCCTGCAGGGCCACCGACAGCTGGGCCCGGATCTGGCCCTGCTGCGCCGAGGGGAACACGTCGATGATCCGGTCGATCGTCTGCGCGGTGTCCTGGGTGTGCAGGGTGGCGAACACCAGGTGCCCGGTCTCGGCCGCGGTGATGGCCGTGGAGATAGTTTCCAGGTCACGCATCTCGCCGACCAGGATCACATCCGGGTCCTGGCGCAACGCGGCCTTCAGCGCCTCGCCGAAGCTGGTGGCGTCGGACCCCAACTCCCGCTGGTTGACGATGCACTTCTTGTGCTGATGCAGGAACTCGATCGGATCCTCGATCGTCATGATGTGCTCCTCCCGGGAGGAGTTGATCACGTCGATCAGCGAGGCCAGCGTGGTCGATTTGCCCGACCCGGTCGGCCCGGTGACCAACACCAGCCCACGCGGCTTGTTGGCGAACTCCGCCACCACCGGCGGTAGCCCCAGCGTGTCCAGCGGCACCACTTCGAACGGGATCAGGCGGAACGCGGCGCCCACGGCGGCGCGCTGAAAGTAGGCGTTGACTCGGAACCGGGCCCTGCCCGGAATCTGGTAGGCGAAGTCGAGCTGCCAGTGGTTCTCGAACTTCTGCCGCTGCGAGCCGCTGAGGATCGAGTACACGATCTCGCGCGTGTCGGTGGGGGTGAGCGTGGGGTAACCCTCGACCGGGATGAGCCGTCCCCGGATCCGGACCATCGGGGGTGCGCCGGCGGTCAGATGGAGGTCCGACGCCCGCCGGTCCATCACCTCAAGCAGCAGCGCGGCGAAATCAATCTCCATGCGCTAGCTATCGGCGCCGCGGATCGCCTGGATTAGCAGGCTGGCCGGGGCCTGGACGATGCTTTATCCGGTGCCGGTGACCCGGGATACCTCAGCAATCGAGGTGACCCCCGCCCGCACCTTGTCCAGCCCGTCCTCACGTAGCCTGCGCATGCCCTCGCGCACCGCCACACCTGCGATGTCTTCCGAGGAGGCTCGGGCCAGCGAGAGGCCCCTGATGTCATCCGACATGCCCATCACCTCAAACAGGCCGATCCGCCCGCGGTAACCCATCTGGTTGCAGCGCACGCAGCCCACCGGCTCGTAGGCCTCGATGTCGAACTGGGTTTGGAACCCGTGCTCGCGCACCACCTCGGCCGGCAGCATGGTCCGCCTCTTGCAGTGCTGGCACAGGGTCCGGGCCAGCCTCTGAGCCACCACGCAGTCGACCGCCGAGGCGATCAGAAACGGCTCGATCCCCATCTCGATCAACCGAGTGATCGCCGACGGAGCGTCGTTGGTGTGCAGGGTGGAGAGCACCATGTGCCCGGTCAGCGCTCCCTCGACGGCGATCTGCGCCGTCTCCCGGTCGCGGATCTCCCCCACCATCAGGATGTCCGGGTCGGCCCGCATCATCGAGCGCAGCCCGGTGGCGAACGTGAGGCCGGACTTGGGGTTGACCTGAACCTGCGTGATCCCGTCGACCTCGTACTCGACCGGATCCTCGATCGTGATGATGCTCTTCTCGGGGGCGTTGAGCTCTCCGAGCGCGGCGTATAGCGACGTCGATTTCCCGGAGCCCGTGGGCCCGGTGACCAGTACCGCTCCATGGGCCCGGCGGAACGCGCGGCGGAACCGGTCCAGCTCATGTCCTGCCATGCCCAGCTTCTCCAGCTCCAGCTGGACGTTGTCCTTGTCGAGGATACGGAGCACCACCGACTCGCCGTGCACGCTGGGCAGGGTGACGACCCGGATGTCAATGTGACGTCCGTCCACGGTCAGACCCACGCGCCCGTCCTGCGGCAGCCGCCGCTCGGAGATGTCCAGCTCGCTCATGATCTTGATCCGGGAGATGACCCCGGCCACCATCCGCTTGGGCACCGTGGTCTCGTCGGACAAGACGCCGTCGACCCGCATTCTGACTCGGAGTTCGTTGCCCGGCCGGCCCTTCTCGTCCACGTTGGGCTCGAGGTGGATGTCCGAAGCGCCTCGCTCGGCCGCCTCGGCGATGATCGAGTGCACGAGCTTGATCACCGGCGCGTCCTCGGCGGACTCGCGCAGGTCGATGATCTCCAGCGGCCCAGCCGCCTCCTCGGCCTCGTCCACCGCCTCCTGCACCACGTCCTCGAAGTGGTTCATCCGGGAGATCAGCGCCGCGATGTCCTCGGCCGAGGCCACCGCGGACCGCACGTCCATGCGGGTGATCATCGCGATGTCGTCGACCGCGATGACGTTCGATGGATCGGCCATGGCCAGCAGCAGCGTGCGCTCGTCCAGGTAGCTCACCGGGACGGCCGCGTAGCGTTTGGCGGCCGCTGAGCTCATCAGGTTGGCCGCGGCCATGTCGACCTTGAGGATTCCCAGGTCCAGGTGGTCCAGGCCGTAGCGCTCGGCAATCGCGCGTGACAGCTGCTCGGGCGTGATCGCTCCCTGCTCGAGCAGCATCTGCTCGGGCGATGCTCCGGCCCCGCGGGCCTCCTGGATCGCCCGCTGCACCCGCTCCTCCTCGCAGAAGCCCAGCTCGACCAGAACGTCGGTCAGGAACCGGCTGGACCCGCCGCGCCGGCTCGGCGGGGTGATGCCGGTCCCCGGTTTGTCGGCGTCCGCGGCCCGGCCCTCCGGGCCCAGCGCACGTAGATGATGGATGTTGTCGCTCACGCCAGCCTCCCCACCGCCTGGCGCATGACCTCCCGCGGCGCCGGGCGACCCGTGAACAGCTCGAAGCTCAGAGCCCCCTGAGCCACCAGCAGCTCGAGTCCGTCAACCACGGCCAGACTGGCCCGGCGGGCGGCGCTGATGAGGTCAGTTTCGGTGGGGGCGTACACGAGGTCAACTACGCAAACGTACCTCGCTTGCCATTCGGTGAGGAGCGGCAAATGCTTTAGCTGGGCGCGGAAATCCAAACCGATGGTAGTGCAGTTGATGAGCAGATCCGCCTCGACGGGTTCGGCGACCGCTGTGCCGCCCAGCTCCTGGGTCAGCGCGGCGGCCCGCTCCGGGGTCCGGTTCCACACGCTCACCCGCTCCGCGCCGCCCTGGACCAGGGCCCACACCACCGCGCGGGCGCTTCCCCCCGCCCCCATGACCTGCGCGGTGCGGCCGCGAGGCGAGAACGGGAGCGCCTCGATCAGCCCGGGGGCATCGGTGTTGTCCGCCACCATCGTCCCGTCGGCCTCGAACCGCAATGTGTTCGTCGCCCCGATATCGGCCGCGCTTTGGCTGGCCCGGTCGGCGAACCCCAGCGCGGCCTGCTTGTGCGGGACGGTCACGTTCACCCCCCGGAACCCGGCGGCCGGGAGAGCTCTCACCGTCTCGGCCAGCAGCTCCGGCGGGACGGGCAGATGCTGGTAGCGCCAGCCGGCCAGGCCCGTCTGGCGGAGGGCGGCATTCTGCATTTGGGGCGAGCGGCTGTGGCTCACCGGCCAGCCCAGCACGCCCAGGCGCGTCCGTTCGGCCACTTAGCAGCGCGCGGGCGAGCGTCCACCCCGCTGGCTGCGCGCGGCGTTGTACTGCTGCTCTTCCTGCAGGAACTGCGCGTAGGTGGAGGCGAAGGCGTGCTCGCCGTTGCCGCACGGCTTGACCACGAAGAACAGGTAGTCGGTGGCGGCCGGGTGGGCCGCGGCCTGGATCGAAGACAGGCCGGGATTGGCGATCGGGGTCGGCGGCAGCCCCTGGTGCACGTAGGTGTTCCAGGGCGAGGGCGCGCGCAGCTGAGATTCGGTGATTGGGCTGGTGTAGTTGCCCACGGCGTAGCGCACCGTGGCGTCGATCTGCAGGAGCATTCCCTGGCGCAGCCGGTTATAGATCACCGAGGCGATCAGCGGCCGGTCCTTCTGGGTCTCCGCCTCCTTCTCCACCATCGAGGCCACGATCAGCAGCTGGTAGGGCGAGAGACCGCGGCTGCGGGCATACCCCAGGCCGACGCCGGCCCACTCCTGCTTGAACCGCTTCAGCTGATCGTTCACCAGCGTGTCGACGTTGATGGGCACTCGCAGCTGGTAGGTGTCGGGGAACAGGAAGCCCTCGAGCGAGTTGGTGCCCGCTGGAGCGGCATACGTGCCCGGATTGAGCACGTGCGAGTGTCGCGAGGCGGCGACGTAGCTCCCCTTGACGCCTTGTGAGTGCAACAGCTGATTGATCTCCTGTCGCGTCTTGCCAGGCGTGATCGTGACGCCGGTGGTCGGCACCGGCGGGGGCGGCGTGCTCAGGATCTTGATCACGTCCCCATAGCTCATGTCCTGCCGCAGGTGATACGTGCCGGGTAGCAGCTTGCTGCTCGACAGTGCCTCGCGCAACTTGAACAGGAAGCTGCACGAGGGGAAACTGCAGGAGATCACACCCTGGCGCTCGAGCTGGTCCCCGATCTGGCTGCTCGAGGCGTGCGCCGGAATGGTCACCGTCACGTCGCCATGGCCTGAGCCGTGGAAGGGCTGGAACAGCTCGACCAGGAACCAGATCACGGCTGCCGCGAACACCAGCGCCAGCAGGGCGATCACCCGGCCGACCCGCGAGTGAGGCGCCCCGAACCGGCGGTGACGGGGATCAGACGGGGGCCGGCGCGGCGGTTGCGCCTCCGCGGTGCCGGCGCCGCCGCCGCGGGCCTCGCGCCAGCCCACCCGGCGGGTGCCGGCGGCGTGATCATCATCAACCAGCTGGGCCAGTTCGAGCTCACCGGTGTCGTATGGGGAGACCAGATCGGATTCATCGGTCGGCTGGGGCGGCGGAGGCCCGACCTCAGGCGGCGGCGGGGTCAGATTGCGCGGAGGCAGGGCCTCTGGCGGCGACGGAGGCGCAGCCTGGGGATGTGGCGCCGCGGGCTCTGGCGGCGGCGCGGGCTCCCGACCGACCGGCGCGAACGGTTGCTGGCCCGAACCTCCTTGACCCCGCCGACGCTCTCGCTCCAGGCGGGCTGCCTCGCGCTCTGCCGCCGAGCGCTCGCGGGACTCACTCATCCGTTGTTCCCGCCCGCCCGGCCAGCCAGCTCTCCAGCAGATGTGCGGCGGCCCGTGAGTCCTCGCTGGCTCGACCACCGGTGCGGGCGGCCAGCCGGGTGGTCAGTCGCTCGTCGTAGAGCTCGACCGGCACCGGCAGCTCTCGCTCCAGCCGCCGGGCGAAGTCTCGCGCCTCGGCGGTTTGGTCGGAGTCAGATCCAGACAGGCTGAGCGGCAGCCCGACCACCACGCGCTCGGCGCTCAGCTCGGCGACCAACGCACGGAGCCGCGCTCTGCCCCGGCGGGAGCTGGGGCTGGCCACCGGCTCAATGGGAGTGGCCAGGACGCCGGTCGGATCGCTGATTGCGCACCCGCAGCGCGCGCTTCCGTAGTCAAGCGCCAGCACTCTCACGCAGGCTAGTGACTTCCACTCAGGGCTGCCTCCACCGTCCGGCGAGCCATCTCAAGCGCCTCGGGGAGCTTGGCAGTGTCTTTTCCTCCGGCCCGAGCCAGCGTGGCGCGGCCCCCACCGCCGCCCCCCACGACCGCTGCGGCGGCGCTCACGATCTCGTCGGCCCGCACCCCGCGGGACACCAGTGAGGGGGCCACGCTGGCCACCAGGTTGACCCGGCCCTCACCGGCGCCGCCCAGGACGATCGCGGCATCGCCCAGCTTGGACTTGAGGCGGTCCACCAGCTCCAGTAATGCCTTGTCGTCAGGCACGGGCAGCTCGCTGACCAGGATCACGGCCCCGTCGTGCTCGACCGCCGAGCCGATCAGTTGCTCGACGTCCACCGCGTCGGTCGGGCTCGGTCGGGCTCCGCCCTTTTCCAGCTCACGCACCCGGTCGCGGAGCTGCTGGACGGCGTCCGGCACCAGCTCCGGGGTCACCCGCAGCACCCGGGCCGCCGCCCCCAGCGCCCGATCGTAGTGGCGTACCTGCATGACTGCCTCGGGGCCCGTGATTGCTTCTATGCGCCGCACGTTGGCCGCGCTCGACGTCTCGGTGGTGATCTTGAACAGTCCGATCTCGGCCGTGAAGCTGACATGGGTGCCGCCGCACAGCTCGCGGGAGAACGAGCCGTCCCCCACCTCGATCATGCGCACCACATCGCCGTACTTCTCGCCGAACAGCGCCATAGCGCCCAGCCCCCGAGCCTCGCTGAGCGTCGTGATCAAAGCGCGCACCGGCTGGTCGGCCAGGATCCACTGGTTGACCTGGTCCTCCACATCGGCTCGCTCCTGCTCACTCAGGCCGTGGCCGTGGGTGAAGTCGAACCGCAGCTTGTCCGGGCCGACGTAGGAGCCGGCCTGGTGGACATGCGTGCCCAGTCGCTGGCGCAACGCGGCGTGGAGCAGATGGGTGGCGGTGTGGTTGCACTCGGTGGCGTGGCGGGTCACCTGATCCACCTGCGCGTGCACCCGCTCACCGGGCTCGAACCGGCCCCGCTGCACCTCCAGCGCCACCACCTGGTCCTCGCCGATCCGCAGCACGTCCTCGACTCGCGCCCGGCAGTCGCCGTCCGCGCACTCGACGTACCCGGCGTCGGCGATCTGACCTCCGCCTGTGGGGTAGAACGGCGACTCGACCAGCTTGGCCAGAACTCTCTGCCCGTCGTCGCCGTGCACGGCGCCGACCGTGGTCTCCAGGTCGGTGGTCTCGTACCCCTTGAAGTCGGTCCGAAAGCCCGCCTGGCCCACCAGTGCTAGCGCTCGTTCGCGCAGCTCCTCGCCGGCCCGGGGGCGCCCCGACGCGGCCCGCGCGCGCTGGCGCTGCTGGTCCATCAGCCGCTCGAATCCCTCTTGGTCCACGCCCATGCCCTGCTCGGCCGCCAGCTCGTCGGTGAGCTCGATGGGGAACCCGTAGGTGTCGTGCAGCATGAACGCGTCGTCAGCGGAGATCCCCTCTTCACCCTGCTCACAGGCTCGCTCCAGCAGCTCGGACAGCAGGCGGTTTCCCTGCTCCAGGGTTCGGCCGAATCCCGTCTCTTCGGCCGACAGCCATTTGCGCACGTTCTCATGCTGCTCGTGCAGCTCCGGGTATTCAGCGCCCATGATCTCGGTCACCCGGTCGGCGTACTGGCCCAGGAAGCCGGTCTCCAGCTCCAGGGCCCGGCCCTGCTGGATGGCTCGGCGCATGATCCGCCGCAACACGTACCCGCGGTCTTCGTTGGAGGGCACCACTCCGTCGGCGATCAGGAACGTCATCGCACGCGAGTGATCGGCCAGCACGCGCAGCGCCCGGTCGGTAGCGAAATCCTGGCCGTAGCGACGGCCTGACAGTTCCTCGCCCAGGCTCATGAGCGGGGCAAATTGGTCGGTCTCGAACACCGAGGGCTTGTTCTGCAGGATCGCGGCCAGCCGGTTGAGGCCCAATCCCGTGTCGATGTTCTGCTTGGGCAGCGGCGTCAGCGTGTTCACCGGGTTCTGGTCGAACTGCATGAACACGAGGTTCCAGTACTCGAGGAAGCGCTCGTTGTCCCCGCCGGGAAGGTCGTCCGCGTTTCCGAACTCGAGCCCGCGATCCAGGTACAGCTCCGAGCAGGGGCCGCACGGGCCCAGCGGCCCGGCCTGCCAGAAGTTCTCCGCGCGGGGACACTCGACGATGCGCTCACGTGGCACTCCGATCTCCAACCAGGCTTCGATCGCCTCGTCGTCTGGCCCCAGGCGCAGCTCCTCGTCGCCCGCGAACACCGTGATCCAGATGTCGTCCGCCGCAAAGCCGAACCCCTCGGTCGACAGCTCCCAGGCGAACCGTGCGGCCTCCCGCTTGAAGTAGTCGCCGAACGAGAAGTTGCCCAGCATCTCGAAGAACGTGAGGTGCCGGGTGGTGGTCCCAATGATGTCGATGTCGGCGGTGCGGAACGTTTTCTGGCACGTGGTGACCCGCGGATGCGGCGGCCGTTCGATCCCCAGGAAGTAGGGCTTCAGCGGGTGCATGCCGGCCACTGTGAACAGCGCCGAGGGGTCGAACTCAGCCGGGATCAGGGACGCCGAGGGCAGGCGCTTGTGATCGCGCCGGGTGAAGAACTCCAGAAAGGTTCGCCGGATGTCGTCCGAGGTCATGGGGACCGTGAGTTTAGGAGTCGGCCGGAACCTAAAGACGCCGGACTGGAGTGCAGACAAAAGTTGTAGATCCAGGGCAGGGGCTTGAGTTTGCGAGCCGTGAACCCGTCTTTATGACTGAGTGTCGATTACCCATACCCAGATTCTCCTCCGCCGCGTCGGCCTCTTGGCCGCACTGGTGCTGCCGCTGGTCGCGGCCACCGGGGCGCAGGCGGCCCGCTTCGACCCCCTGGGCTTTCAGATCATCGCGCCGCCCGGCGGCCTGACGGCTCACGAGAATGGCGGCCAGGCGGTGATCACCGTCCAGCGCTCGCAGGCGGAGTCCCTGTTCAGCGCTCAGGTCCGCTACATCACCTCGGGCGACGGTTACAACCCGGCCACCAACGCCCCGTTCGACTGCGGCGGTACCCCGTGCACGGCGACGTCCTACGACTTCACCACGGTGAAGGGGGAACTCGACTTCGAGCGCGGGCAGACCAGCCTTAGTTTCGCCATCCCGATCGTCGACCACGGCGCGGCCAGCATCCCCAAGACGCTGCGGGTCTCGCTGTACGGGCCCTCCCCCATCGGCCTCGGCCCTGTGTCCACCAGCGTCCTAACCATCCTCAACGACGACCCGGCCCCGTCCCGAGATCCCGTCAATCCGCTCGGCTTGACCAAGGTCACGGACGGCAACCCACTGGCCGGAATGCAGTTCTACGTCGACCTGAAGAGCGAGCCGGCCAAGGCAGCCCACAGCAACCCAGCGCTGCGGGTAATCGCCAGCCAGCCGGGGGCGCAGCGATTCGGCTTCTTCACGCCGTCGGAGTACGTGCCCGACGTGGGGACCGCGGTATCCCGGTACCTCAGCCGGGCGGCTACCGATGCTCCCGGCACGGTGCCAATGCTGGCCACATACGCACTGGTCCACGGGGTGCGGGGCAACGGCGACTCGCCGGACTTCGTGGCCCAATACCACAACTTCGTCGACGGCTTCGCCCGTGGGATCGGGTCCTACCGCGCGGTGCTGTTCCTGGAGATGGACTCCATCATCACCGCACCGGGGCTGAACGCCCACGGCCGAGCCACGCGAATGGGGGAGATCAACGACGCCATCGACACGCTGCTCGCCAACTGTCCGCACCTGGTGATCTACCTCGATGCCGGCGCTGCAGACGCGGCTCACGCGCCGGTGGTCGCCCGGCTGCTCATGCAGGCTGGCATCACCAAGATCCAGGGCTTCTTCCTCAATGCCACCCACTTCGACTGGACCAGCAAGGAGATCCGGTTCGGTGAGCAGGTCTCCCGCCTAACCGGGGGCAAGCACTTCGTGGTCAACACCGGCGCCAACGGCCAGGGCCCCCTGCGGCCTCCCGACATCGTGAGGGATGGGAACGAGGTGCTGTGCAACCCGGTGGGCCGCGGGCTGGGGCCCAAGCCGACCACCCACACCGGTTACAAGAACGTTGATGCGTTCGCCTGGACCACTAACCCAGGCGAGTCCCTGGGCCAGTGTCAGGAGCTGGGGCCGAAGTACGAGCTGCCCGGGGCGCCGCCCACTGGCGTCTACTGGCCCAAGCTCGGGGCCATGCTGGTCCGTAACGCCGACTTCGGGGTGCGGTAGCGCCGGCCCCCGATCCGAGTTGACGGCGCGGAATTTCTCGACGACTCGGAGGCAAACCCCCTGCAAACACGTGGTCGGCCCGTGTCGCCCCATTTCGCCTTGCTTCCAGGCGAGTGTCAATGCTTGAAACGAGCAGTCAATCGCGGTAACGCAGGCGGATGCTCCGACAGTCGATCACGTCTCGGCCACCTTCCCCCCTCAACCGGGGGAGGATCGGCGGGCGCGGGCCGGGCGGGCACGAGTAGAGGCAATCGGGCGAGCGAGACGCCGGGCGGCCGATCATCGAGATGTCGCTACTGTGAGCGGCCGTGCGCCGCCGAGGTCTGTTCGCGGGGGCCCTGTGCCTCTGCCTGAGCGTTTGGGTAGCTCCCTCGGGGGGGAGCGAAGATCAGAGGCACCTGTCCTCGAGCCCCTACACGGTGTCGGTCACGTTGACCACCGCGGACATGCGCCAGGCGATGAGTGCGCGGCCGTCACTAAGGAGCTCCCCGCAGGCCCGGCCCCGGTACCCGCTGGTCGAGGTCAACGATCAATCCCGGTTCCAGCGGTTCAACGGCATCGGCGGGGCCATGACCGATACCTCCGCATGGCTGCTCGAGGATGGGCTGCTGCCGGTGGAGCGCGATCGCTGGATGACCAATCTGTTCAGCCGCCGGGCCGTGGGCCTGAACTTCCTGCGGGTTCCGATCGGAGCTTCCGATTTCACCGTACACGGGAGCCCGTACTCGTATGACGACCTGCCGCCAGGCCACGTGGATCCTCGGTTGAAGCGGTTCTCGATCGTCCACGACCTGGCCTACGTGATCCCCGCCCTGCGCCAGGCGTTGTCGGTCAATCCAGCCACCCTGCTGCTGGCCAGTCCGTGGAGCCCGCCCCCTTGGATGAAGGGCAACCACCAGTTCAACAACATCCAACACAAGGGAACGATCCTTACGTCCGACGAGCCCTCGCTGGCGGCATACATCGTGAAGTTCCTTCAGGCGTACGCCAGCCAGGGCATCCACGTGAAGGCGATCACGGTCCAGAACGAACCGTCGGTCCAGAGCAACTATCCCGGCGCCACGTTGCCCGCATCACAGGAGTCGGACCTCATCGCCCGCTACCTGCATCCGGCCCTGCGCCGCGCCGAACTGTCCGCGGTGTCGATCTACGGCTATGACGGCAGCTGGGGCGGCTACGCGTGGGACGTCGCGGGTGGGCCGGCCGGGGGGGACCTAGCCGGGATTTCGTGGCACTGCTACGTCGGCAGCCCGGACCTCATGCGGAGATTCCACGGTTATCAGCCGAGGTTCGATCAGGTGGTCGGTGAGTGCGCAACCCCGCCACGTCCTTCGACTTCCGCGGTGTTGATCACCTCGTTCCGCAGCTGGGCCAGCCGGGTTGCCATGTGGAACCTCGCCCTCGATCCAGACGGCGGGCCGGTCCAGCATCCGAACATCGCCTGCGCAGGGTGCACGGGGATCATCACGGTTGACCCATCCACACACACGGCCAAGCCGACGCTCGACTACTACCAGCTGGCCCAGTTCGGGCATTACGTCCGGCCCGGCGCCACGCGGATCGACTCTTCGACCTTCGTCACGCAGGACGTCAACCCGCCCAAGACGTATGGACTCAACGACGTCGCGTTTCAGAACCCGGACGGGGAGACGGTCCTGATCGTGAACAACGACGCTAAGGTCACCAAGCCGTTCACAGTGGGCGACCGCGGCCAGTACTTCAGCTACCGGCTCGCTCCCGGCGCGACCGTCACGTTCACCTGGCGGGCGTCATAGGCGCGGGCGACCGGGCACCGCTCGCCCCTGCTGGGCCCTACGTCCGGGCAATAGTGCCCCAGCCGATGACCAGCTCGCCGTCCATCAGGCACGCCAGCTGCCCAGGCGCCGGACCCTCCGCCGGCTCGGCCAGGTCGATCCGCATCAGCCGGTGGCGCCCCGCCATCGGGGAGCCGGACAGCCTGGCGCCCAGCGGGCGTGAGCGGTAGCGCAGCTTGACTCGATCCACGCGCTCGCCCGTGCGGTGCAGCCTCACTGCCCGCACCGCCACGCGGTGCGTCTGCAGCGCGGCTCGCGGCCCCACCACCACGTGATTGGACGCGGCCTGCTTGTCCAGCACGTACAGCGGCTCGCTGCCGGCCACGCCCAGCCCCCGGCGCTGGCCCACCGTGTAGCGGTGCTGGCCCCCATGCTGGCCCAGCACGCGACCGCCGCGATCGACGATCGGCCCGGGGCGCTCACCCAGCCCCCCGTGCCGGGACAGGAACTGAGCCCGGTCGGTCCCGGCCAGGAAGCACAGGTCCTGGGAGTCGACCTTGGATGCGACCGGAAGGCCGGCCTCCCGGGCCAGCTCACGCACTCGAGGCTTGTGCAGCTCGCCCAGCGGAAACCACATCCGGGCCAGCGACTCCGAGGACAGCGCGGCGAGCATGTAGGTCTGGTCCTTGGCCGGGTCGGCCGCCGCCCGCAGCAGCGGGCCGTCGGCGTGCTCGGTCTCGGCCTGGCGGGCATAGTGCCCGGTGGCCAGCCGGCGGCAACCCAGGCGGTCGGCCAGGGCCAGCATCGCGTCCAGCCGCACGTGACCGTTGCAGCCCACGCACGGATTCGGGGTCTCGCCGGCCGCGTAGCCGGCGACGAACGGCTCCACCACGCCGCGGCGGAACTCGTCCCGCAGGTCGATCGTGAAGTGCGGGAGGTCCATCGAGTGGGCCAGCGCGCGGGCCGCGGCCACCGCCGAGGCCGAGCAGCAGCTGCCCTCCGCGTCGTTCTCGGGGTCGGCCCACAGCTCCAAGGTGACCGCCACCGTCTCGCCGTCCAGCGCACACAACAGTGCGGCCACCGCGCTGTCCACGCCGCCGCTCATGGCGACCAGCGTCCGGTTGGCCAGCGGAGGCAGCACCGGCTGGGCCCTGACGGCGATCCCCAGGGCCCGGGCCAGCGCCTCGGCCGCGACGTCAGCCGCGTGCAGCTTGCCCGGGCTGAGCCCGCCCAGTTCCTCGACGATCTCCCGGGGGCCAATCCGCGCAGCCTCAACCACCGTCCGACCGCGGCTCAACGTCACCGCGGCGCTCGCCGCAGCCGTGGCAGCGCCACAGCCCTGGGCCTGGAATCCGGCCTCGGCCACGCGCTGGTCGCGGACCGCCAAGCCGAACTCGATCTGGTCGCCGCACGCGCCGCCTTCCACCTTCGCCGGCGAGCAGCCGGCCGGAATTCGTCCCCGGCCTTGCGGCGAGCTCAGGTGATGTTCGAAAGCCTCCGGATCCATCCCGGCGAGGATAGTGCCGGGGCCAGGCTGGAGCGAGGCCTCAGCCGGCTGCGACCGGCACCGCCAGGGCGTCCTGGAGCCGCTGGGCGATCTCGAACGAGTCGGCGAATCCGACGATCTCCTGGGCGTGTCGCCCGCGGTCGATGATCACCAGCGTGGGCGAGAGGTTCACCGGCACCTGGTTGGTCAGTGCGGCGTAGCTCGAGACCTCGGGCAGCGGGACGGCCAGCTTGAACACCCGGCCTCCGAGCGCCGGGACCCCGGCCAGCTCCTGCTTGACCGCTTGATCGTCGGCGGCCGCCGGGTTGTAGAACAGCAGGGCCAGCACGTGGCCGCGGGCCAAGGCGTTCTGCACCGCGCTCAGGCGGGTGGACGCGCCGGGCTGCGCCGAGGCTGTTGGCCGTACCGCTGGCTTGCTCGCCTGCGCCAGCCGCCCCGCAATCTGGGGCCGGTGAACCGGCTTAGGCACCGCGGCGGCCCGATGGGTGGGCCGCGGCGAGGGCGGCTTCGCCGCGGCGGGCGGCGATACCACCGCAGGCTTCGAGGCGGGCGGTGAGCTGCTGCTCGAACCGTGCGGCTTCAGAGCCACCAGCCACAGGGCGAGGAAGGCCGCAGCAGCCACCAGCACAATGAGCAACGGGCGCGAAACGTGGTCCATCGCTGGAGAGATCGGCCGCGGTGCCCCGGGGAGTGAGCGCTGAGGCGCAGGCTAGACGAGCGTCTTACAGCAGCCGCAGTCCCAGTTCCCGCAGCTGGGCGGGGTCGACCGGCGCCGGAGCACCGGTCAGAGGATCGGCGCCGCTGGCCGCTTTGGGGAACGCGATGACGTCGCGGATCGAGTCGCGCCCGGCCAGGGCGGCCACGATCCGATCGATCCCCATGGCGATGCCTCCGTGCGGCGGCGCGCCGTAGCGCATCGCGTCGAGCAGGAAGCCAAACCGCTCCTGGGCCTCTTCGGGACCGATGCCCAGGAGCTCCAATACCCGCTGCTGGACCTCCCGCTCGTGGATACGGATCGACCCGCCGCCGATCTCAGAACCGTCCAGGACCAGGTCGTAGGCCCGTGAGGACACGGTCCCCGGATCCGACAGGTCGCCCCGGGGGGCCGTGAACGGATGGTGAGCCGCCTGCCAACGCCCGCCCTCGGCGTCCCAGAAGAAGGCCGGGAACTCGACGATCCACAGCACGTCGTGGCGAGAGTGATCGATCAGGTCGAAGCGCCGGGCGATCTCCATGCGCAGCGCGCTGAGCGCCTGACCGACGGTTGTGACCTCGTCGGCCACCATCAGCAGCAGGTCGCCCGGCCCGGCCTCCAGCGCCGCATTGATCGCGTCGATCTCCTGCGGCGAGAGGAACTTGGCTACCGGCGAGCGCCACCCCCCGTCCTCGACGAATGCCCACACCAGCCCCTTGGCCCCGTGCTGCTTGGCCAGTTCGGTCAGCCCGTCGAGGTCGGCGCGGGACAGCTCCCGGGCCCCGGCGTTGATCCCGCGCACCACCCCGCCCGAGGCCAGCGCGCCGGCGAACACCTTGAACTCGGTCGCACGTAAGACCTCGCCCACGTCGTGAAGCTCCAGGCTGAAACGCGTATCCGGTCGGTCGACGCCGTACCGGGACACCGCCTCGGCGAACGTCATCCGGAGCCACGGGGGCGACGGAACCGCGAAGCCTTCGCGCTCGAACACAGCGCCCATCACGGACTCCATGCAGTCGATCACGTCGTCCTCGTCGACGAAGCCCATCTCCAGATCGAGCTGCGTGAACTCCGGCTGGCGGTCGGCCCGGGTGTCCTCGTCCCGGAAGCAGCGGGCGATCTGGTAGTAGCGCTCCAGCCCGCCGATCATCAGCAGCTGCTTGAACAGCTGCGGCGATTGCGGCAGCGCGTAGAACGAGCCCGGCTGGATCCGCGCCGGCACCAGGTAGTCGCGGGCTCCCTCGGGCGTCGAACGGGTCAGGTCGGGCGTCTCGATCTCCAGAAAATCCCGGCCATTCAAAACCTCTCGCATGGTCGTGATGACCCGATGGCGCTGGGCCAGGGCCTCTTGCATCGGGGTCCGCCGCAGGTCCAGCGCCCGGTGGCGCAACCGCAGGCTCTCGTCCACCGTGTCCCCCTCGTCTAGCGGGAACGGGGGCGTCTCGGCATCGGCCAGCAGTTCGAACCCCTCCACTGAGAGCTCGACCTCGCCGGTGGGGAGCGCCGGGTTGACGTTCTCAGGCTCCCGCCGGCGCACGACGCCGCTCGCGCTCAGCACATCCTCGGAGCGCAGGCGGTGGGCGGCGGCATGGGTTTCGGCTTGCTCGGGGTGAAACACCAGCTGCACGATCCCCGTGCGGTCGCGTAGGTCGATGAAGATCAGCCCGCCGTGGTCGCGGCGGCGGTTCACCCAGCCGGCCACCCGGGCCTGGGTGCCCGCGCGCTCGGCGGTCAGCTCGCCGCACCAGGCGTCGCGGTAGCGGTTGGGTCGGGGAGCCTTCACGCCAACCTGCTTCCCCGCAGGATCGAGGGGATCACCTGATCTGGGTCGAGCTCCTGCTGTTCACCGGACTCCATCTCCTTGAGGCTGGCCGCCCGAGCGCCGGCGACGATCGCCACGTAGCGGGCGCCCAGCCGATCTGCGTGCTTGAGCTGGCCCTTGAGCGACCGGCGCGAGAGCTCAAGCTGGGTCTGCAGACCGGCCTGCCGGGCCTTGCGCGCCAGCTGAAATCCCTGCGGTGCGGCCTCCGGCTCGGCCAGGGCCACGAACAGGTCGACCACTGGTGGTGCGGTGGGCAGCTCCCCGGCCGCCAGCAGCATCCGCTCCACCCCGGCGGCCCATCCGCAGGCCGCGGTGGGCGGGCCTTCCAGCTGCTCGATCAGGCGGTCATAGCGCCCACCACCCCCCACGCCGGACTGCGCGCCGAGCTCATCGCTGGTGAACTCGAACACCGTCCGCGTGTAGTAGTCGAGGCCGCGAACTAGGGTCGAGTCGATCTCGTACGGGACACCGGCGCCGTCCAGCAGCCGCTGCACCTCGGCGAAGTGCTCGGCGTCCTCCGGCGCTAGCCGATCGAGCAGCCGAGGGGCGCGCTCCATCACCGCCCGGGTGGCCGGGTCGGCCCGGTCGAACGCCCGCAGCGGGTTGAGTTCCAGCTCCCCGGTCAGCGTGAGCTCGGCTCGGAGAAAGGCTCGGAGCTCTTCCCGATACTCGGTCCGGGTTTCGGGGGTGCCCAGGCTGGACAGGCGCAGCCGGGCCCGCACGCCGATCGCCTCCAGCAGCTCGCTCAGCAGCACGATCAGCTCGGCGTCGGTTTCCGGCTCGGCGGAACCGATGGCCTCGGCCCCGACCTGCCAGAACTGGCGGTAGCGCCCCTTCTGCGGCGCCTCGGCCCGGAAGAAGCTCGAGAGGTACCAGAGTTTGACCGGCTGTGGGAGCTTGTGCATGCCGTGCTCGATGTAGGCGCGGCACACCGGGGCGGTGCCCTCCGGACGCAACGTGAGCGACCGGCCGCCGGCGTCCGAGAACGTGTACATCTCCTTCTGGACGATGTCGGTGGCCTGCCCCACCCCGCGCGCGAACAGCTCGGTGGCCTCGAACGCCGGCGTCTCGATCCGGCGGTAGCCGGCGGCTCCCAAGACCCGTTTGGCGTGTCCCTCCAGCAGCTCACGGCGCGCAGCGTCCTCCGGGAGCACGTCGAACGTGCCGCGCGGCGACTGGATCCTAGTCACCGGTTCTGGGCGAGCTCCGCCAGGAACGGGTTGGTCGCCTGCTCCTGTCCCAGCGTGGTTATCCCCATGTGTCCGGGATACACAGTGGTGTCCGGCGAGAAGCGCTCAACCAGCGTCTCGATCGAGGCCAGCAGTGTCGGCCAGTCACCGCCCGGGAGATCCACGCGTCCCACTGAGCCTTGGAACAGGACGTCCCCGGAGAACAGCGCTGCATCGTTCTCGATCGCGTAGGTCACATGGCCCGGGCTGTGGCCGGGGGTGGACAGGACCTCGATCTTCATTCCGGCCAGCTCGAGGGTCTCACCGCCCGTGACCGTGTGATCGGCCTGATAGCTCTCGAATGGCCCGAAGCCCGGCCAGGGCACGTAGTCCATGATGTTGGCCAGGACCTGCCGTTCGATCTCCGGGCACCACACCGGCGCGCCGGTGGCTTGGGCCACGGGCGCCACCGCGCCGATGTGGTCGAAGTGGGTGTGGGTGACGAGGATCGCCTCGACCTGGATGCCGAGCGTCTGCACCGCCTCCAGCAACCGATCGGCTTCGTCACCCGGGTCGACGATCACCCCGCGGTCGGAGCCCGGCTCACGCACCACGAAGCAGTTCTCCTGAACCGGTCCCACGGTGAACATGCGGACGTCGATCACTTGCGTGCCGCCTTGCGCTGGCGCCGGCGGTACAGCATCAGCTCAAGGTAGTAGCCGGCCGGGATGTAGATGATCAACGCGATGACCGTGAACAGCAGCGCGCCGGCCACGGCGTTCTTCTTGCTGTGGTTGACCACGAGGATGAACACGAACACGATCGCTGCGGCCACGAAGGCTCTCGTGACCGACGACTTCCAGGTCGGGGGGCGGTTCAGCCGCTCCTCACGCGCGGTGGCCCGCGTCTGCTTCTTGCGCTCTTCCGCCGTGGGCGGACGGCCGGTGCGGCCCCGCGTCTGGATCGTTCCGGCCGGAGTCCCCCGGTGCTTTGTCCGCCGCTTGCGCTTGGTCTGGGCCATGGTGGATGTGAGCTTAGTGCGTTAGCGCAGCGCGTCCTCGATCGTGGCCCGGTTGCGCAGCGGCACGTCTTCCGGAAATTCCTCCAAGGCCGCCTGCGGCGCCAGCCCCACCAGCTCGGCCTCGGCCACCGGGGCGTGCCGCTGGATCGCCGCGATCACTTCCGCCAGCGGCGCCCGGTCGTGATCCTCGATGTTCATCGACACCTGGGCCACACCGCGGTGCTCGAGCCACACCCCAATCGCCCGCACCGCAGGCAGGCCCTGGGGACCGGTCTCCCGGATCGCCCCGGCCACGGCGCGGGCCGTCTCGAGGGTGGCCGGCGGGGCCAGCTCCACGTTGAACGCCACCAGGGGCGGGCGAGCCGCGACGAGCACCGCCCCGGCCGTGGGATGAAGTTGCGGCGGGCCGAAGTCGGGCGCCAGCTCGCGGGAGGCGATCCGGCGCGCCAGCATGGTCGGTCCACCCGCCCGCAGCTGCTGACGGGTGCGGCCCTGCGCCAGCTCGCCGTACAGGAGCACTGGCAGACCGAGCTCCTCGCCCAGCCGGTCGCCGAGCACCAGCGCCTCGGCGCAGGCCGCTCCGCGGTCCTCGGCGCGCGTGTACACGATTGGGGCCACGTCAATCGCGCCGATACGAGGGTGCTCACCCCCCTGGCGTGTGATGTCGATCTCGGCCGTGGCGACCCGGGCCCCGGCCACCACGGCTTCGGCCAGCGCCCCGGGCTCGCCGGCCAGAGTGAACACGCTGCGGTGATGATCGGGGTCGGAATGCACGTTCAGCCGCCGGGCGTCAAACGCCTCGGCGATCCGGTCGATCAGCTGCTGATCCCGGCCTTCGGAGACGTTGGGCACGGCCAGCAGCAGGGTCACAGCACGTAGCGACCTTCCTCCAGGACCACCCGCTCATCGATTCGCAAGGTGGCCTCGAGCACCACCGCATCGAGGTGGACCGGGACGGAGACCGTGCCGCCGATCCCGGCGCTGGCCCCGAACGCCACGTGGACGGTGCCGAGGATCTTCTCGTCCTCCAGCACGTTCCCGGTCAGCGTGGCCCGGTCATTGGTCCCCACGCCAAGCTCGGCCAGGTTGCAGCCCCGCTCGCCGTGCGCCCGCAGCCGCTCCAGGAACTGTGGGCCCAGGCCGCCCTGGGCGTCCACGATCCTCCCGCCGCTGACGCTCAGCGCGGCCGGTTCGTCACGCAGACCGAGGGCCGCCAGGCTCGAGGCGACTACCGTGCCCTCGCCGCCCGCCGGCGCGATGAACCCCTCACCGCAGGGCAGGTTGCCGAACGCGCCGCGCTGGCCAAGCACGCCGTCGTCGGCGATGCCGCGGCGTCCGCTCAGCTGGACGACGAAGTCAGAGCCGCGGGGGCAGGTCAGGTGCGCCTGCTCGGCGGCGGTGAGCAGCTCTGCCACGTCCCGGGAGCGCCGGCCCATGGTGTCGAAGTCGACCGCCATCACCCGGGCCAGCATCTCCTCGGTCACCCCGGGCATAGTGGCGCCGCGGGCCCCGGCGTCGGTGGCCGCTTTGCGCGCCGCGGTGTGGCTCAACGACCGGGACGTGGGTGCGATGAACACGTCGCTGGCCCGCAGCGCGCCGGCCACGGTGGCCGGCGGCTCGGCGCCGTCGTTGGCCCGCGGGTCCATCACCACCAGCACCGCATCCGCCCCGGCCTCGGCCGCCTCGGCGCGCAGCGCCTCGCCGATCTCCCGGGTGGCGGGATCCACGACTACCACCACCTCTTCGCTCGTCGAAACGGCCAGGCACTGGTGAATCACCGTTCGGACCGCGGGGCCAAGCTCGCTCATGGGCGGCTGATCATAGGCGGCCGGCACCGCCCATCCCGATCGTCCTCCTGGGTGGCGTCGCCCCAGACCTGGGGGTCGCATACTTACGGGCCGTGCCGACGATGGATCGCTCCAGATTGCTCAGGCGCCTGCTGCCCTGGGTCGCGGTAGCGGCGCTGCTGGTCATCGTCGCCAGCGCCATCCAGCTGGCGTCCGGCGGCTCGCACCCGACGCCAAACGCCCTGGCCTCGAATCGGTACCTCGACCCGGGAACCCCTCTGTCCGGCCCGGCCCCGGACTTCACGCTGAGCGACGAGTTCGGCCGGCGGGTCTCGCTGTCCGCGTATCGGGGACGAGTGGTGATCCTCGCGTTCAATGACTCCCGGTGCACGACTATCTGCCCCCTGACTACCCAGGCCATGGTCCAGGCCAAGCAGTTGCTGGGACCCTCGGCCAACCGGGTCCAGCTGTTGGGCATCGATGCGAACCCCAAGGCCACCGCTGTCAGCGACGTCCGTTCGTATTCGCAATCGCACGGGATGCTCCACCAATGGCGCTTCCTGACCGCCCGGCTGCCCGAGCTGAAGCGGGTGTGGCAGGCCTACCACGTCAGCGTGGCCATCGAGCACGGACAGATCGACCACACCCCGGCGCTGTTCATGATCGACCCCGGTGGCCGGCTGTCCCGGCTGTACGTAACCCAGCAGTCCTACGCCGCCATCGGCCAGTTCAGCCAGCTGCTGGCCCAGCACGCCTCGGTGCTGCTGCCCGGCCACCCGCGCGTGTACTCAAGCCGGGCCTACGGCCAGGTGTTCCCGATCGGGCCCCAGACGCGAGTGTCGCTGCCGGGCGCCACCGGCGGGCAGGTCGGCGTCGGCGGAGGCAGCGCGCCGCAGCTGACGTTCTTCTTCACCACCTGGACGGCCAAGGTGTTTCCGCTGCGCAGACAACTGGCCGCGGTGGAGCGGTACGCAGGCCTGGCCAAATCCGCGCGGCTGCCCCGCGCCGTGGCGGTCGATGAGGCCAGCGTAGAGCCCGCTCCGAGCCAGGTCCCGCAGCTCGTTCGCTCGCTGCATCCCGCCACTTCGCTGCCGGTGGCCATCGACCAATCGGGCCGGGTGGGCGACGGCTACGAGGTGCAGGACCAGCCGTGGCTGGTCCTGACCAGCGGCACCGGCCGGATCCTGTGGCATTACGACGCCTCCACCGACGGGGCGCTCACCACCGCGGACCTGATCCGCCACGTGCGCGCGGCCATGCGTGCCGCGCCCAGGTCCTCGGAATCGGGCCCCGCTGCTTCTGCGGCGCTCGCCGGGTCGCCCGCGGCATTGGTCAGCCTGCACCTCCAGGCGGGGCAGCTCCTCGGTCCGGAGACGGCGCTCGTGGGACGCCTGAGCTCGCTGCGCGGCTACCCCGTGGTGCTCAACGCCTGGGCTTCGTGGTGCGGCCCCTGCCGCGGCGAGTTCCCGTTGTTCGCGTCGAGCTCGGTCCGGTTTGGTCGCCAGGTGGCCTTCCTCGGCGTCGACACCAGCGACTCCAGCTCCGACGCCCAGACGTTCCTGGTCTCCCATCCGGTCAGCTATCCCAGCTACCAGACCGCGTCGACGGACCAGTTCCAGGGCCTCTTGCCTCAGGGGCTGGGCGGTCTGCCCACCACGATCTTCGTCAACCGCGCGGGCAAGGTCAGCTTCGTGCACACCGGCCAGTACGACGCTCAGGGCAGCCTCGACGCCGACATAGAGCAGTACGCGTTAGGAGGATGAAGCCCGCCGTCATAGCGGCGGCATCCCTGTCGCTGGTGGCGACGGGCTGTGGCTCAAGCAGCGGTACGCGTCCGGCCCCTCAAGTCAGCCCTGCCACCCCTACCGCAGCCACAACCAAGCCGGTGAGCCAAAGAGCGTTGGCGTCGGTCAGCGCCGCGGCCCGGGAGGCGGACAGCCAGCTACGGCGCCAGCGCAGCCAGCCCTACGCCATCGGCTCGGTCACGCTGACGCTCACCGATCCCAGCCGCACGATCGGCAGCGCGCCCCGGTCTTTCGACACCATCATCCGCTACCCCAAGCCGGTCGCCGGCCAGGCGCCGGGGCCGTTCCCGCTGGTCGCATTCGGGCACGGGTTCGCCGTGACCCCCGACCCGTACTCGCCGCTGCTCGACGCCTGGACCCAGGCGGGGTTCGTGGTGGCCGCGCCCGTGTTTCCGCTGGAGAACGCCAACGCTCCGGGCGGCCCTGACGAGAAGGATCTGGATAACCAGCCAGCCGACATGAGCCTGGTCATCTCGTCCCTGACGACAGGCTCGGCCGGTCGCCAGGGCGGGCTCGCGGGGATGATCGACTCCCGCCACATCGCGGTCACCGGCCAATCCGACGGCGGGGACACCGCCCTGGCGGCGGCCTACGACCCCCGGCACCGTGACCCGCGGATCGGCGCCGCGATGATCCTGTCCGGGGCCGAGGACCCGTTCGCCGCGCAGTTCGCCATGCCCAGCTCGGGGCCACCCCTGCTGGCCGTCCAGGGCACCGCCGACACGATCAACCCGCCGGACATGACCTACGCCTTCTACAACCAGGCCGCTTCCCCCAAGTTCCTGCTCCGCCTGATCGGAGCCGGCCATCAGCCCCCCTACACCGAGCCCGGCGCCGAGCTCACCGCGGTGGCACGGACCACGATCGCGTTCCTCGACGCCGTGTTCAAGGGCCACCCCGCGCGCCTGAACCGCCTGCTGGCCGCCGGGACGGCCGGCGACGACTCGCAGCTGACCGGCAAGCAGTAGAGGGCCACGCGCTCCGGTCAGCCGCTGAGCTTGGCCTCGAGCCCGATCTCGCCCACTCCGGCCAGGGCCCGGGACACCGGACAACCCGCCTTCGCCTGGGCGGCGAACTCCGCGAACTGACCCTGATCGATCCCCGGCACCTGGCCTTCGGTGATGAGCTGGATCTGGGTGATGGTCGGAACCCCGTCGACCGGGCGCAGCTCGACCCGGGCGGTGGTGTTGACCGAATCCGCCACGTGGCCGGCCTCGGCCAGGATGTTGCTGAGCGCCATCGAGAAGCAGCTGGCGTGAGCCGCGGCGATCAGCTCCTCCGGGTTGGTGCCCGGGCCGTCCTCGAACCTGGTCCGGAACGAGTACTGGCCCGAGAACAAGCCGCTGGCCACAGCCACGGTGCCCGACCCGTTCCGCAGGTCTCCCTGCCACTCGGCGCTTCCCTCACGTATCGGCATATCCAATCTCTCCTGTCAGCGGTTGAGTTCCGGCGGCTCGAGCGCCTGGTTGACCAGCTCGGTATCCAGATACTCGGTGAGCTCACGCACCCGGCCGTCGGCCAGCCGGAACACGTAGCAGTAGGTCTGGTTGTACGGCCGGCCCGATTTGGTGTTCACCTGTCCGCGGGCTTCGACCACCACCACGTCGTCCTCGGCCAGGATCCGGATAGCCCGGGCGGTGTACTGGTCGGCAAACTGCGAGAACAGCGGACGCATCAGCTGCTCCACCACCTCGCGCTTGCCCGCGTAGGTCCGAGACCAGGGCGAGCTGCCGATCACCGTCCAGCGCACGTCGTCAGCCAGGGCGTCCATGAACGGCTGTCCGTTGCCCTGAGACAGCTCCGCGAACACGCCCTCCAGCAACTGCTTGTGCTCGGCCGCGCCCATCAGGCCAGCCCGTAGTGGCGCCGCGTGTCGCGGAACAGGGTGCCCAGCAGCCGCCGGTTCATGGGCATGCTGAGCCGGCCGGCGGCCGCCGGCTCGATCGCCACCACCCAGGTGAACCGGCATGAGGTCTCGGAGGTCGGCTCCACCAGATAGTCCTCGGCGAAGCGCCGGAACCCGGGCACGCTGGCCTCGGTCACATAGAACGACATCCGCTGCCCGTCCTCCCAGCGGAAGAAGTGTTCCTTGAGGACGTTCAAGCCCCGCAGCGCCGAAACCGTGCGGGTGGTGCCGACGCCGAATGGCCGCGGCGAGGTCCAGCTGACGTCCGAGAGGATGCGAATCCAGGACAGCGCGTCGTCGCCCGTCAGCTCGCCCCACACCTGGCTGGCCGGCTGGCTGACGTCAAACGTGTCCCTGAGCTGGACCGGCGCGGTGTCGAAGAACGTCTCGTCGGCGGGCTCGGCTCGAAACCAGGGTCGGCGCACGGAGGCCAAGTCTATTCGTCACCGTCTGGCGCGGGCTCAAGTGTTCACGTCCGAGAGCAGCCACAGCCCGAGAGACGTGAAGCACACCATCATCGCGAGCATCCAGTACTGCGACCGGACCGCCTCGACGCCGCTGCGGAAGATGCTCAGCGCCCGGTCATGGGCGAGCGTCAGGCCGGCCACGTGTCCCACCACCAGCGCTAGCACCTGCACGTACCAGATCGCGGTCGAGCCGAGGAAGTTGTAGTTGATGTGCCAATGGGCGGTGCCAATCAGATTCGAACCGTGGCCGAGTGGGTCTGACGCGAGGTAGCCGATCGCCTGCCCCTGCCAGATCAGCAATGAGAAGTAGTGAGCCAGCACGTAGGCGAACGCGATCGGCACCAGCGTGTGAGCGAACTGACTCGAGAGATCGCGCAGCCCGAACCGCCGCGAGACCGTACGCATGCCCAGGACCCCCAGCCAGAAGAAACCGGAGACCACGCCGATGGCAATCAGCAGCCCAAGGCTGTCGGCCAGCTGGTCCGCTGTGTCGTCCGAGGCCCCGAGCGACTTGAAGAAGTCTGTGATGTGCGGGCCCAGGTTGTTCCAGACCACGCCGTTCGACGCGCCGTCGAACGTGGTTATGCCGATTACCACCAGGACAAGCGCCACGGTCCCCGGCACCGCCTTCATACCGATCACCCCGGTGAACGGCCGCCGGGCATAGATCACGCGCTCACGCGCCTCCAGTGGACCCAGACGTGAGAACAGATTGAAGTAACCGCCAAACGGATCGCCGTAGTCCGACCAGGTTTCGGCGCCGAACAGCGCCATGCCCACGAGCATCAACACGAAATAGGCCAACGCCAGAGACGCCAGCAGCGACGGGCTGTCGTGGTTGTGGTAGATCAGCTCAAGCCAGCCGAACGCGAACACGCCCACCACCACGGGCCACCGTCCAAGCCACTCCGGGTACGCGAGCGGTCCCGGCCGCCCTGCCCCGGCGCGCCGACCCAGCCAGCGAGCGGTCCTGGCTACCGCGCGCCATGGGCTGAACGCCCGGAACCAGTCGCCGGTGACCGCGCTGGTGATCGGGACTCCGACCCAGAAGATGATGTAGATGAACGTCGGGTCGAAGTTCTTCGTTTGTGCGTCCTCGCCCCCGACGCCCGCGTAACCCGCGTAGATCAGCAGAACGAATAGGGCCATGCCGATCAGGCCGCACAGCCCGGTCAACACGCCCGGGACCGTTCCCAACCGCTTGGGCTGCAGTGCTTGCAGCCGCGGCGTGGACCACAGAGCCGACAGCGCCACGAACGACACGACCAGGACGATCGCTGCTGCCCAGGCGAACAGCCACGCCGGCACCGGGAGACTGGCCCGACCAGAGATCCCGTGAGCGGCAGCCGTCGCGGGCAGGACCGCGCCAAGAGCCAGCCCGGCGAGGGTCAGCCCGGATATACGTTGCATGGTTGAGGCACCCCTGACGGGGCGTCGGTGATCAAGCATGAGCCTCCCTTGCGTCGAGGATGAGCGCCGGCGCCCCGGCGCGTTCAGGCGATCGACAGCCGGGGAGGTGGTGGCGGACGGACGGCCAGGGAGGAGGCGATCAGCAGCCCGCCCCGCGGCAGGAGCCGGTACGTCGCCCGCCGCGATGCCGGGACCGGCGCCGCGGCTGAGCGCTCAGGTCGCGCCGACCGGCCCAGCCTGAGCAGGGTGCGCTCACCCGGGTAGCGCCGCAGCAGCAGCAGGACGATCAGCCCCAGCGCTGGCAGCAGGTAGAGAAGCGCGATCACGCCCGGCACATTTAAGCTGCTCGACTGATGGGCCGCGCCGCTCTAACCGCATTCCTTGTCCTGACCGGATCGGTTTGCGCAGCCTGCAGTACGGCAAGCCTTGCCCCTCCGTCAGCGCCGCAGCAGGTGGAGAATCCGTCCGTCCTGGCCCTCGATCTGTCGCTGACTCGGCCCACCGGCCAGGGTGCGGCGTTTCGTCCCGGGCCGGCGGGCAATCGTGCTGTTGTGTCAGGCGCACCCGTGGGCGCACTACGCTGCGCCAGGTCAACCGCAAGTGCTTATGGAGCCCATGTCGAGCTGTTCGCACAGGATCACGGCGTCCAGGTACCCGCCGGAATCGGGGTCTCCCGGGGCCGCCGCCAGGGACCGTTCGTGGTGAGCGGGCGCTGCCGCTACCAGCTGAGCACGGTCGACCCGACCGGCGTCGTTCAGGTACGAAGCCCAGGCCGCGCCACGCTTACCGTGGGCGAGTTGTTCTGGCTGTGGGGACAACCGCTTTCCCGGCACCGGCTCGCTTCATTCCCCGGAAGGGTGACGGCGTTCGTAGGCGGTCGGCGCTGGGCGCGCGATCCCCGAGTGATTCCCCTGCGCCGCCACGCCCAGATCGTGCTCGAGGTGGGGCCCCGGGTTCCTCCACACTCCTCCTACCTGTTCCCTCCGGGCCTGTGAGCGCCTTCGCACGCTTCAAGCGGACAGCTGCGGTGCTGCTGGTCGCCGGACTCGCCTCATCCGTCGCCGCGTCCAGCGCCCTGGGCGACGCCGACCCGGCCAGCGACATCCTCCTCGGGGCCCCCGCCTTCTATCCCTTTTCTCCCCCGGTGTCCAACACACTGCAGAACCAGCTCGAGCAGGAGCTGTCCGAGCTTCAGAAGAAGGGCCTGAACCTCAAGGTGGGAATCATCCAGAGCCCGGTTGACCTCGGTGCGATTCCTAATATGTTCGGGCAGCCGCAGACCTACGCCAACTTCCTCGACCGGGAGATCTCGTTCAATCAGCCGCAGCCTCTGCTTGTGGTGATGCCCAACGGGTTCGGAATCTCCCACGCCGGACCCCCCAGCGCGCTGTCTGGTCTCAAGGTAGACGCGGCCGGCAAATCGGACGGCCTCACCAGGTCGGCCATCCTGGCCGTGCAGCGGATCGCCCAGGCCAACGCTAAGCCGATCGCGGCGCTGGCGCCCGGTGGTGGCAAGTCTGGCTCGGGGGGCACGTCGCCGCTGATCACCTTCGGAGCCCCGGCGCTGATCGTGCTGATCGCCGTGTCGGCGATCGCGTGGCGCCAGCGGCGAGCTGGGGCGCTGGAGACCGAAGAGGACGCCGAAGCCCCCTCCTAGCCGGACCAGCTCCTACACGCTGGCTCCCGGAGGACTGGCCTAGGCCGAGCATCGCCATCCACCGCGGCAGGCTGGGCACGGCCGCGCCGTCCCGACGCGCCGATCCAGTCGGCCCACTCCGACTTAACTCATATTATCGACCAGAAAAGTGGGGATTCGCTACTCTCTCCCGGTCGAGCGAGTAAATCGATTGATTCAGTGGACATCAAACCCGGAGGATTCATGACACTACGCACGCGATTCAGAGCCTCACGAACGCTGCCCGTGCTCGCGGCGTTGGGGCTCGCGGGCGGGCTGGCGGCCTGCGGGGGCTCCGCTGACACCAACGGCGGCTCGTCGGGCTCGACGGCCGGGAAGACCCAGCTCAACCTCGTCGGCTATTCCACGCCCAAGAAGGCCTACGACAAGCTGATCGACGCGTTCGAGGCCACCCCGGATGGCAGGAGCGTCACGTTCTCGACCTCGTTCGGAGCCTCCGGCTCGCAGAGCCGCGCGGTGGCCACCGGGCAGCCGGCCGACGTCGTGGCGTTCTCAACCACTCCGGACATCACCCGCCTGGTTAAGGCCGGCGTCGTGTCCTCCAGCTGGGACGCCAATCCCCAGAAGGGCATCGCCAACGATTCGGTGGTGGTGCTGGTGGTGCGCAAGGGCAATCCCAAGCACATCACCGGCTGGGATGACCTGATCAAGCCCGGGGTGGACGTGATCACCCCCAATCCCTCGACGTCCGGGAGTGCGCGCTGGAACGTCCTCGCCGCCTACGGCTCCCAGCTCAAGGAAGGCAAGTCCCCGGCCGAGGCGCTGGCCTACGTCAACACGCTCCTGACCAAGCACGTAAGCGTCCAGGACACGAGCGGTAGCGCGGCCACCCAGACGTTTGTTGGCGGCAAGGGCGATGTCCTGCTCTCGTATGAGAGCGAGGCGATCTCGGCCAAGAAGGCGGGTGATCCGATCGAGTACTTCGTCCCCAAGCAGACGATCCTGATCGAGACGCCGATCGCCGTGACCAGCAAGTCGGCGCATCCTCAGCAGGCGCAGGCATTCGTCAACTGGCTGTGGACGACCGCGGGTCAGACTCTATGGGCCAAGAGCGGCTATCGGCCGGTGCTGCCGTCGGTGCTCTCGAAGTACGCCAGCAAGTTCCCCACGCCGCCGCAGCTGTTCACGATCGCCAGCCTGGGCGGTTGGACGCAGGTCACCAAGACCTTCTTTGCCCCATCCACCGGGCTGATCACCAAGATCGAGCAGGCGGCCGGAGTGCCGACGGCCTCGAGCTAACACCGAGGGGCATGAGCAGCTCGAGCTCATACGCAGCGCCTCGCGCGCCCGCCGGCTGGCGGGCGCGCGTTCGCGTTCCCCGGGGCACGCTCAGCCTGGGCGTGGCCACGCTGTACATGAGCGTGATCGTCCTGATTCCGCTGGCCGCCGTGGTGGAGAAGGCGGTCGCCCAGGGCCCGGGCGCGTTCTTTGACTCGGTCACCGCTTCTGGGGCAGTCAGCGCGCTGGTGATCACGCTGGTGGCCTCGCTGGTCGTGGCGGCGATCGGAGCCGTGATGGGCACGCTGGTGGCCTGGATCCTGGCCCGGGACAAGTTCCCCGGGCAGCGGCTGGTCAACAGCCTGATCGACCTGCCGTTCGCGCTGCCCACGATCGTGGCCGGGCTGACGCTGATTGCCCTGTACGGGCCGCGCAGCCCGTTCGGACTGCACCTGGCCTACGCCCGCGCCGGAGTGCTGCTGGCCCTGCTGTTCGTGACGTTGCCGTTCGTGGTCCGCGCGGTCCAGCCGGTGCTGATCGAGCTCGACCCAGAAGCCGAGGAGGCAGCTGCCTCGCTCGGGGCGTCCAACGCCACGATCTTCCGGAGGATCGTGCTGCCCTCGCTGCGGCCGGCGATCGCCTCCGGGGCCGCCCTGGCGTTCGCTCGAGCGGTCGGGGAGTTCGGCGCGCTGGTGCTGATCGCCGGGAAGGTCCAGATCGCCAGCATCGTCATCTTCGCCGACATTGAGAGCGACGCCACCCAGGCGGCGGCCTCGCTGTCGGTGGTGCTGCTGGTCATCTCCCTCATCGTGCTGGTGCTGCTGCGCTGGCCGGGGGCGCGCAATGCGCGTTAGCCGGCCCGCCACCCTGTCGCTGCGCGCGGTCGGCCTGCTGTATCTGGCCGGCCTCCTGCTGCTGCCGGTGGGCGTCGTGCTGGTCCGAACGTTCGACCACGGCCTGGGCCAGGCCTGGGGCTGGATGACCACGCCGGCGGCGATCAGCGCGCTCTGGCTGACCATCGCGATCGCCGCGATCGCCGTGCCGCTGAACACCATCTTCGGCGTGGGCTGCTCGCTGGTCCTGGTCCGCGGCAGGGCGCGGGGCCGGGCGATTTTGGACTCGCTCATCGACCTGCCGTTTGTCGTCTCGCCGGTGATCGTCGGCCTGGCGCTGATCCTGGTCTACGGTCAGGACGGCTGGTTTGGCAACTGGTTTCTGAATAACGGCATCCGGATCATCTACGCGCCCGCCGGAATCGTGATCGCCACCGTGTTCGTGTCGCTTCCGTTCGTGGTCCGTGAGGTGGCGCCGATCCTGATGGAGGTGGGCGAGGAGCAGGAGGAGGCCGCGGCGACCCTGGGAGCCTCCGGCTGGCAGACGTTCTGGAGGGTCACGCTGCCCTCCATCCGCTGGGGCGTGGCCTACGGCGTCGTCCTGACCACGGCGCGAGCGCTGGGCGAGATTGGGGCCGTGCTGGTTGTCTCCTCCAACGTCGCCGGCTCGACCCTCACGCTGCCGCTTCTGGTCTACCAGCGCGACTCCCAGTTGGGGCCGCAGGCCATCACTGGTGCCTACGCCGCGGCCACGGAGCTGATCGTCCTATCTCTGGCCGTGCTGTTGCTGATGACCCTATTGGGCTCACGCCGGGAGGTCACGAAATGAGGATCGAGGTTGTGGATGTGGGCAAGCAGTTCGGCAAGTTCACCGCGCTGACCGACGTCTCGCTGGAGGTGGCCGAGGGATCTCTGACCGCGTTGCTGGGACCCAGCGGCTCCGGGAAGTCCACGCTGCTGCGGATCATCGCCGGCCTGGAGACGCCGGACTCGGGCCATGTCCTAACCGACGGCCTGGACGTGACTCGGGCCCGCCCCCAGGATCGGGGTATCGGCTTCGTGTTTCAGCACTACGCGGCGTTCAACCACATGAGCGTGCGGGAGAACGTCGCGTTCGGATTGCGCATCCGCAAGCTGCCCAAGCCCGAGGTGCAGGCCCGGGTCGACGAGCTGCTCAAGCTCGTGGGCCTGACCGCGTGGTCGGGCCAGCGCCCGGCTCAGCTGTCGGGCGGCCAGCGGCAGCGCATGGCCCTGGCCCGCGCGCTGGCCGTGGAGCCCCGGGTCCTGCTGCTGGACGAGCCGTTCGGCGCGCTGGACGCCAAGGTGCGCGCCGAGCTGCGCCAGTGGCTCCGGCGGCTGCACGACGAGCAGGGCGTGACCACCGTGCTGGTTACCCACGACCAGGAGGAGGCCATGGAAGTGGCCGACACCATCGCGGTCATGCATGAGGGCAGGATCGAGCAGACCGGCGCTCCCCGCGATGTCTATGACCGGCCCGCTACCGACTTCGTCATGGGCTTCCTCGGGCCGGCCGTGCGAGTGGACGGCCAGCTGGTGCGCCCCCACGACCTGCGACTGGCCCTGGAGCCCGAGGACCACGCGCTCGAGGCCATGGTCACGAGGGTCGTGCACCTGGGCTTCGAGGTGCGGGTCGAGCTGGAGCTGGCCGACGGTAGGACCGCTCGGGCTCAGCTGACCCGCGGCGAGGCGAATCAGCTCGAGCTGTCGGACGGCGACATCGTCTACGTCAGGCCGCCGGTGGCAACCGGCGCCGAGCTCACCGCGTGACCCAGGCCTCCGGATCCTCGCTCAGCTTCACGATCGCTCGGGGCAGGCGTCCTGAGGCCACGTCGGCCACCGTGACCCGCTCCACCACGTCACGCAGGCTCTTGCGCACCGCGATCCATACCTTCGGCAACTCGGCGGCGGCGCCCGGGTATTCCGACTCCTCGGGCGGGCCTCCCCGCACCGTGGCCAGCGGACCCTCGACGGCCCGGATCACGTCGGCGACGCTTATCTGATCGGCGGGCTTGGCCAGCCGGAAGCCGCCCTCGGCACCCCGCTGGCTCCGCACTATCCCCGCGTGGCGCAGCTCCCCGAGGATGTTCTCCAGGAAGTTCAGGGGGACCCCTTGGGCCGTGGCCACCCGCTCAGCCGTCACTGGGGTCGCGGCCGGGCTCGCGGCCAGCTCCACGACCGCGCGAACCGCGTAGTCCGCTTTGGCTGAGATCCGCACGTCGGACTACTTGACGCAGCCGGAGAAGGAGTCCGGAAGGTTCGTGGGCCGGGGAGTGGGCCCGGTCGGGGCTGTAGCGATCGGGGCCGCGCCGTGTTTGGGACGCTTAGGTGGCACGAGTCCGGGACCTTCGATAATGGTCCCGTTGAACGTCGCGGTCCAGCACGGAAGCTTCACCGTGACTTTGTAGCCCCGGCCCGCGGTGGCCAGCGCGCTGCAGATCACTACCTGCCCCGCGTGCACGGCGCCTCCCTGGCAGGAGACCGCCACCGAGTGGTCGGAACCCCGGCTGATCAGCACGCTCTTCATCGAGGCAGCCAACGCCGACGCAGTTATCGATTTGGCCGTCCCGGTCGAGGTAGCCCCCGGCGTGGATGTAGAGGACCCGCACCCCGCGACGCTAGCGGCAACAACGAGGGCCAGCCCGATGGTTCGCGAGCGCACGTGACGAAATGGTAATTGGCGATTCGGATCTCAGCGAGATTGCTGATACCGCCCGGTCAGCTTGACGGCTTCTGGGCGCGGATGATCGCGGCGCTGGCCTGCTCGTGGACGCGGTGGGTCTCTCGGATCTCGATTTGCTCGAATCCCGCGGTCTGGAGCGCGATCCTGAATTCCTCTTCGCTGAGTGCGCCGGCGACACACCCGGTCCAGGCGGCCATATCGGCGCGGGTGGCCTCGTCCATTTCGGGGTCAGAGATAACGTCTGAGACGGCGAACCAGCCACCAGGCCGCAGCACCCTCGCCGACTCCCGGAAGACCTGGGGCTTGTCGCCGGAGAGGTTGATCACGCAGTTGGAGATGACGACGTCGACGCTCGCGTCCGGGAGGGGCATGTCCTCGAGGTAGCCCTTGAGAAACTGGGCATTCTCCAGACCAGCTTCGCGCGCGTTGGCCCGCGCCAGCTCGAGCATCTCGTCGGTCATGTCAAGGCCGATCGCCTTGCCGGTCGGTCCCACGCGTCGGGCCGAGATGAGTACGTCGGCGCCGGCGCCCGATCCTAGGTCGAGGACCGTCTCCCCCTCGTGGAGCTCCGCCACGGCCGTGGGCACCCCGCAGCCCAGCGAGGCCTTCAGCGCCGCCTCGGGCACCTCCCGCCCGGCCGCCTCGTCGTACAGCGTGCCGCCGAACACTCCGGTGGCGTCCGCGGGGCTACACGAGACCGCGTCTGAGCCGCAGCAGCAAGCTTCGGATTCCAGCGCGCGGGCCTGGTCGGAGGCGCCGCGGGTGGCGGCCTTGGCCGCGGCGGCGTACCGCTGGCGGACGGTGTTACGGATGTCGGTCAGCTCAGCCATGCGGATAGCTCCTTGAGGATGTCGGGGATCACGTAGTAGTAGGCCCACAGTCCCTCGCGCTCGGAGCCGACGATCCCGGCCTGGCGGAGCACCTTGAGGTGGTGGGAGACGGTTGGCTGGGAGAGATCGAACAGCGGCACGAGCTCGCACACGCAGACCTTCCCGGCGTGCTTGCCAAGCACGTCAACCAGCTGCAGCCGGACGGGGTCGCCGAGCGCCTTGGCGACGGCGGCCATCCGCTCCGCCTGCGCGCGCTCCACGTCGGGGTACACGACCGGCTCGCAACAGGGTTCCCCGGCCGGCCGTTTGGTCTTCGGGCTCAGCTCCAGATCGACAGTCATCTATCCACGTATACCGATTTAACTGATGTTTGTCAATGTATAGACTGCCGCCGATGACTCAAGCGCCGCTGCCCCGGCGGCTGCTCGCCGAGCTGCTGGGATCGGCATTCCTCGCCGCGATCGTGATCGGATCGGGAATCGCCGCCCAGCGGCTCTCGCCCGCCGATACCGGGCTTGAGCTGCTCGAGAACGCCGCCGCCACCGCGGCCGGCCTCTACGCGATCATCCTCATGTTCGGGCCGGTCTCAGGCGGGCACTTCAACCCCGTCGTCTCACTCGCCGACGCCAGCTTTGGAGGGATCCGCTGGCGGGACGCGCTCGCCTACACGCCGGCCCAGATCACCGGCTGCACCTTGGGCGCAATCGCCGCCAACGGCATGTTCGCCCACGCTGCCGTCAGCATCTCAACCAAGCACCGCGCCTCACCGGCCCATCTGCTGGCCGAGGCGATCGCCACAGCCGGGCTGCTGCTCGTGATCTTCGCGCTCGCCCGCACCAGACGAACGTCCACCGCAGCCGCCGCCGTAGGCGCCTACATCGGCGCCGCCTACTTCTTCACCAGCTCCACCAGCTTCGCCAACCCCGCCATCAGCATCGGACGCATGTTCTCTGACACCTTCGCGGGTATCGCCCCGGCCTCCGTGCCTGGATTCGTGATCGCACAACTCGCGGGCGGCGCAGCTGCCGTCCTCGTCGTCCGGGTCCTCTACCCCGATGTCACGCCATCCGACGCCGCCGAGGTCGTGGTGCCCCACGCCGAGGATCGCACCCGGCTGACTGCGCCGTTAAGGCATCGCCTAGGTGCTGACGGCGAAGATCCGCCACGATCCGGGAACGCCCTTGAGCTCATGTTCCTCGCGGTTCGTGAGGGCTTGGCCGGAGCCAACGATGAGGTCGCGCACGGTGCTGCTGACGAGCACTTCCCCCGTCTCGGCGAGGCTGCTAATGCGTGCGGCAATGTGTACCGCGAGGCCACCGATGTCGTCATCTGCCAGCAGTTCGCATTCCCCCGTGTGAAGACCGGCGCGAACCTCCAAGCCAAATGTGCGGACTCCGTCGCGGATCGCGACCGCGCTGCTGATCGCACGGCTTGGGCCGTCGAAGGTGGCGAGCATCCCGTCGCCGAGCGACTTAATGAACCGGCCCCGGTGTCGCTGCACCTCTTCTCGCACGAGCGCGTCGTGTTGGTCGAGCAGCATGCGCCAGCCGCGATCGCCCAGTTCCGCCGCGCGCTCGGTCGAGCCCACGATGTCGGTGAAGAGAACGGTGGCGAGCACGCGATCGCTGACGACGGGTCGCCGTGTGCCGGTCAGGAACTCCTCGATCTCATCGGCGGCCCGGCCGTTGGCTCCGATCTCAACGTAGCGGGCATTGGGGATGTGAGCCGCGGCGTAGCGTGAGTGGCGCTGGTCGACGAATGCGTCGTTCGCTCGGCGCAGCACCAGCGTCGGACACTGCACGCTGGGAAGGGCGTCGCGCACATCCAGCTCCCCCACCATCGCCAGCGTCGCGGCTGCGGCGTCGGGAGTCATTGACAGGCGCCTGTGACGGGCCAGGAGACGTCGTCGGTCCTCATCCTCGCCGGCGAACGCGCCCCATGGCTGATCCAGCGAGCTGCTGCTCCAGTACTCCGCCACCTTGCGAACGATCGCGTCCCGTTCCTCAACGCTCTGTGCCCACTCGTAGCCCGGACCGCGTACTACGCGCGGCGTCGGCGTTATCAGCACCAATGCCCGAGCTAGGTTCGGGTGCGAGGCGGCGAACAACACCGCTAACGCGCAGCCCTCGGCGATTGAGATGAGCGCCGGGTCCTCGCAGCCGGCCGCGTCGAGCACCGCGCGAACATCGTCGATCTGCGCCTCCAACGGCGTCGCGCCGGGAACCCCGCCCGACATCCCCGCGCCACGGCGGTCGAACTGAATCAGCCGCGCGAACGACGCCAGCTGCCCCAGAAAGCGCGCCCGAGGCGGCAGTTCCCAGTCAAGCTCGATGTTCGAGAAGAACGACGGGACCACCACGACGTCAAGCTCTCCGTCGCCGACCACCTGATAAGCGATCTGGACATCACCGCTGCGCGCGTACCGCGTGACGAGATCCATTCCAAACGCAGCGTAACCTCCGTCATCCATCGGGAATCTTCGGGAACGATCGCCTGACCGGAGGTGGCGACACCAATGACCGCAATTGAGCAGACGTTCGTGATCGTCGGCGGCGGGCTCGCCGGCGGCAACGCCGCGGTGACGCTCCGCGAGGAAGGCTTCGAAGGCCGGATCGTGCTCATCGGCCGGGAGCCGGAGGTCCCGTTTGGCCGCCCGCCGCTGTCGAAAACGTACCTGCGCTCGGAGGAGGATCTCAGCGGGTGGTATGTCAGACCTCCGACTTGGTACGAGGAGCACGACGTGGAGCGCCTGGAGTCCAGCGTTGCCGCGCTCGACGTCGAAGCGCACCTCGTTGTGCTCGAGTCAGGCCAAGAGCTCGAGTACCAGAAGCTTCTGATCGCGACGGGCGGGCGGAATCGCCGACTGACGATTCCGGGAGCGGAGCTCCCGGGGATCTACCAGCTGCGCACGGTCGCCGAATGCGACGCGATCAAGCAGCAGGCGCGCCCGAACCGGTCCGCGGTGGTCGTGGGGATGGGGTTCATCGGCTGCGAGGTCGCCGCCTCCCTGACGCAGCTCGGGGTTCGCGTCACCGCGATCTTCCCCGGGCCAGCGCCACTGGAAAAGGTGCTGGGCGAGGAGCTCGGCGCAGCGTTCCTGGCAATCCATCAATCAGAGGGCGTGGACCTGCGAAGCGAGGAGCAGATCGTCGGATTCGAAGGCACCGAGCGCGTCGAGGCCGCCTTGACGTCCAGCGGACTCCGGGTGGCCTGCGACTTCGTAGTCGCAGGCATCGGGATCGAGCCTGAGGTACCGAGCTTCCGGGGACAGCCGGTTGAGCAGTCCAATGGTGTGCTGGTCGACGAATGCTGTCGAACCAGCGCGCCGGACGTCTACGCTGCCGGCGACGTCGCCAACCACTTGCATCCAGTGTTCGGCCGCGTCCGCGTAGAGCACTACAACAACGGCGAGCAGATGGGTCGCGCGGCGGCGCGGTCGATGCTCGGCTCAACCGCCCCATACGCCTACATCCACAGCTTCTGGTCCGACCAATACGAGCACAAGCTCGAGTACGTCGGCCACGTCACGAAATGGGATCAGTTCGTGGTCCGCGGGAGCGTCGAGGAGCGGAGGCTGGTCGGGTTCTATCTGCTCGACGGGCAGGTCCGGGCGGCCGTCGGCCTAGACCGCGGGGGTGACCCAGAGCTGGACAGCGAGTCGGAGATGGCGGCGGCCGCGCGACTCGTGGGCGCTGGCGCTCGACCCACTGCGGGAGAACTCGCGGACGAGGGCGTGGACCTGTGGTCGCTGGCGCGCTAAGCGTTTGAGAACAGAGGGATGTTGGCCCCGCTGGCGGGAACCAGCGGGCTGTCGAGCAGCGCCACGATCAGGGCGCCTACCTGACCGGGCGTCAGGCCGGGACGAAGCGCGGGATTGGCGCGACGCAGCATCTCCGTATCCACCGCGCCCGGACTCACGCAGATCGCACTGATCCCGAGCTCCTTACCCTCGACCGCGATCGCCTCGGTCAGGCCGATGACGCCGTATTTGGAGGCGTTGTAAGCGGTCAGCCCGGGGAACTTTTCGGTGGCGTAGACGCCGGACAGCGACGCGATGTTGACGATCCGTCCTCCGCCGCCGGCCCGCATGGCGGCGAACGCCGCGCGACAACACATGAAGGTGCCCGTCAGGTTGATTCCCAGCGTCTCATCCCAGATCTCGGCCGTGGTCTCGGTGAACCGCGCGGGCGTCAGCACGGCAGCCGCGCAGACGAGGGCCCCAAGCGGCCCATCCGCCTGCAACCCGTCGAACAGGCGCTCGACCTCGGCGGCGCGGCTGACATCCGTTGCCACCGCCGTGGGCTCGCCGCCGGCGTCGCGGATGCGTCCGACGACGCCGTCGAGGGCCTCCCGGTCACGGGCGGCCAGCACCACGCGCGCACCCGCCGCCGCGATCGCCTCGGCCGTCGCCGCTCCGATCCCGCGGCTGGCGCCGGTGACGACCGCCAGGCGTCCGGCCAGCCAGTGTCCTGCCTCAACCACCGGCCGCGACCTCCAGGCCGGCGCGGGTCGCTCGTGCGTAGAGCCGCTCGTGCGCGTCGAGACTGAGCTCCAGATCGAGATGGCGCTCGGCATGATCACGGCATCGGGAACGTGAGAGCTCGGCGGTCCTCGTCACCGCCTCGGCGGCGGCGCTGATGTCGTCGGGCGCCACCAGGAATCCCGTCACACCGTCGAGGATCACCTCATCGAGCGCGCCCCGGCGGAAGGCCACGACCGGTGTCCCGCACGCTTGCGCCTCGGCCGCGACCATCCCGAACGGCTCCTCCCACCTGGTCGGGCACAGAACGACGGCTGCCCGCGCCATCACGTCCCAAATGGCGGTTCGGGCAACCCCCCGATGGAGCCCGACGCCCGGATCGGACCGTCGCGGTTCGATCCGCTCCCGGGTGTAATCAGCGTCATAGGTGTCGCCGTAGACACCGATCCGGACGCCGGCCGCGCGGGCGATCTCGAGCGCCTCGACACAGCCCTTCTCCGGACTGAGCCGGCCAGCGAAGACCGCGCCCTCCCCGGCCGACTGCGACCACCGGATCATCCGCGTCGGGACGAACGGCGGCAGAATCGCGTCGACCGCGACGACGCGGCCCCAAGCGCCGGCCTGGGCCGCGGACACGCCGGCCACCATTGTGGCTTTGTCGGAACCAGCGACCCCGCGTAGCGCGTCGGCCACAGCCGCGTCCGGAGGTAGGTGGAGCGTGTGCACCACCGGCGCGCTCAGGCCCCTGGCCAGGCTGATCGCGGGCGGATCGAAGGCATGATTGTGGACGACGTCGTAGCGAGCCTCGCGTACGGCGGAATAGACGGTGGCGAACGCCGCCTCGGCCGCGGCCAGACCGTCGGCGGCCGGACCGGAAGCTCTATAGAGCGTCGCCGCCAGCGCGCTGGGGTCGACCCCCGTGTCGACCACCCGCACGCCAGGCACCTCGGATCCGGAGGCGCAGTACAGGTCGACCTCGTGACCTCTGGCTACCAGGCCCCGCGCCAGATCGGACACGAATGCCTGCGAGCCGCCGCGCTGCGGCTCGCGGATGGCCGAAACCAGTGGGGCGACAAGCGCGACCCTCATCGGGCGATCAGCTTGTACGCCAGGTCACGGGGCGGATTGACCCCCAGCACGTCGTAGGAAACCCGGCTCCACCCGTGGCGCCGGACCTCCTCACCCCCGCGGGGATAGAACAGCTCGGTCAGCTCGACGGCCTCCTCATGGCTCGCGAACTCGGCGAACATCTCGCCGTCATCGAAGCTCACGTGCCGGTAGCCATGGGCAGCCAGCCACGGGACCTCGTTCGGCCAGACGATGACCACGCAGCCACCGGGCCGGCAGACCCGCTCCATCTCCGCCAGGCCCGCCTCGCCGCCATGCCCCGGAGCCGGGGTGAGCGCCGAGCACGTCACCACCAAGTCCGCGTAGTCGTCGGCCACGGGGAGGTCATCAAAGAAGCCATGGGCCACCCGGGCACGGTGCCCATGACCCGCTTGCCGGAGTTTCTGATTCAGGATCTCGCGCAGCGGTCCAGCGGGTTCGACCGCCAAGACCTCACGCGCCCGCTCGACGAGTTCCAGGGTCAACCGGCCCGTCCCGGCACCCACCTCGACGATCCGCTCGACGTCCCGCGGCAACCACGCCAGCACGCCCGGATGAACACGCTCGGCAGCAACCAGGCGCTCATACAGTTCCGGTTCGAGGCGGTACAGGAGCTCCCAGGCCAGGGTTATGTCGGATCGCGGGTCGGCGGTCTGGCCCGGAGCAAAGCGTTTCGCCTCGCCTTCGGTGAGCACGTCAAGTTGCGCCGCCGAGTAGCGCCTCCGCAGCTCGAGCCCACGTCGGGGTCGCGTATCAGACGGGATCAGTGACTTCGGCCCAGTTCTTGTCGGTCTCCCACAGCCGCACCGACCGCAACATTCCCTCGGGGAGCTCTGAGCGGATCCGCTCCCAGAACGCCAGGGCTAGGTTCTCTGCTGTGGGGATCTGCCCTTCCAACCACTGAACGTCTGTATTCAGGTTGCGGTGGTCGACGTCCTGGATGATCCGCCGGGAGATGACATCAGAGAGTTCCTTCAGGTCCAAGACGTACCCCGTGGCCTGATCGATCTGGCCAGCCAGCACGACCTCGAGGACGTAGTTGTGCCCGTGCAGATTCGCGCACTTCCCGAATATCCGTTGATTCTCCTCATCGGACAGGCCGGGATCGCACAACTGATGTGCCGCGTTGAACGACTCGCGGCGACTGACCAGCACCGTCGCCGAGCTAGTCATAGCTTCCACCGTAGGAAAAGAGTGGGCTGCATTTCACGCGGTCAGTGCCCGGCGACCTGGCCACCGTCGATATGAAGGACTTTGCCGGTGACCAAGGTGGCCCGTTCAAGATAAAGGATCCCATCGACGCCGTCGCTGATCTCGCCCATCCTGCCCCGAGGGTAAAGGCCGGTCAGCTTCATAGGATGTGGGATTGAGCGTAGTTGGGCCGTCGGCTCGCGATCTAACCGGCAGCTCGCAACGGGAAGCCGCTTCCGGCACTCTTCCACAGCCTACCCACGTACACTCGCGCAGAGTGGGTAACGGGGTGTCCTCGCTGCATCATTTGCGCCACATGGTGGGCCCTTGAAGCGAACCGGCGGGACGGCTGCACGAAGCCTCGTCAAGCGACTCGCCGCCCGTACTGGCCGCGAGCACAAAATCCGGGCGCTCCGAGCAGCCACGGAACCCTACGCCGTGTACAGGAATGGCCGAGACAACGCAGCTTTGCTCGCGGTGATGACTTCCATCTTGCGGCGTGATTCGTGTTGCATTGATGTCGGTGCGAACGAGGGCGAGATGCTCCAGGAGATGCTTCGCCTCGCTCCTCAAGGGCGCCATCTTGCCTTTGAGCCCCTCCCGGATTACGCCGAGCGCTTAGCCTTGATCCACCGTTCTTCGGTGGGGAGTCGTCCGATCCGCAGATTTAAATGACCTCCTGAGCAGGCAGAAAGCTGTCGTGTCGGGCGAC
>DATKRM010000205.1:0-3050 GCA_035532195.1 Solirubrobacteraceae bacterium
TCGAGGCGACCGTTGTCGAGGGTGGCGTCCTGGTCCGGAAGACGGCAGGCCAGGGCAAGCTCTTCTGAGGCCACGCGCCCAGCCCAATCAGAGGAGCGCCGTTGGTTCCTCGCCCTCACGCTCGGCCGCATTACCGAAACAGCGCGGTCCCGGCGGTCCATCTCGGCTCGCTCGCTGGGCAGGCAGCGAGCGATGAAGCTGAGTCCGATTACCGCTCACAGGAAGACGGCAGTCCACCCATGTCCGTCGAGAGCGAGCCAGCCGACAAGCAGCCATAGGCAGCCTTGGGGCACCACAAACGCTAACGACCTACCCCATAGCGCCCATGCCGATACAAACACCAGCGCCGTGCGCTAGACGACCGGGTACGGGATTGCCGCATCGGGGGTGAGATCAGCCGGAGTGCCGTTCGGTTCCCAGGCGCCCGCCGCAAACGAGCCCCCGAAGCTCGTCACCACCAACACGGCCACTTCTGCGACCAACAGCACACCATCAGCGCGGCGCGGCTCAGAACTGCGCGGCGAGCGTATATGTGAGGACACGGAGAGAGTCTGCCGCTCCGCAGCCGCGTATGACACAGACCGGCAACGACCCCCCACCACCCAGGGCCTCGGCAAAGTCGAGTGATGTCCCTTTTCTGGTTAGTCCCCCTATCCCTTCGGCACGCCTGCGCAGGCGTGAAAATGGGTCCGTGGCCGTCCGTCCGACGCCGGTCGTTTCTTGGGACTTCGAGCCCGTTGGTTAGTCTGGCGCCGGGGGCCGCGCCGAGGGCTGCGCACTGTGACCTGTGAGCACGCCGATGAGATTGCCCGTCGCCCTCAGGCTCCCCGGACGGCCCGCCTGCTCGTGTTCTGTGACGTGCGCGTGAGCGTGGCCGGGAGGGCTTGTGCAGATCGAGGTGTCGGACGAGGCCGTGGAGCTGGTCGATCGGGTCGCGGCGATCGATATCGCCAAGGCCTCGGGGATGGTGTGCGTGCGCCTGCCGCATCCCGCGGTTCCTGGGCGGCGCACCCAGGAGGTCTTCGCCGTCGCGGCGGATTCCGGTGCGATCCTGGAGCTGGGCGAGCGGCTGACCGGCTACGGGGTGCAGCAGGTGGTGATGGAAGCCACAGGCGCCTACTGGCGCCCGTTCTTCTACCTGTTGGAGGCGGCCGGCCTGTCGTGTGTGTTGGTCAACGCCCGGGACGTGAAGAACGTGCCGGGCCGGCCCAAGACCGACAAGCTCGATGCGGTGTGGTTGGCCAAGCTGGCCGAGCGCGGGATGCTGCGCGCCTCGTTCGTGCCGCCCAAGCCGGTGCGCCAGCTGCGGGACCTGACCCGTACCGCCAGGGTGCTGACCCAGGAGCGCACCCGGCACAAGCAGCGGGTGGAAAAGGTGCTCGAAGACGCGCAGATTAAGCTCTCGACAGTGGCCAGCGACATCTTCGGGGTCTCCGGGCGGGCGATGCTCGACGCGCTGTGCGCCGGACAGCGCGACCCGCAGATCCTTGCCGCACTCGCCCGCGGCCGGATGCTGATCAAGCAGCCCGCCCTGGTCAAGGCCCTGACCGGGTGCTTCGAGGAGCACCACGCGTTCCTGATCCGCACGCTGCTGGACACCATAGACCACCTGAGCGGGCAGATCGACGCGTTGGGCGAGCGCATCGAGCAGCTGCTGGCCAAGATCGAACCGCCGGCACCGTCCGGGCCCGACCAACGGCCCGGTACCGGCCCGGGCGGCGGCGGTCTGCTGCCGTTGGCGGCGCGCCTGGACGAGATCCCCGGGATCGGCCCGAGCACCGCGCGGGTCATCCTGGCCGAGGTCGGCCCGGACATCCGGGTCTTCCCCACCGCCGGGCACCTGGTGTCCTGGGCGAAACTGTCCCCGCGCACCATCCAGTCCGGGGCGAAGTCCACGCACGGGCCGACCGGGAAGGGCAACCCGTGGCTGCGCGGCGCGCTGGGCGAGGCCGCCGCAGCAGCGGCCCGCACCGACACGTTCCTCGGCGCGCGCTACCGGCGGCTGGTCAAGCGCCGCGGCCATATGAAAGCCCTGGTCGCGGTCGCCCGCTCGATCCTGGTCATCGTCTGGCAGCTGATCAACGACCCGGCCGCCCGGTACCACGACCTGGGTGCCGACCATTACCAACGCCACACCGACCCCGAACGAAAGACCCGCGACCTGGTCCGCCAACTCCACGCCCTCGGCCACCAGGTCACCCTCGCACCGGCGCCAGCCTGACCGCACCGTGAGGGCGTCGCGGTCGCCGAAACGCTTGGTCACCGCCGGTGGTCACCGTTCATTTTCCGATGAGGCCGAGCTGGGCTGGGCGAGGGGCTGGGTGGGGTTGCGGGTGTTACTCGCTGTCATGTGTCCGGGCCGGTTTCGTCTTCCTCGGCCATGGCCTGCTGCGCCTTATCCTTCCAATACCGGGCCTTCTCGTGATCGCCCGTCCGCGCGGCGAAGACACCGAACAGGCCCATCAGCATGCTCTCGCCACTGCCCTCCGCCGCCCGCTCCAGCCAGCGACCGGCGCCCTGCTCGTCGCCCTGGGCAGTCAGGGCGCCGGAGAGGAGGAACATGGCGAGCGTGTCGCCGGCCTCGGCGCCCGGCGTCAGCCACTGCACGGCCTGCTGCGGGTCGTCTTCCGTCAGCAGCTGCAAGCCGAGGGCGGTCATCGCCACGACGTCGCCAGCCTGCGCGGCGGCGCGCAGCCGCTCCGGATCCGGTACATCACCGAAGCGCTCGGTGATCGGAGCGACCAGCCGCACGAAGTCGAGCCCCGCGGGCATGCGGCTCTGCGCCTCGTCCGCGCGGCGATTCCACTCCTGGGCCCCGGCCCGGTCCCCGCGCTCCTCCCGGATCTGCGCGAGCGCCCGCATGGCGACCCAGCTCAGGTCGCCGTCCGGGTCGCCGTCCAGGAGACGTTGTGCCCACAGCTCGGCAGCCTCCCAGTCCTGCTTCATCGCATACGCCGCGGACAGAGCCAACATAGCTACGGCGTCGCCCGCTTCGGCCCCGGGCGTCCACCGGCGCACCTGGGCGTCGGACTCGTGCCCCTGCGGTGTCG
>DATKRM010000206.1:0-9732 GCA_035532195.1 Solirubrobacteraceae bacterium
TACAGCGCGGTGCGGATGCCCTCGGCGGTCAGCGGCAGGCAGTGGCCGGCCGAGTCGCCAGCGAAGAACACGCCGTCCTCGGTGGCGTCGCGCAGGGCGTGGGGGATCCAGTTGCCCTGGAAGCGCACGGGGTCGGCTCCCAGGCCGTTGGCGAGCCGCTCAGTCGGCTCCCTGACGCGAAACCCTGGATCGAACGACCCGACCCCGATCCGCATCTCTCCGTTGGCCGGGAAGCTCCAGCCATAGCCCGCGGGGACGTAGCCCCGGTGGATCCAGATCTCCATGTCCGTCCCGGACCCGAACGGATGCACCTCGAGCCCCCGGGACAGCAGGGCATCGGGCGGCTGGACGTTCTCACCGGCTCCCAAGACCCGCCGCCAGCCCAGCGCGTCGACCACCAAACCGGCCCGCACATCGCCCCGGTCGGTGTGAACCACGGACCCGGACCGGCCGGACACGGTGGCGGTTTCGAACTCAAAACTTCCCTGCGCGGCCAGGGCGGCGCACAGCGTGCGGTAGTCGAAGGTCGAGAAGGTCCAGGGCAGCGGATAGCGGACCGTAGTGTGAGGCGTATGGATGACGAGCTCGTCAAATGTCTGCTGCAAGGCCTCCTGCAGGCCCATCACCTGGAGCCAGGCGGTGGGGATGCCGCAGGCCGAGGTCTGGCGCTCGCCGATCTCGTAGCGGTCGATGATCAGCACGCTGGCGCCTGAATCCGCCAGCTCGCGGGCGACGGCCAAGCCGGCGAAGCTGGCTCCGCAGATCAGGACATCGCAGTCGCGGTCGAGCGGCGTGCGATCGGCACCGCGCTTCGTGGCTCGCACCGGCATACGCGGCGGATGATACGTCCGGCTATCCTCAGGCGAATCCAATGTCCACCATTAGCACTCTGACGCCCGAGACCGACCTGCCAAACGCCAAGGTGGTAGAGGGATCTGGCGGGCTGCTCCTCGAGATAGACGGCAAGGTCGTCCCCAACTACGACGCCACCATCCATCCGTTCCAGGAAGGCGATGTGGTCACGGGGCACGTGGTCCGGATCGACAACGACGAGGTGCTGGTGGACATCGGCTACAAGTCCGAAGGCGTCATCCCCTCCAGCGAGCTGTCGATCCGCAAGACGGTCGACCCGCACGAGGAGGTCGCGTTGGGCGACGAGGTGGACGCGCTGGTCCTGACCAAGGAGGACCAGGACGGCCGGCTCATCCTGTCCAAGAAGCGGGCCCGGTTCGAGCGGGCGTGGCGGCGGATCGAGGCGGCGGCCGACTCCGGTGAGCCGGTGATCGGCACGGTGATCGAGGTGGTCAAAGGCGGTCTGATCATCGACCTCGGCGTTCGCGGCTTCCTGCCCGCGTCGCTGGTGGACATCCGGCGCGTGCCCAACCTCGACGAGTACATGGGCCAGCAGATCGAGTGCAAGGTGATCGAGCTCAACCGGTCGCGCAACAACGTGGTCCTGTCCCGCCGCGCGGTCCTGGAGGAGCAGCGCAAGGAGGATCGCGAGCGGATCCTCGACCGCCTGCAGCCCGGCCAAGTGGTGGAGGGCACGATCTCCAACATCGTGGACTTCGGGGCGTTCGTGGACCTGGAGGGCATCGACGGTCTGATTCATATCTCCGAGCTGTCCTGGTCGCACGTCAACCACCCCTCCGAGATCCTGTCCATCGGCGACACGGTCACGGTCAAGGTTCTGGACATCGATCGCGACCGCCAGCGAATCTCGCTGGGGCTCAAGCAGACCCAGGAAGACCCGTGGCAGCGCGTGGTTGACACCTACAACATCGGCGACGAGCTGGAGGGCACCGTGACCAAGGTCGTCACCTTCGGGGCGTTCGTGGAGATCCTCGACGGGGTGGAGGGCCTGGTTCACATCTCCGAGCTGGCCCAGCACCACGTGGAGAACCCGCGCGAGATCATCCAGCCGGGCGACAACGTACGGGTCAAGATCCTGGAGATCGACTCCGAGCGGCGGCGGCTGTCACTGTCGATCAAGAGGGTGGAGGGGCAGGAGCTACCCGTCCGGCCGATTCAGCCTCCCACCGAGAGTGAGGCCGGGGATCTCGACAACGTGCCTGAATTGGGGTTGTCGGAAGAGGTCTTTGCGTCAGAGGCCCCCCCCGAGCCGGCCATGACGCCGCAGACCAGTGAGCCGGGGGAAGTGCCAGCAACGCGAGTGGCCGGCTCCGGGGAGGCCTCTCCCGCGGAGTCTCCCGAGGAGGCAACGCCCTCGCAGCCTGAGGGCGTTCCTCCCTCCCAGGAAGAACCGGCCGCACCCGCAGCCCCTGCGGAGGGTGAGCAGCCGGGCTGAAGGCCGGGTTCCGTTCGTCGGGTTGACGGGCGGGATCGGGGCGGGGAAGTCGACGGCGCTCGAGGCGCTGGAGCGGCTCGGGGCGGCAGTGCTGTCAACCGACTTAGTTGTGCACGAGCTGTACGAGACTCCGGAGGTGCGGGACGCGGTGCTGGAGCGGTTTGGGTCAGTTGACCGCGGCGAGATTGCGCGACGCGCGTTCGCCACGCCTGAGGACCGGGGGTGGCTCGAGGGGCTGCTGTGGCCGCGGGTGGGGGAGCGGATGGCCACGTGGCGCCAGGAACTGGAGGACCGCCCGTCGCCGCCCCGGGCCGCCGTGGTGGAGGTCCCGCTGCTGTTCGAGTCGGGCATGGAGAGCGCGTTCGACGCCACGGTCGCCGTGATCGCCGATGAGGCACTGCGGGCCGAGCGGGCGGCGGCGCGGAGTCATCAAGCCCTGGCCGAGCGCTCTGCGCGTCAGCTCACACAGCAGGAAAAGGCGCAACGTGCGACGTACACGGTGGTTAATGATGGAACGGTCGGGCAGCTGGAGATGAAGCTGTCGGACGTTCTTGAGATGCTTGAGCGCTGAGAAATCGAATGCCACCTCCCGCCATCACGATCTACGGGGATCGACCCGTGGGCAATCGCCGCCGGCGGGCGGCCCTTCGGCGGCGACGGATCACCATGCTCGTGGGCGCTGCCCTGGTCGTGGTGCTGGTGATCGTGGCCATGCCGCTGTTCAAGCAGGCCTACCAGCGGGCCACGCTGCCGCTGGCCTACGCCCCGGTGATCCGTCAGCAGGCAGCTGCGAAGCACCTTGACCCGGCGCTGATTGCGGCGGTCATCTACGCCGAGACGAAGTTCGACGCCCGCACCTCGCCGGCCGGCGCGGAAGGGCTGATGCAGATCCTGCCCCAGACGGCGGAGTTTCTGGCTCACCGCTCAGGCGCCACCACGTTCAGCGTTTCCGATCTGGGCACGCCGGAGGTCAACATCGCCTACGGCAGCTACTACCTGCGCTTCCTACTCGACCAGTACGGCGGCAACGAGACGCTGGCTTTGGCCGCCTATAACGGCGGCGAGGCGAACGTGAACCGGTGGGTGGCCCGGTACGGCCGGGACATGACCGTCGATCAGATCCCGTTCCCGGAGACCCGGGCCTACGTGCTCAAGGTGACCCAGGCCCAGCATGACTACCGCCAGCAGTACGCCCAGCAGCTGGGCTACTAGCCGGGCTGCACCTCAGCGGGCCTGCCACGACAGCCCGGTGGTCACCGTGGGCGGGTCGAGGCTGTCTGAGAGGACGCGTGGCCTGCTGCCGGACGCCCTGATGAGGTAGATCGTCGCGCCGGAGTCGTGTTTGCGCCCGAATTCCGAGAACACGATCTGCTTGCCGTTGGGGGAGAAGCGGACGGCAGGACTCGGCAAGTCGGAGACCGGCTCCTGGGCCAGCCGGCGAGCGTGGGTTCCGTCTGACCGGGCTATGTAGAGATTCCCACGACTGTTCAGGTACGCGATTGACCGCCCGCTGGGCGCGATGTCAAAGGCCGCGGCGCGCGCGACCAGTCGCCGCGGACTCTGGCCACGCAGTCCCATCGACCAGATCCCGCCACGCGCGCGCAAGAACAGGATGTGTTTGCCGTCCGGCGTGAACAGGGGGGCCGAACCGCGGATCGTGCCGCTGACCACGTTGACGCTGCCTCCCGCCAGATCGCTAGTGACGATCGTCCCGGACGCGCCGCCCGTGCCCACGGTCTGGCGGACGTAGACGATCCGGTGTCCGTTCGGCGAGAAGCTGGCCTGGGAGTCGTCGGCCGTGTCGTGATTGACCACCATGGGGGAGCCGGCTCCGGCGCCGGCCAGCATGATCACCCGCTGGCCCGAGCTGTCCGGTTGGTCCCACAGCAGGTTCGCACCGTCGGGGGAGTAGGTCACGTCGTACCAGTTCTGACAGACGTTCCCACCGTTGTCTTCCGCGCAGTGGCCCAGCTGCCGGTGGGCACCGCCGCCGCTGCTGTATGTGGTGAGCGAGGCGAAGCCGCCACCGCCTCCGCCGCCGGCATTCCACACCGCCCAGGCGATGCGGCCGTTGTGGCCCTTGAACGTGGCCGCGGCCGGGTCAGTCAGCGTTGCCGCGGCCACCAGCGCCAGCAGGGCCACCCAGAAAAGTCGCAGTTTCATATCTGCTGGGTTAAACGTCCGGCGGGGGCCAAGGTAGCGGTTAGGTCTGCTTGATCCGGACGGCCACGCCGTGGAACGTGTTGGCGCGGGCCCGGAGCGGCGGCAGGTTCTTGCTGTAGATCCCGAAGTGCACGTGGCTGATCGTGTTGCCCCGGACGACGATGCCCCGCGGGGTGACGCTGGCGTTGCCGATCAGGATTCCCACCGTGCCGGCCTCGCCGAACTCAGCGTCGCCCAGGGCACCGTCGTTCGACAGGCGGTTGTTCAGGATCTTGTTGCCGTTCAGGTACACGTTCGGCGTGTGGGTGTGCAGGAGGATTCCCGCCTCGCCGTTGCCGTTGGCCACGTTGTCCCGGACACCGTTGTCGTACACGGCGGCGCCGGGCCCCCCGTCGGCCAGCAGGATCCCGGCCCCGCCGCCCTTGGTCCCGTGGCCGTTGGCCACGTTGTGGGTGATCGTGTTGGCGTAGATGCCGGCTGCCTTGGGTGCGAGCTTTCCGCCAACGAACGCCTTGTCGCTGTGGCCGGCCACGGTGATCTCGCAGTCCTCGAGGTTGCGCAGCAGCTTGTTGCAGGTGATCGTGTTGTGGGCCGTGGGGCCGGTCTCGTCGGTGAGCAGGACGCCGCCCTCGTTGCCACTCACCGTGTTGTCGGCCACCAGCGAGCGAGTCACCCCCATCAGGTGAACCCCCTCGCCGCAGTCTCCGGGCACCTGGCCTTGGGGCGTGCACTCACCGGTGGGATTGGGGCTGTGGGCGCCGCGGTCGTTGCCGGTCACCAGGTTGCCTGAGAGCACCACCCGCGAGGTGTTCTCCACCAGGATGCCCTCGAACAGAGCCCCCTGACGTTGGAGCCCTGGATCACCGCGCCGGCCGAGCCCGGGCCTTTGATGTCGAAGCCGTTCACCAGCCCCGAGGCGTTCACCGTTGCCCGGTAGGGCGCGACGACGGACACGGATTTGGAATCACGACGTCCTCCCGGTAGGTCCCCTTGCCCACCTGGATCGTGTCGCCGCGATGGGCTCTGGCTACCGCCCGGGCGATGGTTCGGCACGGCGCCCTCTGGGTGCACTTGGTCTTGTCCTTGCCCCGGGGCGAGACGTAGCGGAACTTGGCCCCGGCCGCGTCGGCGGCGGCGGGGGACAGGGCGAACGCGGCGATCGCGACGAGGGCTGGGGTGCGCCCGGGGCGACATCCTAGCCTCAATACGCCGGGCGCCGCGCTGTCTGCTCCACCTCCGCAATCACGCGCGCGATCTCCGAGGCCTCGCCCTCGCGCAGCGTGGCCACGGTGATCCGCACCCCGGGCGGCGTGGCGATACGAAAGCGCTCGCCTGACATGACGATCCAGCCGGCCTCGTACAAGGCACGCGCCACCGGCGCCTCCTCGCGCACCGGAACCCACACGTTGAGCCCGGATCGGCCGTGGGCTTCGATCCCCTGCTCGGCCAGGGCTGACATCAGGTCGGCCCGGCGCGAGGCGTAAACCTCCTCCGCCCGGGCCACGCTGGCCTCAAAACCAGGATCTCGGAGGAGCTCGACCACGAGCGCCTGGAGCACGTGGCTGACCCAGCGGGGCCCCACGGCCTGGCGGCCCTCGACACGGGAGACTGTCGTCACGTCGCCGGTCAGCACGGCCAGCCGAAGGTCGGGATGCAGGACCTTGGAAGTCGAGCGGATCACCGCCCAGCGAGGCCGGTCGGGTGTGACCAGGGTGGCGAACGGCGCTCCGGCGACCCGGCTGGCGTGATCGTCCTCAACCAGCAGCGGGCCCGGGTGAGCCTGGAGGATCTCCTGGAGCGTCCGCGCCCGGTCGGGATCGAGCGCGGCCCCCAGCGGATTCTGAGCCCGGGGTACGAGCGTGATCGCCTCGACGCCGCGGGCCAGCGTGGCGGCAAACGGCTCGGGCTGGAAGCCGTGCTCATCGACCGGGACCGGCACCTCGACCAGGCCGAGAGCACGCAGCAGATCACGGATCGGCGGGTACGTGGGGTCCTCCACGATCACGCGGTCGCCGGGCCGGACGTGGGCCTGGAGCACGCGCTCGATCGCGTCGAATGCGCCTGAGGTCACGGCCACCGCATCGCCGGGCAGGCCGTCGGCCGCGAACGCGGCGCGGGCCAGCTCCAGCAACTCGGGATCGGGAGTATCGAGTCCGAGCTTGCGTTCGGCGTCGATGCGAGCCAGGGCGGGGCCGACCGGCAGCAACAGCGCTGGATCGGGCAGACCCACGGCCAGGTCGCGCCGACCGCCATCCGCGTCGCGCGGGGCCGGGCGCGTCGCCGTCGGCACCCACAGGGCCGGCCGAGGGGCGACTCGGGTTCCCCGCCGTCCGTTCGCGATCACCAGTCCTCGCTGGCGGAGGATCCGGTAGGCCGCGTTGACGGTGGCGGGGCTGGTGCCCAGGCGGCTGGCCAGCTCACGCACGGTGGGGATCCGATCACCGGTCTGGAGCAGATTCTCGCGAATCGACGCCTCCACGCTGGACGCGATCTCACGAGCCGTGGAACCGCCGATATGATATTGTTCTAGATCAAGCATGAGTTTGTACTATAACAAAATCTCGGAGGACGATGTTGAACCGGGAGCGGCAGCTCCGCTCACGCGGGTGCGCCGCCATCCCGAACGTGCGGTGTACGACCGCGAGACGATCCACTCGATCCTCGACGAGGGTCTGGTGGGGCACGTGGGCCTGGTGCTCGAGGGCCAGCCATACGTGATGCCAATGCTCTACGCGCGGGTGGACGACAGCCTCTACCTGCACGGTTCGCCCAAGAGCCGCCTCCTGTCGGCTGTGGCCCAGGGGCCCCCGATCTGCGTGACGGTCACGCTGCTCGACGGGCTGGTGCTCGCCCGCTCGGCATTTCACCACTCTCTGAACTACCGCTCGGTGGTGGTCGTGGGGCGGGGGCGGGTGGTCTGCGATCTCAAGGAGAAGCAGATCGCCCTCCGGGCGCTGGTCGAGCACGTGATGAGCGGGCGCTCGGACCAGGCGCGGCGACCCAGCGAGCCGGAGTTGAAGGTCACCGAGGTGGTGGGCCTCGACCTGGGCCAGGCCTCGGCCAAGGCGCGAACCGGGCCGCCGGTCGACAACCGTTCTGACTACTCGCTGCCCGTGTGGGCCGGCGAACTGCCGCTGAGCCTGGTGCCTGGAGAGCCGATACCGGATTCCCGCTGCCAGGCCGCCGAGCCCCCAAGCCTCAGGACCTACCGCCGTGGCCGCGCCTAGACAAGTCACGCTGCGGTTCGCATACCCCGACGACGTCGAGTCGCTGAACCGCCTGGCGGTTACCGACTCGGCCGAGCCGCCCCCGCTGCCGGCGCTGCTGGCCGAGGTGGACGGCGAGCCGTGGGCTGCCGTGTCGCTGGCCGACGGCAGCGCGGTGGCCGATCCGTTCCGGCCCACCGCACCGGTCGTGGAGCTGCTGCGTGCCCGGGCGCGCCAGCTCGTCCCCCGGCCGGCGCGCCGCTGGAGCGCCGTTACCCGATTGGGATCACTTGGACGTAGGGTTGCGACCCGGACGTGTTAACGAGGACGTTGGTGCCCGGTGGACCATTGCTTGAGCCGCCGCCGGCACCGCCGGCGTAGCCGTTTATGAAGTACCCGTCGACGTAGCCGCTCGAGTCAGTGTCGTCGCCCCTCGTGTCGCCGACAACCGCGCCCGGCCTCACCGCTACGCTCAAATCCGATGCCCAAGTTCCAGCTTGATTCCGCCTTCACCCCCACGGCCGACCAGCCCGAGGCGATCGCCCGGCTGGCCGAAAGCGTCGAGGGCGGTGAGCGGTTCCTGACCCTGCTCGGGGCCACGGGCACGGGCAAGACGATGACCATGGCCGGGGTGGTGGAGGCGGTGCAGAAGCCGGCGCTGGTGATAGCGCACAACAAGACGCTGGCGGCCCAGCTGTGCAACGAGTTCCGCACCTACTTCCCGCACAACGCGGTCGAATACTTCGTCTCCTACTACGACTACTACCAGCCGGAGGCCTACGTCCCCTCGAAGGACCTGTACATCGAGAAGGACTCAGCGATCAACCAGGAGATCGACCGGCTCCGGCACTCGGCCACGGCCGCGCTGTTCGCCCGCCGGGACGTGCTGATCGTGGCCAGCGTGTCCTGCATCTACGGCCTGGGCTCGCCCGAGACCTATGACGAGAACCTGCAGACCCTGACCAAGGGTGCCTTCATCGACCGGGACAAGCTGCTGCGCAAGCTGGTGTCGATCCAGTACACCCGCAACGACACGGCGCTGTCGCGGGGCACGTTCCGCGTCCGGGGCGAGACGCTCGAAGTGTTCCCGGCCTACGCCGAGACGGCCTACCGGGTGGTCCTCTTCGGGGACGAGATCGAGCTGCTGCAGGAGTTCGATCCGGTGACCGGCGAGGTGCTGGGGGACGACATCGAGCACGTGGGCATCTGGCCGGCCTCGCACTACAACGTGCGCGAGGGGATGATCGACGACGCGGTGGCCGAGATCGGCCACGAGCTAAACCAGCGCTGCGCGGAGCTGGACGCGCAGGGCAAGCTGCTGGAGTCGCACCGGCTGCGCCAGCGGACGCAGTACGACATGGAGATGCTGCGCGAGCTCGGCTTTTGCTCAGGGATCGAGAACTACTCACGGATCCTGGATGGCCGCCGGCCCGGCGAGCGGCCGTACTGCCTGATCGACTACTTCCCCGATGACTTTCTGTGCCTGATCGACGAGTCGCATCAGACGGTCCCGCAGATCGGCGGGATGTACGAGGGCGACCGCTCACGCAAACAGACGCTGGTGGACTATGGGTTCCGGCTGCCCAGCGCGCTGGACAACCGCCCCCAGACGTTCCAGGAGTTCCTGTCCATCACCCCGCAGATGGTGTTCGTGTCGGCCACGCCGGGCGACTACGAGCGCACGCAGTCGACCCGCATCGTGGAGCAGATCGTCCGCCCGACCGGGATCGTCGACCCCGAGGTGGAGGTCCGCGAGACCCGCAACCAGATCGACGACCTGATGAACGAGATCCGGGCCCGGGCCGAGCGGGACGAGCGCACGCTGGTGACCACGCTGACCAAGAAGATGGCCGAGGACTTGACCGACTACCTGCTGGAGATGGGTTTCCGGGTCCGCTACCTGCACTCGGAGATCGACACGCTGGAGCGGATCCAGATCATCCGCGAGCTGCGGCTAGGCGAGTACGACGTGCTCGTCGGGGTCAACCTGCTGCGCGAGGGCCTCGACCTGCCCGAGGTGTCCCTGGTCGCGATCCTCGACGCCGACAAGGAGGG
>DATKRM010000207.1:0-4033 GCA_035532195.1 Solirubrobacteraceae bacterium
AAGGTCAGGAGGGGAACGGGCGACCTGCTGGAGGGGCCCGCGCTGACCGGTGATGAGCTCGACGCGGCCACGGCCGCCGGGGCGGAGCTGGCCGCGGAGCTGAGCGCCCGGGGCGTGCATTGCCTAGCGCTGGGGGAAATCGGGATGGGAAACACGACCACAGCCGCGGCGCTGGCCTGCGCGCTCACCGGCGCGCCCCCCGCGGCCACGGTGGGACGGGGCGCCGGGCTTGATGCGGCCGGTGTGGAGCGCAAGCGGGGGATCGTGGCCGCGGCGGTGGAGCGCCACGGCTCGCCGCTGGATCCACGGGCAGCGCTTCAGGCGGTGGGCGGGCTGGAGCTGGCCGCGCTGGCCGGTGCGGCGACGGAGGCCGCGAGCCGAGGGCTGCCCGTGGTCCTCGATGGATATGCCGTCAGCGTGGCGGCGCTGGCCGCGGCCCGGCTCAAACCAGCGGTCGGTGAGGCGCTGATCGCCAGCCATCGCTCGGCCGAGCCGGGGCATGACCTGGTGCTCGGCGAGCTGGGACTGGAGCCCCTGCTCGACCTCAGGCTGCGGCTCGGCGAGGCATCGGGCGCGCTCCTGGCGCTGCCGATCCTGGCCGCCGCGGGCGCGTTGCACGCGGAGATGGCCACGTTCGAGGAAGCCGGCGTCGAGCGCCGGGGCTGAGCGCGGCATGTCCAGGCTGCGCCGGGCACTGAGCGGCGCGCAGGTGGCGGTCGGCCTGCTCACGGTGCTTCCGGTGCGGGCGCGGACCGAGCCTGACGGGATCGGCCACGCCGCCGCCTGGTTTCCCCTGGTCGGAGCCCTGGTGGGACTGGCCACGGGTGGCATCTGGCTGGCCTTCGAGCGATCGCTGGGACCGACGCTGTCTGCGGTGCTGGCCGTGATCACGCTGGTCATCCTCACCGGCGGTCTGCACCAGGACGGGCTGGCCGACGTGGCCGACGGGCTGGGGGTGCGCGGCGGGCGCGGGCGGCGGCTCGAGGTCATGCGCGACTCCAGTATCGGAGCATTCGGGGTTCTGGCCCTGGTGCTGTGGGCGCTGCTGCTGACCGCCGCGCTGGCCGCCCTGCCGCGGGATCAGGTGCTGAAGACACTGGTCATTGCCGGGGCCCTCAGCCGCTGGAGCGCCGTGGTGCACGCCTTCGAGCTCCCGCCGGCGCGGGAGGAGGGGCTAGGAGCGGCGTTCGCGCCCAGCTGGCCGGCGCTCCTGGCCGCCAGCGCGCTGGCGCTGGCCACACTGGCCCTTCAGCCCGGGCGAGTCGTGGCCGCTCTGGGGGTCGCTCTGCTAACCACGATCGCGACGAGCCTGCTGGCCGACCGCGTTCTCGGCGGGCGCACGGGAGACACGCTGGGCGCGACGATTCTGCTCACCGAGGTGGTTGTGTGCATCGTGCTGGTTGGGCTGGCGCGATGAGCCCCGGCTCGGCTTGCTGACCGCGCGCGCCGGGGTCAACTCGGTACCCTCTCGCGCCCGATGCAGATCGGAGTGCCCAAGGAGACCGTCGAGGGCGAGCGCCGAGTGGCGCTCGTTCCCGAGGTGGTCCGCAAGCTTTCCACCGCCACCGGCGACGGTGAGGGACCCCCGAATCAGGTCTTGGTCGAGCGGGGCGCCGGCGCCGGCGCCATGATTCCCGACGACCAGTACGAGGAGGCCGGAGCCCGCCTGGTGGAGGGTCCATCGGAGATCTTCGCCTCTGACCTGGTGGTCAAGGTGCAGGCTCCCAGCCCTGAGGAGATCGCTCTCCTCGGCCCGAGCGGCGTGCTGATCGGGTTCCTGGCGCCGCTGACCAACGCCGACGGGATCCGCGCCATCGCCCAGAGCGGCGCGACGAGCTTCGCCATGGAGGCGATCCCGCGAATAAGCCGGGCGCAGTCGATGGACGCACTGTCCAGCCAGGCCAACATCGCAGGCTACCGCTCAGCGCTGATCGGCGCCCAGGAGCTCGGCCGTTATTACCCGATGCTGATGACGGCGGCGGGCACGATCCGCCCGGCCACCGTGCTGGTCCTGGGCGCTGGGGTGGCCGGCCTGCAGGCCATCGCCACGGCGCGGCGGCTGGGGGCGGTGGTGCAGGGCTACGACGTCAGGGCGGCGGTCAAGGAGCAGGTCGAGTCGCTGGGCGCGCACTTCCTGGAGTTCGACCTGGGCGAAGACCTGGAGGGCGCGGGCGGATACGCCAAGGAGCTCACGGCCGAGCAGCAGGAGTCCCAGCAGCAGCAGATGGCCGAGGCCATCGGCAAAGCCGACGTGGTGATCACCACCGCACTGGTCCCGGGGCGCCGCGCGCCCATCCTGGTCACCGAGCAAGCCGTCATGCTGATGAAGCCCGGATCGGTGGTCGTCGACCTGGCCGGCGAGCAGGGCGGCAACTGTGAGCTGTCCGAGCCCGGCCAGAGCGTGATCCGCCACGACGTGAAGATTCTCGCCCCGCTCAACGTGCCCAGCACCATGGCCGAGCACGCGTCGCAGCTGTACGCGCGCAACATCCAGGCGCTCCTCGATCTGATGGTCAAGGACGGCCAGCTCGAGCTCGACTTCGAAGACGAGGTGATCGCAGGCGCGTGCATCACCCGGGATGGAGAAATCGTCCACGAGGGCGCCAAGCAGGCTGCGGGCGCCGCTACCGCGTGACGTAGAGGAGGACGCATATGGACAGCCTGGTGATCGATATCGCGATCCTCGTGCTGGCGGGATTCGTCGGCTACGCGGTGATCTCGAAGGTGCCCAACACGCTGCACACGCCGCTGATGTCGGGAACCAACGCCATCCACGGCATCGTGGTCCTGGGCGGTCTGCTCCTGATGCCCGAGGCCAGCGGCTGGTTCGAGAAGCTGCTGCTGGTCATCGCGGTGACGTTCGGGACGATCAACGTGATCGGCGGCTTCCTGGTCACCGACCGGATGCTGGACATGTTCAAGTCCAAGGAGCCGCCCAAGGCCGAGGAGACGGCTGAGGGCGAGGACCAGGGGTCGTCGTGAGCGTGGCCACGATCTTCCTGCAGAGCCAGAATTTCATCGACGCGGCTTACATCGTCGCCTTCGGCCTGATGATCTACGGCCTGTCCGGCCTGACCGGCCCCCGCACGGCCGTGCGGGGCAATCAGCTGGCGGCGGCCGGCATGGCCATCGCGGTGATCGCGACGCTGCTGCGCAAGGGCGAATTCCACGGTTCGGGCACGGTGTGGCTGATCATCGTGGGGGCGGCCATCGGCACGGCGATCGGTATCCCGGCCGCCCGCCGGGTGCAGATGACCGCGATGCCGCAGATGGTGGCCATCTTCAACGGCGTGGGCGGCGGCGCGGTGGCGCTGATCGCCTTGGTCGAGTACCGCCACCACTTCGGGGGCGGGTGGGCTCTGCGCGTGGAGATCTTCGAGCTGTTCGGGGCGATCGTCGGCTCGGTGTCGTTCTGGGGCTCCAACATCGCCTTTGGCAAGCTCCAGGGGATCCTCCCGGGGCGCCCGATCAAGCTGCCAGGTCAGTCATTCATCAACCTGGCGATGCTGCTCATCGCAGTGGCCAGCGCGTTCGTGTTGGCGGCCGGGACTCATTCCCAGGCTCTGTTCATCCTCGGCATCCTCGGCGCCGCGGCGGTGCTGGGCAACATGGTGGTGCTGCCGATCGGCGGCGCCGACATGCCGGTGGTGATCTCGCTCTTGAACGCGTTCACCGGGCTGTCCGCGGCGGCCACCGGCGTGGCGTTATCCAACCCGGTGATGATCGTGGCCGGGATGATCGTGGGCGCGTCCGGAACCATCCTCACCAACCTGATGGCCAAGGCCATGAACCGGTCGGTACCGGCGATCGTGGCCGGCGGCTTCGGCGGCGAGGTCGCCGCCCCGGTCGGCGCGCCGGGGGCCAAGGGCGGCACCGTGCGCTCGACCAGCGCAGCCGACGTGGCCATCCAGCTGTCGTACGCCCGCCAGGTGGTGATCGCGCCGGGCTACGGGATGGCCGTGGCCCAGGCCCAGCACGCCGTGCGCGAGCTCGAGCGAGCGCTCGAGGCCAAGGGTGTCGAGGTCAAGTATGC
>DATKRM010000208.1:0-9496 GCA_035532195.1 Solirubrobacteraceae bacterium
GCGGCCGCGCGAGACCGAGGGCTGCTGGTAATCGCCGACGGCAAGCGTGGCGATATCGACGTCTCGGCCAGCGCGTACGCGCAGGCGTTCTTTGGCCAGACGGCCACCGAGTACGGGAAGGTGGACGGGATTGGAGCCGACGCGATGACGGCCAACCCGCTGCTGGGGCTCGACTCGCTGGAGCCCTTGGTGGCCGCCGCGCGATCCCGCGGAGCCGGCGTGTTCGTACTGGTCAGAACCACGAATCCCGGCGCCGAAGATGTGCAGGAGCTGGAGTTGGCCCGGGGTGGTTCGGTGTCCGACCGCCTGGCCGAGCTGGTGGCTGGCCTGGGATCGAGCGGGATCGGCAGTCACGGACTGGCGGATGTGGGGGCCGTGGTCGGGGCCACCGCCCCGGAGCGCCTGACTGCGCTGCGCGAGCTGATGCCGCAGACCATCTTCCTGATTCCCGGGGTGGGCGCCCAGGGGGGGTCGGTCGAGCGCCTGAGAGCCGCGTTTGCGCCGGGGCCGGCCGGAGCGCTGATCTCGGCTTCACGGGGAATCGTCGATGCCCACCGGTCCGAGGGTGGCGAGCCTGCTGACGCGGCTCGCCGGGTGGCGGCCCGCCTGCGCGAGGCCGCGTGGTCGCTGACCCAGGACGGCGCGGTCGCGAACTGAACGATCGTCCGCAGCGGGGCGGGACCGCTGGACGCCGCGATATGATCGCCCGCGCGATGGTGGCTCGGAGTCGTGGGCGGTGGCTCGCCCCAATCGTGCTCCTGGGTATCTTGGTGGCCATCGGCCTCGTAGTCCGCGGCGAGCTCCGTTCCAGCCCACGTCCACCGGCCACGCCGGTAGTCGCGACCTCCACGTCATCGACCACCGCTGCGTCGCCCACGTTCTACGTAGTGAAGGCAGGCGATTCCCTGTCGATGATCGCGTCCAAGACTGGCGTTCCGGTAGGACAGCTGGAGGCGTTGAACCCCAACGTCGACCCCAACGTCCTGCATACCGGGCAGCGGCTGAGGCTGCGTCAGTGAAGCGGCGGGCAGGGGTCCTGGCGTGGGCGTGCGCGTGCGCTGCGCTCTCGCTCCTCGGTGGTGCCTCGGCTCGAGCCGCCGCCCCGGCGCTCAGCGTCCGGGCCGCCGCGCTGATCGACGCCGCGACCGGGCAGCGGCTGTACGGCCGGAACGCCGACGCGCAGGTGTCGATCGCCAGCACCACCAAGCTGATGACCGCCCTGCTCACGCTCGAGCAGACCAAGCCCGCGCAGGTGTTCGCCGAGCCGGACTTCTCGCTGCCGGACACCGCCTCTCAAATCGGGCTGAGCCCGGGCGAGCGGATGACCGTGCACGACCTGCTGATCGCGCTGCTGCTGCCGAGCGCCGATGACGCGGCCGAGGATCTGGCCTACAACATCGGGCACGGGTCGGTGGATCGGTTCATCTCGATGATGAACGCCCGCGCCGTGACCCTGGGCCTGGCCCACACCCACTACACGACTCCGATCGGGCTCGACACACCGGGCAACTACTCGAGCGCCTGGGACCTGGTGAGCCTGGCTCGCTATGTGCTCCATCACCATCCCTTCTTCCGGCACGTAGTGGGGCTGAGCAGCGCCGTGCTGCATTCCGGGGCCACGGGCCGTCAGGTGATCAACCGCAACGACCTGGTCGGCCGGATCCCGTGGGTCAACGGCGTGAAGACCGGCCACACGCTGGATGCCGGCTACGTCCTGGTGGGTTCCGGGACCCGGAACGGGCTGACGCTGATCAGCGTGGTGCTGGGCACCTCCAGCGAGTCCTCGCGAGACACCAACACGCTGGCGCTGCTCGACTACGGACTCCGCAACTTCCACGTGCTCACCCCGGTGTCCGCGGGCCAGCCGCTGGCCACGGTCGCGGTCCGCGGCCGACCCAAGCTCCAGGCGCAGCTGGTGGCCACCGGAAGCTTCCGGCACGTGTTCGCCCGCTCGCAGCACATCCGCACCGTGGTGCGGGCGCCGCGGCTCGTGGTCGGCCCCAAGGCCAGCCACCAGGTGGTGGGCTCAGTGGTCGTGCTGGTCGACGGGCGACCGGTGGCCCGGGTCCCGTTGGCCCTGGCCGCGGCGGTTCCGGCTCCGCCTCCCCCCACCGACTGGAGAACGTTTACGCTTATCGGTATCGCGCTGTTGCTCGCCGCGCTGACCGTAGTCATCGCCTGGCAACTGCAGCGGACACGAGCGGGACGCGCGACGGAGAAGCGGACCGCCGCATGATCATCACAGTCACGCTAAATCCGGCCCTCGACAAGACCCTCGAGGTCCCGAACTTCACACCCGGCCGGCGCCACCGGAGCCTCGATCAGGTGACGCTGCCGGGCGGCAAGGGCGTCAACGTGGCCCGGGCCGTGAAGCGTCTGGGCCAGCCGGTGATCGCGACCGGGCTGGCGGGAGGGGCCACCGGGACCCGGATCGTCGAGGCGCTGAACGAGGAGGCGATCCTCAACGCGTTCGTGAGGATCCGCGACGAATCCCGGACCAACACCGCGGTGCTGGATCCCACCACCGGGTCGCACACCGAGATCAACGAGCGGGGCCCCGCTGTGTCGGTGCGTGAGCTGGACCTGTTCCGCGAGAAGCTCCTGTACCTGGCCAAGGGGGCCAGCATCTGCGTGTTCGCGGGCAGCATTCCCCGCGGGCTGGAGCCGGACATCTACGCCGAGCTGATTCGCGGGGTCAAGAAGCTCGGGGTGATGACGGTGGTGGATACCGACGGAGAGGCCCTGCGGCTGGCCATGCGGGCCGAGCCCGACCTCGTTTCGCCCAACGAGCTCGAGGCCGAGGAGCTGGTGGGACAGGAGTTCAACGACGTCGACGATCGCGTCCAGGCGGTGTCCGAGATCACCGGGCTGGGGGCTCGGGAGGCGATCATGACCGTTCGCGAAGGCTGTTTTGCCTGCGTGCTCGAGGACGGGAGCCAAACCATCTACCGGACCACGGTGGATGAGCAGGAGACGCGCTCGCGCATCGGGTCCGGCGATGCCTTCCTGGCCGGCTACATAGCCGCCCGCTACGCCGAGCGGCCGGTGCTGGAGTGCCTGCGATTCGGCGTGGCCTGTGGGGCCGAGTCCACCCAGCACTTCGGCGCCGGGGCGCTCGACCCGGCCAAGGTCGAGCGCCTGCTGGGCGATGTCACGGCCGAGAGCCTGGAGGTCGGGGCCCACGCAGGCTGAGATCTCGCTGTTTCCGGTCTCGGGGCCGGAAACATCCTTGCCACCTTCTAGGATGAAGAGATGGAAGTAGAGATTGGCCGCGGCAAGAAGGCGCGCCGGGCATACGGGTTCGACGAAATCGCCATCGTGCCCTCGCGCCGGACCCGGGATCCCGACGACGTGGACGTCTCCTGGACGCTCGGGCCCTACCGGTTCGAGCTGCCGCTGCTGGCCGCGGCGCTGGACGGGGTGGTGTCGCCTGAGACCGCGGGTGTGATCGGCAAGCTCGGGGGCCTGGCGGTGCTCAATCTGGAGGGCATCTACTGCCGCTACGAGGATGCGGACGCCCAGCTGGAGCGGATCGCCAGCTTCTCCCGGGACATCGCCACCCGCGAGATGCAGGACATCTACCGCGAGCCGGTGAAGCCCGAGCTGATCGCCCAGCGGATCCGGGAGATCAAGGACCAGGGCGTGGTGGCCGCCGCCTCGCTCACCCCGCAGAAGGTCCGCAAGTACTACGAGGTGGCCCTGGACGCCGGGCTCGACGTGCTGGTCATCCAAGGCACCGTCGTTTCGGCCGAGCACGTCTCGCGGGACGAGACGCGCCCGCCGCTGAACCTCAAGGAGTTCATTCGTGAGCTCGAGCCGATCCCGGTGGTGGTGGGCGGCTGCGCCTCCTACCACACGGGGCTTCACCTGATGCGCACCGGCGCCGCCGGGGTGCTGGTGGGCGTTGGCCCGGGCGCGATCTGCACCACCCGCGGTGTGCTGGGCATCGGCGTTCCCCAGGCCACGGCCATCGCTGACGTCGCCGCGGCCCGCTCGCAGCACATGCTGGAGACGGGCGAGTACATCAAGGTCATCGCCGACGGGGGAATGCGCAACGGCGGTGACATCGCCAAGTCGATCGCCTGCGGCGCCGACGCGGTGATGCTGGGCTCCGCGCTGGCTCGGGCCTACGAGGCTCCGGGCCGCGGCTACAACTGGGGCATGGCGACCTTCCATCCCTCGCTGCCTCGCGGCGCTCGGGTGGCCACGGTGCAGAACGGCACGCTGGAGGAGATCATCAAGGGACCGGCGCGGGAGAACGACGGCACGTTCAACCTGGTGGGAGCGCTCAAGACCTCGATGGCGACGTGCGGCTACCGGGACATCGCCGAGTTCAACCGGGCCGAGCTCGCCGTCGCCCCCGCGTTGCAGACCGAGGGCAAGCACCTCCAGCGCGAGCAGGGCGTGGGCATGGGGGCGAGCGGTAGAGCGGCCACCGTTGGCGTCGCCGACTAGCGCCGTCGACCCGGCAGCCGCGATTCGGCCGAGGTCGAGCGCGCCGGAGGGCCGAGCAGGCGAACGGCCGCAGGTCGAAGAAGTTGTCGTTCTTGACTTCGGAGGCCAGTACTCGCAGCTGATCGCCCGGCGGGTGCGGGAGTGCGGGGTGTTCTCCGAGCTGCTGCCCCATCACGTGGGGGTTGAGGAGGTCCGACGGCGGCGACCCAAGGGCGTGATCCTGTCCGGCGGCCCGGCCTCGGTGTACGAGGACGGGGCGCCGCCGCTGCCGCGCGAGCTGCTGGAGCTCGACGTCCCGGTGCTCGGCATTTGCTACGGCATGCAGCTGCTGGCCCGGGAGCTCGGCGGGCGGGTCGAGGGGGCCGAGGTGGGGGAGTTCGGGCGCTCGTCGCTGACCGTGCGCCAGCCCGGCCGGCTGCTGGCCGGCACCCCGGCCGAGCAGACGTGCTGGATGTCCCACCGCGACACCGTGTTCGCGGCCCCGCCGGGGTTCACGGAGCTGGCGGCCTCGACGGCCTCGCCGGTGGCCGCATTCGAGTCCGTGGAGCGCGGCGTGTACGGCATCCAGTTCCACCCAGAGGTCGTCCACACCCCGCACGGCCAGCAGGTGCTGACCAACTTCCTGGAGGACATCTGCGGTTGCGAGCGCAGCTGGAGCGCGCGCTCGGTGATCGACGAGCAGATCGAGCGGATCCGGACCCAGGTGGGCGACGGGCGGGCGATCTGCGGGCTGTCCGGCGGAGTGGACTCCAGCGTGGCCGCGCTGCTGGTGCACCGCGCGATCGGCGACCGGCTGACCTGCGTGTTCGTAGACCACGGGTTCATGCGCAAGGACGAGGGCGACCAGGTGATCGCCGCCTTCCGCGATCATTTCCACGTGCCGCTGGTGGCCGTCGATGCCACCGAGCGCTTCCTGACCCGGCTGCAGGGCGTGACCGACCCCGAGGAGAAGCGCAAGCGCATTGGGGCCGAGTTCATCCGCGTATTCGAGGAGGAGGCGGCGAAGCTGTCCGACGTACGGTTCCTGGTCCAGGGCACGCTGTACTCCGACGTGATCGAGTCCGGGGGCGGAACCGGTGCGGCCACGATCAAGTCCCACCACAACGTGGGTGGGCTGCCCGAGGACCTGGAATTCGAGCTGGTCGAGCCGCTGCGCGCGCTGTTCAAGGACGAGGTCCGGGCGGTGGGGGCCGAGCTGGGGCTGCCGGAGAGGCTGGTGTGGCGCCAGCCGTTCCCGGGCCCGGGGCTCGCCATCCGGATCGTCGGGGGCGAGGCGACCCGGGAGCGGCTGGAGATCCTGCGAGAAGCCGACGCAATCCTTCAAGACGAGATCCGTCAGGCAGGGCTGTACCGGGAGCTCTGGCAGTCCTTCTGCGTGCTGCCCGACATCCGCACCGTCGGCGTCCAGGGCGACGCCCGCACCTACGGCAACGTGATCGTGATCCGGGCGGTGACCTCAGATGACGCGATGACGGCCGACTGGGCCCGGCTGCCCTACGACCTGCTGGAGCAGATCGCGTCCCGGATGATCAATCAGATCCGCGCGGTGGGTCGGGTGGTGCTCGACATCACGAGCAAGCCGCCGGGCACCATCGAGTGGGAGTAGGGCGGGACGGGCGCGGGGCAGCGGAGGCTCAGCCGTCGCGGTGCAGATCCGAGAGCAGGCGCGCCCGGGCGTGGCGGCCATACAGCGAGGCCAGCAAGAGCCCCAGGCCCCAGTAGAGGAACGCTAGCCCCAGGTACACCAGCGCGTATTCGAGATAGTTGGACCTGACCGGGCCGAGGGCGCGCAGGGTGTAGATCAGGAGGTATGGCAGGTGCATCAGGGCGACCACGCCCAACGCCACGTAGGGCGCTCCCTGACAGATCGCGTAGCGCAGCCAGGTCTTGCGCGCTTTGAGGCGGGCGCGGATCGAGATGGGGCGGTAGGGCAGGAGCACCGAGAACACGCTGCCCACGCCCATCCACAGAAGTACGGCACCCACGTCCGAGACCGCCGTGTGGAGCACGAGGTTCCAGTGGTCCACGATGATGCGGTGGACGATCGAGATGAGGAACGCCAGCGGTACGAACAGAACCGCCAGGGCCAGGTTCTTGATGGCCAGGATCCGGGCCACGCTGTCGCCGGCTTCCAGGGAGGCGCGCGCACGGTCGCTGTCAGACCCGAGCTGGTTGGTGTTGACCACGTCGGCCAGGGCCCAGATCACCACCGCCAAGCCGACGTTGGCCGACTTGATGTCTCCGAAATTGTGCTGGTCCCCCTGGGTGATGGCCAGATAGGCGTAGGCGAACGCGAGGTTGCCGGCGATCCCGATCAGCCAGCCCCGGCGGCCGCTGAACGTCCAGCGCAGCTCATCGAGGACATCCCGGAACAGGCCCAGCCGCGGCTCCACCTCAGCCTGGCCACTCGCCGCACGCTGCCCCGTTACCACCTCCGGGATGACATCACACCCGGCGGCCATGGTCACAGGTTTATCGCAGGCCGCCCGGTCCAAGCTGCCACGATGAGGGCATGAGCGGCCTCAATCATCGCCCCCATTGGATCCCCCTGGAGGGCGCCGTGAATGCCCGGGCCGTGGTCCCGGGCGTGCTTCTGCGCTCCGACAACCTGCAGTCGCTGACCCCGGGGGACGTTCAAGTGCTGGTGAACGAGGAGGGCGTCGAGGTGGTACTCGACCTGCGCACGGACGTGGAGGCTTCACTCGAGGGGCCCGGCCCGATGACGCGGGAGCCCATGGTGCGCGTCGAGCACCGCTCGTTGTACCCAGACTCTGGGGGCAACACCGATCTTGAGGTCGACGCGATCAAGCCGTGGCAGCGGCCGCACGAGGCATTTTCGGACGAGCCGCCCGTCGTCCGGGCGTACCTGAGCTACCTGCGGCGCCGTCCCGACTCGATCGTGGGCTCGATGCGGGCCATCGCCAGGACCAGCCGGGCGGTGCTGGTGCACTGCGCGGCGGGGAAGGATCGGACCGGCGTGGTGGTCGCGCTGGCGCTCGACGCCACCGGCGTGGAGCGGGAGGCGATCGTCCGCGACTACCTGGCCAGCGCCGACCGGATCGATCAGATCATGGAGCGCCTGCTCAGCTCGCCGACCTACCGCACTGATCTCGAGGGGCACGAGGCGCGGCAACACGCCCCGACCCAGGGGACCATGGAGCAGGTGTTCGAGATCATCGATCAGCGATTCGGGGGCTCGGCTGCCTGGCTGTCGGCCAACGGCTTCGAGCCCGCCGATCTGGACCGCTTGCGGAGCCGGCTGGCGCCGGCCAAGACGGCACCGGCGCTCAGCTAACGCGCCGCGCGGTTCAGCTGCGCCGGAACCGCTCTTCTTCCTCGGCGGTTCGCTCAGCGGTGGGCAGCGCCTCGAGCCGGCCGTCGGGGATGGGCTCGCCACTTTCCACCGACAAGCCGTACGTGCCCTCAGCCAGCCGGGCCTCGGCCCGCTCGAGCGTGGCCAGGTCGTTCTGGAGCTCCTCGCGCCGGCCCAGGTCGATCTCGTCCTGGTAGAGATCCTCGGAATCCTCGTCGCCGGGCTCGATCCGATCGTCAGACTCCAGCGGACCCTGGCCCTGGAGACTGGTCAGGGCGGACTCGATGCGTTCCCGCTCGCGGGCCAGAAGCTCGCGAGCCCGGTCGGGATCCATTTCAGACTCCGGGGGTCGGCTCGCTGCCCTGGAGAGCGGCCACACCGAGCGCGGCCGCGCTGAGCGCCGTGCCGGTGACCAGGATCGCGGTGGGGGTGGGGAGCTCACCGCCGCGGCCGGCCAGGACTCCCGCCACCGCGTCGCCGAGATCACAGGCCAGCCCGACCTGCAGCCACTGGGCGCGCTGGGGCCCGTCGGTGGAGCTGGCGCCGTAGGCCAGCGCCACGTCGCGGATGCCAAACAGGCGAGCCAGGTACGGCGCCTGCGGGTTTCCGTCCACGTCCAGCCCGAACAGCCGCCCGGTCAGCCGGGGGGCCAGGAAGGCGCCTACGCCGATGACGGCTCGGAGCCCGACGAGGCCGCGAATGAGCTGGTCGTTCATCGACGCTTACCCTACCGGGGGCCGGGCGCCGACGCCCGGCCGCCGGAGGATCGGCCGGACGTAGTAGTTGAGTCGGGGCGGCAGCTCCCGCAGGGGAAACCACCGTGCGTCCTGGATTTCGCCGGGATCGAGGCGCAGCTCCGGGGTGCTCAGCTCGGCCGTGAAGCAGAACAGGCGGTCGCGCCGGTGATCCAGGGTGTGGTCGATCTCTCCCAGGTCGCTCCAGTCGTCGATTACCAGCCCGAGCTCCTCCTCCATCTCGCGACGGGCGGTTGCGGCCGGGGCCTCGCCCGGCTTGAGCGTGCCGCCCGGCAGATCCCAGCCCCGGGGACCGTAGGTGTGGCGGACCAGCAGGATGCGATCCCGGTCGGTGAGCACGCATTTGACCCCGCTGACCTCGGGTCGTCGGATGAACCACCACACCCGGAGTCCCCGATACGCGAACCGGTAGACCAGACGGCGGACGGGGATCGGAAGCTCCTGGATCACGAGCTCTGCGGCTGGCGGCTGCACAAAATCCAGGGTAGAGCTCTGATTGCCTATCATTGCCTCGAGCCGCGCGAGCCGCGCGGCTTGTCTATGCCATGAAGACCTACGTCGCAACACCCGCCGACCGAGAGCGCAACTGGCTGCTCGTCGATGCCAACGGGCAAACGCTCGGCCGGCTGGCCACGCAGATCGCCGACGCGCTGCGCGGCAAGCGCAAGCCAACCTACACCCCGCACGTGGACACGGGAGACTTCGTTGTGGTCGTAAACGCGGAGAAGATCTCGGTCACCGGGAAGAAGCTTCAGGACAAGCGCTACTACCGCCACTCCGGGTATCCGGGCGGGCTGAAGTCGCGGTCGCTCCAGGACATGCTGGACCGCCGGCCCGAGGAGGTCATCCGCATCGCCGTGAAGGGGATGCTTCCCCGCAACCGGCTGGCGCGCAAGCAGCTGACCAAGCTCAAGGTGTACGCCGGCCCCGACCACCCACACGCCGCCCAGATGCCGGAGAACATGGAGCTGAA
>DATKRM010000209.1:0-8491 GCA_035532195.1 Solirubrobacteraceae bacterium
CGAACCGTCCCCGACGCCGGTACGGCTTGGGAAGCCGACGCTCTACCAACTGAGCTACGTCCGCGCTGGCCCCTTGACTTCTGGGGATCGGCGCGATTCTAGCCCCGGGGTTCGGGCCCCGGCGACCCAAACACGACCTAAACGACCCTCACCGAAAGGCTGGATCGACCGCTGGGACTGCGCCATGCTCGCGCTGACCACCAGCAGGGACGCCCAAGGCAATTGGGCGGGCCCGAAGGCGTCTTCATGGCATGTCGGATTGCGCATACCGGCCAGTCGCGACCACTACTTGGGTCCTAGCTGACGGTAGTTTGTCCGGTAAAGACTGGGGTCGAACCCTGGGGCGAATACAAGGACGCGTCCGTAGAGTCCGATCTACATCACAAGGATGTGGCATCGGGATTGAGGAGCTGAGGGCTAATGGCTGACCAGAAGGGCGGGCCGATGATCATGGCCCTGATCATCGTGGGTGTAGTCGCCATCGCCGGAATCGCCGCCGGAACCCTGGCCGCCGCTGGCGTGTTCTCGCGCGGGTCCACCACCCAGACCATCATCAACTCTGGAGCCCGCCAAGCAGCAACCGCGTCGTCACCAGCAACACACGGTCCAGCTGCGTCGCGCGGCCCCGGTGCGGCGGCCAATCCCGCACCTTCGAGCGCGACGACTTCATGCGGCGGTGATCTGTCGGTTGGTCCTAACACGTCGTGCTCGTTCGCGCAGAACGTGGAGCAGGCCTATGTCCAGGGCACCGGCGGGGACCAGGACGTAACGGCGTTCAGTCCCGCGACAGGTCAGACGTACGCGATCCACTGCACGGGCGGATCGCCGCACGTGTGCAGCGGAGGCACGACGAACCACGCCTCCATCTACTTCACGTCGGGACCGTCACCAAACAACAACTCGTCGAGCGGCATCCCGAGCGGGACCACTCCGTGCGCAGGAGACGTATCCGTTGGACCGAATACCTCGTGCTCGTTCGCCCAAAACGTTGAAGCTGCGTACCGGGGCAGTGGCGGCGGCGATGAGGACGTGACTGCACTCAGCCCAGCTACGGGCCAGACGTACACGATCCATTGCACGGGCAGCTCGCCTCACACATGCACCGGCGGCACGACTAACAATGCCTCCATCTACTTCCCGTAAGACGTAGCGGAAGCCTAGGACCAATCAGGCCGGGCAACCGCCGAGCGCGGTGAGCCGGCTGCGGTAGATCTGCATGTCGGCGTGGTTGAAATCATCGTGGGTCTGCGTACGCAGCGCCGCCACGTCCTCGCGGTGATAAGGGCTGCTGAGGCTCTCGTTGTGGCCGATCACATTTGGGATAGAGATGTTGAATCGGCAGCGCAGCCAGCGCACGAGATGAAGGCTCGCTGAGATCTGCTGGGGGTCGTCGAGCACTTGCTGGTCGCTTGAGCCGACGTGCTCGATCCCGATCGCGGTCCAGTTCAGACCGACGGTGTGCCGACACATGACGCTAAGCGCAACGAGCTGGTGGATGACTCCTCCCGCGTCAATCACGAAGTGCGCGCAGGTCCCCGGCAGCTCGTGCAGCTCGCTATCGGGCGTGTCGGAAGCGAACGTGTTGTAGGTAGAGGAGTAGTCCGGCGTATCGGTGAAGTGGATCACAATCACCCGCGGGTTGATGAGCCGCCAGGTTGGGCTCATGAAACTGCCGTAATGGCGGGAGACATAGGCGGCCATCTCGGCCTTGCGCTGCGGCCCGAAATCGACCGGGTTCCACACGGTCGGCGGCTCGGCAAGCGCGATCGTTCTGGGCTGGGGGGGCGGGCGTTTGTGATGCACCCGCGCGGCACTCACCGGCCTCGGCGCCGTAGCAACCGTCGTCGCTGGTGGCGTCAGAACGGCGGTCGTTGGCGTGCCGGTCCTCGGGCTGCCTCCGCAACCGGCTAGCCCGGCGCTCAGGGCAGTGATCAACGCAACGCGGCAACAGCCGAGTAGACCAGGCCTACGGAGGCGCCGCGTCATGCACGCAGCCGCAATCGTTCCGGCTGGCTGAGGTTGCTCAACTCACTGCGCCCAACGGGCTACAGCGTTGATCGAAGCAATGCACATCGGCCCAATGAGACCTTACGGCTTTCGCTGTGTCGTCAGGATCAGGAGTGACTGGCGCTGAACCGGACGGTGCTGCGACACAGCCTATGTTCCCGATTGCTGTAGCTGATGTGCTTGGTGGCTTGGTGGCGAGCTGAGATGGCCGTCCCACTACCCTAATCACGGCTGATGCGTCGGTTCCTGATTCCCGGTGTGGCGACCGCAGTGGCGGTCGCGCTGCTGGCGCTGCTGGCGTTCGGGGTGAGCTCGCAGGGCAGCAACAGCTCGATCGACGCGGCCGTGGCCAAGGGGACCCGACCACCCGCCCCCGACGCCAACACACCCCTCCCGGTACTCGGTTCGAACCAACCCCAGACCCTGGCCGACTACCGCGGGAAGGTGGTGGTGCTGAACGTGTTCGCGTCGTGGTGTGGCCCGTGCAAGGCCGAGGCGCCGATCCTGGATCGGGAGCAGCACGCGCTGGCCGGCCACAACGCAACCATCGTCGGCGTCACCTACCTGGACAACTCCAGCGACTCCGAGCAGTTCGTGCGCCAGGAGCACATCACCTATCCGGTCCTGCGTGACGTCAACGGCACGTTCGTGCGGTCGTTCGGCACCACCGGCGTCCCGGAGACGTTCGTGATCGACCGCCAGGGCCGCGTCGCCGCACTGCGCCGCTATCAGCTGGACGGAAGCTGGCTGGCCCAGACGCTGCCTCCGATCCTGGCCCAAACGTCATGAGGGCCCGCCTGCTGGCCCTGATCACCGTCGCGGCGGTTATCTCTCCCGCCCCGGCCGCGTACGCCATGGCGGCCCCGCCTGCCCCTCGGGCGTCGTTCACCGACGTCGAGAACGACGTGATGTGCGTGTCCTGCCGGGAGCCGCTGGCAGTGGCCCAGTCCCCTCAGGCCTACGCCGAACGTGCATACATCCACTCGCTGATCGCCCAGGGCCTGACCAAGCCGCAGATCGAGCAGCAGCTCGTGGCCCAGTACGGACCCGCGGTGCTGGGCAAGCCGCCGGCCCAGGGCTTCAACCTGACCGTCTACATCCTCCCGCCGGCCATCCTGGTGGGCGGGCTGATCATCCTGGCCGTGGTGCTCCCCCGCTGGCGCCGGCGCACGCGGGCCGAGGCGGCCGAGGCGGAACCCGCGGTCACAGCCGCCGCCCTGCACCCCAGTGAGGCGCGCCGGCTGGAGGACGAGCTCAGCCACTGGAGCGGCTGAGCGCCGGCCCTACATCGAGTCAGGCGCGCTGACCCCGAGCAGACCCAACGACCTAGCGATCGTCCGCTGGGCCAGGAACGAGAGGGCAATCCGGAAGGACTCGACCGACTCCGGCTCGGCCCCCACCACGTGGCATGCCTCATAGAACGTGGTGAACTCACGGGCCAGCTCGAGCGCGTATCCCGTGATTCGGTGTGGCGCCCGACGCTGCGCGGCCTCGGCCACCTCTGTGGGAAACGCCGCCAGCTTCTTGACCAGGTCCCGCTCGGGCCCCGCGAGCCGGCCGTTGCCCAGGTCGGAGTCGGCGGCCAGCGCCGACTCCACGCGCTCGGCGGGCAATCGTCTGAGCATTGAGGCGATCCGCGCGTGCGCGTACTGCACGTAGTAGACGGGGTTCTCGGCTGACTGCTTGGTGGCCAGCTCCAGGTCCAGATCCAACGTCCGGTCGTGAGAGCGCTGGAGCATGAAGAACCGCGTGGCGTCCACTCCGATCGCGTCCACCAGGTCATCCAGGGTGACGAAGTCACCTTTGCGCTTGGACATGGCCAGCGCCCGGTCCCCCCGCACCAGGTGAACGAACTGCAGAATCGGCACCTCGACCACGTCGGGATCCTCACCCAGCGAGGCCATCGCCGTCTTGAGCGTGCGCGCATACGCGTGATGGTCTGAGCCGACCGGAATCAACTGGCGGTCGAACCCGCGCTCGACCTTCTCCTGCAGATAGGCGATGTCCGCGGCCAGGTAGGTGGGCTCGCCGTTTGACCTCACCACCACCCGGTCCTTGTCGTCGCCGAAATCCGTGCTGCGAAGCCACAGGGCGCCCTCTGAGCGGTACGTGTGACCGGCCTGCTCCAGCCGCTCCAGCGCACGGTCGAGTGCGCTGGGCGATCCCGCGTGCAGTGTGCGCTCGCTGAAGAACTCGTTGTAATGGACGCCGTAGCGCTCGAGCGTGGCCTTGATCTCCCCCAGCAGGCGCTCCACGGCCGCGGCGGCCAGCTCATCCGCATCCCCCTCGGCGGCGCCGGGGATCTCCGCGGCCAAATCGGCCACGTACTCGCCCTGGTAGCCGCCCTCGGGCACCGCCTCGCCCCGGGCCCGGGCCTTGACCGACTCGCCGAGCAGCCGGATCTGGTTGCCCGCGTCGTTGAAGTAGTACTCCCGCCACACCGAATGTCCGTACAGCTCGAGAATCCGGGCCAGCGCGTCTCCGTACGCCGCGTGGCGTCCACTCGCCGCCACCAGCGGGCCGGTCGGGTTGGCTGAGACGAACTCGATCAGGATCCGCTCGGCCGGCTCGGGAACGCCGGCGCCGAACCGCTCACCGGCGGCCAGCATCGACGTGAGCGCCCGTCGATACCAGCCATCGGATAGGGACAGGTTGAGGAAACCGGGGCCGGCCACGTCGAGCCTTTCCAGGTCCTCGCCCAGACGCGATCCCAGCTCCTGTCCCAGCTTCTCGGCCACCTCGCGCGGGCCGGCCTTCAACCCGGGAGCCAAGAGCATCGCCGCGTTGGTCGAAAAGTCGCCCTGGTCCTCCCGCCGCGAGCGCTCCATCCGCAGCTGCTCCGGAGCGTCGGCTCGGCCACCGCTGACCGTCGCCGCCGCGGCGCGGATCTGCGCCTCCAGCTCGCCCAGCGGCCCGTTCTGAGAGCTCACGCGCCGGCCCGGGGTTGGAAGACCGCCTCGAGCTCCTCCAGGGCCTCCGGTGAGCCCAGTGCGAACAGCATGTCGCCGACGTTGACCACGGTGTCCGGCGAAGGCTGGGCCTCAACCGCGCCGCCGAGCCGGCGCAGGGCCGCCACCACCGCCTGCCCCCGGACCTCGGAGATCGGCTTGCCCGCCCCCTGGCAACCCGGGGGGACCTCGATCTCCTCCATGCGCAGGTCGGCGAACTCCAGCGCCCCGGCGACCTGGGGATGCAGAGCGGTGCGGGCCATCTCCGCGCCGGAGGTCTTGTAGGGCGAGATTACCCGGTCGGCACCCGCGCGCAGCAGCTTTCGCTCGGACTCCTCGACCGCGGCCCGCGCGACGATCCGGATGTCCGAGCGCAGCTCGCGTGCGGTCAGCGCGACGAAGATGTTCTCGGCGTCCGAGTCGACGCAGGCGATCACCCCCCGCGCCCGGTCGATCCCGGCCGCGCGCAGGACCTCGTCGTCGGCCGCCTCGCTCTCGATGTACGGGACCCCGCGCTCTTGAGCGGCCTCCCGGTTCTCGGGGTTCGGGTCGATCACCACGTGCTTGACCCTGGCGGCCTTGAGATCCCGACACACCTGGCGCCCCACGCGACCGAAGCCGCACACGATGAAGTGGTCTGAGTAGGAATCGATCATCCGCTGGCTGCGTCGCTCTTCGAGCAGGCCGCTGAGCTGGCCTGAGACGAAGAACTCCGCCACCGTCACCAGGCCGTAGAACAGCGTACCTATGCCGAACACCTCCAGGCAGACCTTGAGCACGCGCGCCCCGGTGTCGTGCGGGTTGGGGATTGCCCCCACGGTGGTGATCGTGTCGAGCGTCCACTCGAGCCCGTAGCCGATGGAGGTTCCCTCTCCCAGGGAGTAGCCCAGCGTCCCGGCCACGATCAGCACCGCGAGCGCCGTGAGCAGAATCCCCAGGCGCCGGGTGAACAGCCGCAGCTCGTGCCGGGCTTGTAGCCGGTGGTCGAGCGCGCGGCGGCGGGCCTGGCTCTCGGGTCGGTCGGGCATCGGCTCAGTAGTGATAGGTCTCGCCGGCGATGATCTTGTGGGCGCGGAACAGCTGCTCGAGCAGGACCACGCGGGCCAGCTGGTGCGGCAGCGTAATGCTGCCCAGCGACAGGCGGTGATCGGCGGTCATGTCGAGCCCGTGCGGTCCGCCCACGGCGAAGCACAGATCCATCCCGCTCTGGCGCCGGGTCTCCAGAAACCGGCTGAACTGGACCGAGTCGAGCATCTCTCCGTCGCGGTCCAGAAGCGAGGTGAAGGCCCGATCTGGCAGCCGCGCGGGCACTCGATCGTCGTCTCGCACCTCCACCAGCTCGAGCCGAGCGTACCGCGAAAGCAGCTTCTGGTAATGCTCCACGTCGTCAGCAAACGGCGGCCGGACGCGGCCGACGGCGATTACGACGATCCGCACGATGGGATACTAGGTCCAATGGAAGATCCAGAACGCTCCGAACGCCGGATCAATATCCACTTCTCGCCGGAGATCATGGCGGGCTCCTACGCAAACTTCGCCAACGTCAGTCACTCCGATTACGAGTTCACGATCACCTTCGCGCGGGTGGATCACGAGGTGGAGGACGAGGAGATTCCCGGCGTGGTGGTGTCTCGCATCAATCTCTCGGCCAAATTCATGCGCGAGCTGATCGACGCGATGAACGACAACTACTCCAAGTGGGAGACCCGCGAGGGCATCAAGAACTTGCCCGAGTTCGGGGGCTCGGAGGGGCCGGCGGAGGCAGAGTAGGCGACCGCGACACCGATCCGCTCGGTGGTCGTGGGGTGCGTGGCCAGCAGGGTCTTGACCCACCCCGGTGGTGTGACGTCGGCCACGTTCTGCAGCGCGACCGAGCGCTGGAAGGAGATGAACGCCTCCGGTGCCCCCGAGAACTCGAGCGAGTCGGCATCGGCCCGGCGCTCCACGGCTCGCGACAGGCGGCTCGCGATCAGCCCCGCCGGCGTGGCGATCAGGGCCGCGGCCAGCGCCAACGCGGGCAGCGCCTCGGCCGTGCCCGGCTCGGGCGAGAGCAGCCAGCTCACCCGCTGCACGGCCAGGACGGCGGCCGGGCTGATCAGGGCCAGATAGGCCAGCGAGCGCCACACGTCGCGGTGGCGGACGTGAGCCAGCTCGTGGGCCACCACCACCCGGACCTCGTCACGGCTGTAGCGCTCGAGCAGGGTGTCGAACAGCACCACACGCTTGGTCGGCCCCAGGCCGGTGACGTAGGCGTTGGCTCCCGTGGTTCGCCGGCTGGCGTCGACTTCGTACACCTCCCCCACGCTGACCCCGACAGCGCGGGCCAGCTCCAGCACGTCCGAACGTACTGGTCCAGCTGGTAGGGGCTCAAACCGGTTGAACACTGGATCCAGGAACACGGGAGCCAGCGTGCCCATCAGGCCCGCCACGCCCACGGCCCCGGCCGAGGCCGGCAGCCACCAGCCGCGGGGATAGCGGCGGGTCAGCGACACGATCGCCGCCCCGGCGCCCGTGGCCAGCCCGGTCTCGATGGCCGACGCTTTGGCCACATCGAGCAGCCAGTCGCGCCAGCTCTGGGTGCTCAGGCCCACGGCCAGCGATCTGCGGCGGGCCAGCGCGCCCAGCGGCAGCCCGGTCAGCGTCCCGGAGGCCGACATCACGCCGGCTGCCAGGGCACCACCCAGTGCGGGGCGCGCCCCCACCCGGTCACCCAAGGGTCGGCGTCCCGGTCGGGCCAGGTACCGCACCGCACCGGCCAGCAAAGCCAGCTGAATCACCTGGCCGGCGAGGCCGATGGCCAGCTGCGGGCGGGCATACCGTGCCCCTCGCTGGATCTCCACGGGACTGAAATACCTGCGAGGATCGACCTCAGCAGGCGTGATCTCCGCCCCGCGTGGCCTAAGCAGACGGCGCGCGGCTTCGCTGCAGGCCGCGGCCAGCACCACGGGCCACAGGCCGCGGAGGTGAAGGGCACGCTTCACTGCCCAGACTGTAGAGGTAGCGGTGCGTATCGCGATCGTCTCCGACATCCACGGCAACCGGCACGCCTTCGAGGCGGTGCTCGACGACATCGAGGCCTCGGATTGCGAGGAGATGTGGTGCCTGGGGGACCTGGTCGGCTACGGGGCCGAGCCGGATGCCTGCGTGGAGCTGGCCCGCCGGCACGCCGCCATCTGCCTGGCCGGCAACCACGACCTGGGGGTGTGCGGAGCCCTGCCGCTGGAGCAGTTCTCCAAGGGCGCGGCCCTGGCCGCGCAGTGGACCCAGGACACGATCACCCCGGAGACCCGCGACTACCTGTGCGCGCTGGAGCCCCAGAAACTGGACGAGCAGGTAGGCCTGTACCACGCCAGCCCCCGGGATCCCGTCTGGGAGTACGTGCTCTCGTCGCTCCAGGCCGATCTCTGCCTGGACGCCCAGCGCCACCGGGTGTGCCTGATCGGTCACTCGCACGTGGCCCTGTCCTTCACCCGTGAGACTGGGCTGCCGGCCAGCGGCCAGACCCGGGCCGCCGATGACGAATTCGACCTGGGGCC
>DATKRM010000210.1:0-2906 GCA_035532195.1 Solirubrobacteraceae bacterium
GATGCACGTGGGGCGAGCGATGCCGCTGGTCCCGTAGAAGCGTTGGTAGGTGCCGAGGATGTCCCCCCCCTGCCAGACCACCCGGTCGGCGCGGGCCAGGCAGTAGCGCTCCATCTCGTAGAGCACATGGTTGACAGGGTCCCTCTGGCGAAAGCCATCCAGGACGTCGCACATCTCTGCACTGGTGTGGGCACGCACGCAGATCCGCGTGTCGGCCAGGAAAGGGTCGAGCGCCTCGGCGGCCTGGAGGGTGACGAACCCCTCGCCGAGGTAATCCGAAAACTCGATCAGGTCTGGGCCGCCCTCAGGATAGATCTGCTTGAGGCGCTCGAACACCCGCGCCGAGTAGCAGTGCATCACGTGATACCAGGCGTGGGCCTCCTCATCGCTCGGGTCCGGCACGAACTCTAGGCGGACCTCCCGGCCGGGGAGCCGGGTGTCCCGGTCGGCCTTAAGCCGCTCGTACGTCTCTCGGTGCAGCGACCGAGTAAGGATCGTGACCTCGGCCACGCGGGAGAGTAGCTGTGCTGCCGCTGTGACGAACTGGCCGATCCCCCCTGGCGCCAGCGGATAGACCTCTCGGGAGACAATGGCGACGCGCATCTGGTAACGCACCCGCAGCCGTCAAGGCTTCAGCCTGCTCGCCCGCCGTTTGGCCGAGCGCAGAGGCTGAGTTATTTTCCAACTGGCCGAGTCCGTGATGTTCGCGATCGCCAGCTGTGCCCGCTGCTCACGCTCGCGTAGGGGTACCAGCTCTGCCTCTTGTTGGGCGTGCCGATGTCGCAGTCCGCTCAGCTCCAGCGTCAGCTGTCCGACGCGGACTCGCAGCTGCGCCGCCTCCTGCTCGGGCGGGCGGGCCGATCCTTCTCGCTCGCGCGCCAGCACGAGCTGGCGAATGTCCGCCAGCAGCGGCCCGGCCGGGTGGTAGCGGGGCTCGTACACCGAACCATTCAGATACGCCGGTCGCGCCGAGTCCACCAGCACTAGCCCCAACCCGAACCACAGCTCGTTGCGCAGCTCGGTCTCCGCGAACAGCTGGCCGGGGATCCAGTCAAGCTCGACGTGGGCAACCTTGGGCCAGGCGGAGAAGCGGACCGAGTCGAGCCCGCGGCGCACCTGCTCGTTGGCGGTATCGTGGATCAGGATCACCGTCCGGGCGATGGCGGTGGAGTCCAGCAGGTCCTCGATGTCCCGGCGCACCCCCTGCGGGGTGTGGTCGCCGTCGACGATCGCCAGATCGACGTTGCGTTCCTGCTCGGCCAGCTCGGTAAGGAACCCCGCCAGCAGCTGATGCGAGTCGCCGGTGTGCAGGATCACGTTGTCCGGCTGCTCGAGCGTCGGAGGCATGAGATCGAACGAATGGACCTCCTTGGCCCGGGTGGCGATGTGCCGCAGGCACGCGCCCTCCATCGAGCCGATCTCGATTGCCAGCTGCGGCTCGAGCTGGGCGAGGATGCCTGCGATCGCGGCCCGCTCGCCGAGCGACATCTGCCACACGGAATCTTCGAAGATCTCGATCGTCACCAGCGAGATTCTATGGCCGCTTCACCCGCGGCAACGGAGCCCTAGCATTTGGCGGCGCCGGTGTTAGCTGACCGCCTGACCCTCACCCCAACCCAGTACCGCCGCGCTGCCCTGGTCGCGCTGATCGCGCTGAGCGTAATCGTCATGACCGGCGCCGCGGTCCGCCTCACCGACTCCGGCCTGGGCTGCCCGGACTGGCCCAAGTGCTACGGCAAGGCACTGCCGCCGCTCTCCGCCCACGCGGTGATCGAGTATTCAAACCGGGCGATCTCGGGGCTGGTGGGCGTGATCGCCGTGGCGGTGTTTGCGCTGTCGTCCCTGCGCCGGCCGCGGCGCCGGGATCTGGTGTGGCTGTCGGCCACGCTGCCCCTCGGCGTCGTGGCCCAGGCCGTGCTGGGCGGATTCACGGTCCGCGAGCACCTCGCTCCCGGATTCGTCATGGGCCACTTCGGGCTGTCGATGATCATCCTGATCGGGGCCGTGGCGCTGGCCTGGCGGGCCAGCCACGAGCCGGGGTCTCGCCCCCGATCGACGAACCGGCTGGCGGTGTGGTCGGCGCGGGCGCTGGCCCCGCTGGGGGCGCTGGCCATCTTCGCCGGCACCGCGGCCACCGCGGCGGGCCCGCACTCGGGCGGCGCCGTGGGCGACCGCGTACATCGGCTGCACTTCAAGGGCAATAACACTCTTCAGTGGCTGGTTCAGCAGCACGCCACGATCGCGGCGCTGTTCGGGGTGGCGGTGATCGCTGTGTGGCTGCTTCACCGACGGCGGCGCGTTGAAGGGACGCTCGAGCCGCTGACCGTGCTCGGCGTCCTGCTTGCGGCTCAGGGGCTGGTGGGCAGCGTGCAGTACGAGCTGCACCTGCCCTCGGAGATGGTGTGGGTGCACGTGGCGCTGGCCACCATCAGCTGGGTCGTGCTTCTGTGGGTGGTGGCCGTAGCTGGAGCGCTTGCGCCCCGGAAGGTCGAGCTCGCCGAGCCCTACGCGCCGCCGGTCGAGACGTACTCGCCGCGCTCCTCGAGCGTCACCGCCGGCGGGTCTTTGCGTCGGTAGTCCCCGCGACTCAGATGGTCCTCGAGCCACACGTGGAGGACGATGAACAGATAGCGGCTGCCCATCTCGTTCAGCCGTAGCTTGGAGGTGCGCGTTGGTCGTGTCGCTGTAGCCGTGGTGGAACAGGAGTGGGCGCAGATCCAGTCGTGAATGTCGGCCAGGATCTGCTCAGCGCCGCAGCGCGGCGCCAGTCGGTTCTCACAGCGTACGGAGCGGGCGTGGCGCTCCCGTGCTATCCATCGAGAGATTCTCATGGACTGGTTCTGGGTTGCGTCAGTGGGGTTGATATGGGCCGGATGACGGGAGCGGGTCGGCGCAGGTGGTTGCGC
>DATKRM010000211.1:0-11109 GCA_035532195.1 Solirubrobacteraceae bacterium
CGGGTTCGTCGGCCCGGTGCAACGGCGAGATGGATACCGCGCTGGTCGAGCGCTTGGTCCAGCTGGACGGGAGCGCGGCGCGGCTGCTGGCCCGCGCCTACTCGAGCGGAGCGCTCAGCGCCCGCGGGCGCCAGCGCGTGATCCGGGTGGCGCGCACGCTGGCCGACCTCGAGGACAGTGAGCCGGTGCGCGGGGACGACATCCTGACCGCCCTGAGCCTGCGGCAGCGCAGCCCGGGGGAGGAGGCGCTGGCGGCATGAGCCGCCGGGCCTGCGCTCGCTGCTTGGCCCGGTCGTGGCTGCTGGCCCGGCTGGCCGGTCACCTGGACTGCGAGCGAGCCAAGCTCGAGCCGCTGCTGGCACTGGACGACGAGGACCTGATCGCGGCCGTGGGAGGACGCGACCGCGATCGCGTGGCTGCCGAGCTCAGCCAGCGCCGGGGTGAAACCCGGCGCGGCGAACCCGGTATCGAGTCGATCTGCCGGTGCGAGGACCAGTACCCGGCTCGGCTGCGCGCCCTGCCGGCTCCGCCGGCCGTGCTGCACGTGGCCGGCGGCCTGGAGCGCCTGCTGGCGTCGGCCGAAGCTGACCCGGTGGCCGTCGTCGGGTCGCGCCGCGCGTCGGCCTACGGCCTTCAGGTCGCTCGCTCCCTGGCTCACGGGCTGGCCAGCGCGGGCCTCACCGTGATCAGCGGCATGGCCCTGGGTATCGATTCGGCGGCCCACGCCGGCGCGCTCGAGGCCGGACCAGCCACGCTCGCGGTGCTGCCGGGTCCGCCCGACCGGGCCTACCCGCGCGAGAAGCGCCGTCTCCACGGCACGATCGTGGAGCAGGGCGCGGTGGTGTCTGAGCTGGCGGGCCAGGTCGCGGTCCGCCGGTGGATGTTCCCGGCCCGCAACCGGCTGATCGCGGGTCTGGCCGCGATGACAGTGGTGGTGGAGGCCGGAGAGCGCTCGGGCGCACTGGTGACCGCCCGGGTGGCGCAGGAGCTGGGCCGCCCGGTGGGGGCGGTTCCCGGACGGGTCACGTCACGTCACGCGGCCGGGCCCCACGGCCTGCTCGCGGCGGGAGCCCATCTGGTGCGGGGCCCGCAGGACGTGCTCGACGCGTTGTTCGGGGCCGGGGTCCGGACCGCCGGCTCTGACGCGCGTCCCGAGCTCTCGCCGGTGCAGCGGCGACTGCTGGCGGCGATCGAGGACGGTTCGGCCACGCCGGACGCCCTGGCGCAGGCGGGCATGGACACCGATCGCGGTCTGGCCGCGATGGCCGAGCTGGAGCTCGACGGCTACGTCCGGCGGGGGTCGGGTGGGCGATTCGAGGTCGTGCCGTGAGGCTAACCTCGGCGGTGATGGTTGCGTCCCGCGTGCCTCGGGTACTGACGGTCGCCGGCTCAGATTCCGGCGGCGGTGCGGGGATCCAGGCCGACCTGAAGGCGTTTGCCGCCTGTGGCGCCCATGGCCTGACGGCCATCACCGCGATCACCGCCCAGAACACCACGGATGTGCTGGCGGTGCACCCCGTGCCGCCGGACATCATCGTGGCCCAAGTGCGAGCGGTGCAGAGCGACATCGGCATCGACGCGGTGAAGATCGGGATGTTGGGCGATAGGCCCACGATCGAAGCTGTGGTCCGGGCGCTCGACGGGCTGCCCTCCGACACCCCGGTGGTCCTGGATCCCGTGATGATCGCCGAGTCGGGCGGGGAACTGCTGGATCCCTCCGCGATCGGGGGGCTGATCGAGCTGTTGCTGCCGCGGGCCCAGGTGCTCACGCCGAACCTGCCCGAGGCCCGGGCGCTCCTAGTCCACGCCGGCGGTGGCCCGGGGAGCGATCCGGATCCGTCGCACCTGGTCCGCGAGCTCAAGGCGCTGGGTCCGGAGGCCATAGTGCTCACGGGCGGACACCTCGAGGCAACGACCGACGTCTTCTACGACGGCCGCCAACTGGTGGAGATCTCCGGGGAGCGCCAGCCCCACGGTGCCGCCCACGGCTCGGGTTGCACCCACTCCTCAGTCCTGGCAGCCCGGCTGGCCTGGGGCGACGATCCCCTGGAGGCCGCCCGCGTGGCCAGGGAGCTGGCGGGGCGAGCAGTGCGCGACGGGCTGCGCGAGATCGGCGCCGGCCCCGGGCCGGTCGACATCCTGGGGATCGGCAGCGGCGAGCGAGCGGGAATCGGCGCCCAGGCCCTTTGACATAATCCGACGCGTGCAGTTCCTGCGTATGAGGCCCGGCCACGGTGAAGTCCTGATTACTGAGGGCGATCCTCAGGTTGCGGCCGAGCACGAGCGCCTGGTCGAGGAGTTCCGCCGGCAGCTCGACGCTGGGCTGTGGGCGGCGGTGCCGCTGAACGGGCCCGCGGGGCGCGACTCGCTGATGGTGCGGGCGTTCGAGGAGATCCCGCCCGACGCCGACCGCGTGATCTTCTTCCCGCGCGCGGCCGGCGGCCGCTAGGCGGAACGCAGTGGTTCTGGCCCTGGGTGCGACTGCGCTGGTGGTCCTGGCGCTGCTCTCAGACCTGGTGGCTCCGCGCCTGTCGGACGCCTGGGGGCGCTGGCGGGCTCGGCGCCGGAAGGTTCCGGCGCTGATGTACGACCCGGGTCGGGAGCGACGGGCCGAGCAGCGCGCTCGGGCGCTGCTGCGCTCTTGCGTCAACGACGAGGAGTGGGGGATGTACCGGGACCTGGGGTTCCTGCGCGTGTGGGGCTCCCAGGTGGACGGCCCCGGCTCCGCGCAGGAGACCGGCGGAGCGCCCTACGCTTACCTGGTCTACCCCCACCGGCCGGTCGTGGCCTACATGGCTCAAACCCACCGGCTGCTGGGCGAGTACTGCGTGACGTTCCCCGATGAGACGCGCCCGTACGGGAGCGCCCGCTTGCCCGACTCAGACGATGTGCTGGCCAAGTGGATGGCGCTGACCGGAGACGAACGCCGGCTGATCTCCATGGCCAACCTGCACCTGCCCGGGCGTCAGGTCGATCCCGATCAGGTCAGGCGCGACCTGTGGCGTCTGGCTCAGTGGGAGCGCCGCCGGATGCGCCAGGCGGCGGCCACGGCGGCGGTCGTGCCGACCGACCGCGACTAGCCCGGCGCCATCCCGGCGCCCTCCAGCGCTGGCCGCGCCGTCGTGCGCATTCGCTTAAGCACGCGGCTCTCGACGGAGGTCACTTCCGGATGAACGCCGCCGTTGGCATTGGCTGCGGCGAGCCAAGCATCGGCCCGCCGAGCGTGCTCGGCGGCATCGTCGAGCTCGACGCAGTCCATGCGGTCCGCGTTGATGTCAACAACGATGGTGTCGCCGTCGTCGATCAGAGCGATCGGGCCGCCCAGGCACGCCTCGGGCGCGACATGGCCAATCACGAGACCGACGGATCCGCCTGAGAAGCGGGCGTCGGTCATAAGCGCGATCGTGATGTTCCGCTGGCGGCACAGCGCGGTGATCCGGGACGTCGGGTCGAGCAGCTCGGGCATGCCGGGCGCGCCGCGTGGGCCCTCGTAGCGGATCACGACCATGTCGTGGTCGGCGAACGAATCCGGATCGGTTTCGAGCGCCCGGATCAGCTGCCGCTCGCTGTTGAACACGCGCGCCCGGCCACGGAAGATCCCGTCCTGGAGCCCGCCCTCGACGCCGGCGACCTTGAGCACCGCTCCACCGTCAGGCGCCAGGTTGCCGTGCAACAGGCGTAGGCCGCCCGTGTCCTTGTACGGATCGGCGACGGTATGGATCACCTCGCCGTCGGGAGCCGGCGGCTCAAGCCGGAGCACCTGATCGGCGAGCGTCTCAGCCGTGCACGTGATCGCGTCACCGTCGAGCAGGCCGGCGTCGAGCAGCTCCTTGACGATCACCTGGAGCCCGCCCTTCTGATCGATGTCGACCATCGAGTAGAAGCCGAAGGGACGCATATTCACGAGCACCGGCAGTCGGCGTGAGAGCTGGTTGAACTCACTCTGGCTGAGTACGTCGGTCCACAGGTCGAAGCCGGCCGCGCGGGCGATCTCCACGCTGTGCAGCACTACGTTGGTCGACCCGCCCATCGCAATCGCGACCGTCAGCGCGTTCCGCAGCGACGCCGGCGTGACGATGTCCCGCGGGCGGATGCCGGCGTCGATCATCGCCTGTAGACAGTCGATCAGCGCGTCGGGGAACTCGTCGAGGCGGCGTGGGTCGTCGGATGGAGGCGCAACCATCTGCAGCGGCTGCATGCCGAGCACCGCGATGAACGTCTGCATCGTGTTGTAGGTGAACATGCCACCGCAGCTGCCCTGGCCGGGGCAGGCGTGCAGCGCGATCCGCGTGCGCGTAGCCGGATCGGGGTCGCCGGCGAACTGGAAGCCGGTGACGATGTCGATTCGCTCGCCGGTCTGTGGGTCGATCCCGGGCTTGATCGATCCGTCGGAGAGCAGCACAGCCGGCGCGTTGTGCTCGAGGATCGCGGCGAGCGTGCCAACCGGCGGCTTGTCGCAGGCGACGACGGCGATCAGGCCTGCGATGTCGTTGCCGCCCAGATGGAGGTCGATGGTCTCGTTGACGAGTTCGCGGCTGATCAGCGAGAAGCGCATGCACTCGGTGCCGTTCTGCTGGCCGTCGGAGATGCCGATTGTGTAGGCCGGCGGGACCAGCCGCACGGGCAGGTCGTCGCGCCGGACGCGCTCGGACAGCGCGCGCTGGAGGGCGGCGACCTTGGCCAGTACGCCGAGGTAGCACTGGCTGTCGCCGAGACTGCCTGTGACCCCCCACACCGGCGCATGGATCTTCGCCACGTCCTCGCCGAGGAAGCGGGCGGTGCCGACGCGCTGGACGTCGCGGCCGGGGTTGGCGGACTCGAAACCTTTGATGCTCAAGCCCGGGCCATTCTATGACTGCGCTCGAGCAACGCAGCCCGCGATGCTCCGTCGCGGCGCAACACGCGGTCACCGGCTAGCTGCGCCGCGCTCCGCAGGCCCGGCAGTGCGAAAATCGGACGGTGGCGGACCTGCGCGATCACCTGCCCGGTCTGGAGCCCGAACGCCAGATCACCGATTGGGGGCGTTCCGAGCGAGCCGAGTCGCTGGCCGACCGGACGATCTACGACTTCCTGTACCACTACTGGTTCCGGGTCGACGTGCTCGGTGGCGAGCACCTGCCGGCCCGGGGCGGGGCCCTGCTGGTGGCCAACCGGGCGGGTGTGGTGCCGTTCGACGGCGCGATGATCGGCCGGGCGGTCGGGGAGGAGCTGGCCCATAACCGATCGGTTCATCTGGCCAGCCGGCAGAGCTTCTCCGGTGTCCCGGGGGTGGGGACGCTGCTGATGAAGCTCGGCGTGGTCCACGCGCACCCGGCGAACCTGCGCCGCCTGCTGTTCGACGAACAGGAGCTGGTGCTCGCCTTCCCCGAGGGTGGGGCGGGGGCCCAGAAGCCAGTCCGTGAGCGCTACCAGCTCCGGGAGTTCGCCGAATCCCGGTTCCTGGCCGCGGCTATCAGCGCCCGGGCGCCGATCATTCCCGTGGCGGTCCTGGGCAGCGAGGAAGCCGTACCCGTGATGGCCCGGCTGGCCACCCGCCTGCCGGTCATCCCGCTCCTACCGCTCCCGGCCAAGTTCGTGATCAGGTTCCTGGCGCCGGTGCGACCGCCGTCGCCCCCGGCCGCCCCCGAAGCGCAGCGAGAGCTGGCGCAGCGGGTGCGGGGACTGATCCAGGACGGTCTGTTCGAGATGCTGTCCCAGCGGCGCAGCCCCTGGTTCTCCGGGCCCGACCCGAGATGACTTCAGCCGCGTCCCGACGCATCCTGATCGCCGGGCTGGCCTCGGCGGTGGGAGGGCGGCTGGCCCAGCGCCTGGAGCTAGACCGCGGGGTGGAGAAGATCGTGGGCATCGACACGGTTCCCCCGCGCCACCGGCTCGAGCGCACGGAGTTCGCCCCCGGCCCGGACGAGCCCGACCGGCTCGACGCGATCCTCCGGGCGGCCCGGATCGACACCGTGGTCGAGACCCGGCCCCCGGGCCGGCGGTTCGGCTCGTCCACGGCCCGAGCCCTGGTGGCGGCGCTCGAGGCTCCGGGATCGCCGGTACGCAAGCTGGTGTTCAAATCCTCGGCCCACTACTACGGCTATGGGCCCACGACCCCGGCGTTCTTGAGCGAGGCGGATCCGGCGTGTCAGCCCGACCGGCCCGGGATCTCCCGGGACGCGGTCGACGCCGAGGCCGCGGTGGCTCGGTTGGCCGGGCAGCGCCCGCACATCACGGTGACCGTGCTCCGGTTCGCCGACGAGATCGGCGCGGAGTCTCGAGGGACGCACATCAGGCTGCTCGGACTGCCGTTCATCCCCTCGATCCTCGGCTTTGACCCGCGCTGGCAGCTGGTCGAGGAGCACGACGTGGTGGGCGCGCTGGCCCACGCTATCGATCGCCCGCTGTCCGGGGCCTACAACGTGGCCGCGGACGGGGTCCTGGCCCTCTCGGAGATCGCCGCGCTGCTGGAAAAGCCCGTCCTGCCGGTGCTGCCACCGTTCGGCATCGGCCGGGTCACCGCAAGCCTTCGAGCGCTCGGCCTGCCGGCTCCGGTGGAGCTCGTCGAAGCGCTGCGCTTCGGCCGCGGCCTGGACAACCGGCGGCTCAAAGCCACCGGATTTCCCTATCGCTACACCACCCGTGAGGCCATCCTCAGGTTGCGCCAGGAGCGCCAGCGGCTGGCCATCACCCTGCAAGGAACATTGCAAGACCGTTAACTGGTACCCGGCCCCCTTCCGTAAGGGCCGCTGGGGCCGCTACGCTCTCCTCGGTATGGCGCTGGTCTCGCCACCTCGAGGGCGCAGGAATTTGGGCGGTTACACCCTGCCCCCGGCGCCGCGACGCAGCCGCACTCCCTACGTCGTGCTGGGGGTGGTGGTTGCTGTGGTCGTGGTGGTCGCCGGGGTTTTGGTGCTGTTCGCCTCCTCCGGCGCCAGCCTGAGCTCTGATCCGCAGGCGCTGGCCAAGGTCGACATGCCGATAGGCGGCGGGACGGTGCAGAGCGTCAGCGCGGTCACCGGCCCGCACAGCCAACCCCTTCCGGTGGAGCTGAGGGGCAAGCAGATCTGGCCCACGAAGCTCGTGCCGGCGGGCGAGACGATCTCCATCGACGTGGTGGTCAAACGTCCTGGGTGGATCTCCTGGCTGTCCGGCAAGACCCAGCACCTGTCGCTGAATGTGACCGCGCCGACGGCCCACCTGCAGCAGCACTACGTGACCGTCAGCTCCGGACCGCTCCAGCTTCAGTTCCAGGAGCCGGTGGCGGCGATCAGCTCCGGACCCAGCCCCACCCAGCTGACCCGTCACGTCCTGGGGCAGCCCAGCGGCCAGGTGACGCTGGACCGCAAGGCCGCGGCCGGGACGATCTGGGTGGCCGCGGTGCCCCGCACCTGGGAGACGTCGAACCCCTCAGTGGTGAGCTGGTTCCCGGCGGGCTCGGCGACCTCAGCCGTGGCCAACCCGTCGCCCGGCTCCAACTTGGGCCCGCTGACTCCGATCGTGCTGACCTTCTCCCAGCCGGTCTCGCAGGCCCTCGGCAAGTCGCTGCCCCCGGTCTTGCCGACCACCCAGGGGACCTGGCACACGCAGGACAGCCACACGATCGTGTTCCGGCCCCAGGGGTTTGGCTATGGGTTGGGCGCCCACGTGAGCGTCGGCCTGCCGGCCGGAGTGCGGCTGGTGGGCGGCCAGACCGGATCGGCGGTCAGCGGCAACTGGACCGTGCCCGGAGGCTCGCCGCTCCGCGTGCAACAGCTATTGGCCATCCTGGGGTACCTGCCGCTCGACTTCCACTACCAAGGCGGACCCCCGCCCAACACTCCCGAGGGCGAGATCCAGGCCGCGGTCAACCCGCCGGCCGGGAACTTCACCTGGCGGTACCCGAACGTGCCCGATGCGCTGCACTCGATGTGGTCGCCCGGGACCAGCGGCGAGATGACGCGCGGCGCGATCATGGCGTTCGAGAACGACCACGGGCTGACCACTGACGGCGCTCCCGGTCCCAGCGTGTGGAAGTCGCTGATCCAGGCCGCCGTAGACGACAAGAAGTCGAGCTTCGGGTACACGTTCGTCGGGGTCAGCACCGGCTCCCAGCAGCTCAACCTGTGGCACAACGGCCACACCGTGATGACCACGGCGGTGAACACCGGGATCTCGTCGGCTCCGACCGCGACGGGCACCTACGCGGTTTACGAGCACCTGACGTCGACCACGATGAGCGGGACCAATCCGGACGGCAGCCACTACAGCGATCCTGGGATACCGTGGGTCAGCTACTTCAACGGTGGCGATGCGCTCCACGGGTTTACTCGGGCCCAGTATGGATCGCCGCAGAGTCTGGGCTGCGTGGAGATGCCGTTCGACGTGGCCGGCAAGGTATTTCCCTACACACCTGTAGGCACGCTCGTACACGTCTCCTAGGGCCCACGCGAAGGATCTGCAGGCTTGGAGGCCCGCGCGGCGAATAGCCTCTGGCACCATGCCTTCCCCTGTTTGGACAGCCGCGCTGGAGGCGTTCGACCGGGACCTGGTCAGGCGGGCGGTGGCGGCCAAGACGCGCCGGGCCTACGCGATCGACGCCGGCCAGCTGGCGGCGTGGGCGAGCGATCGCCGAATCGAGCCGGCCACGATCACCCTGCGCGAACTCCGCCGTTACCTGGTCAGCCTGAGCGAGCGGCGTGCCGCGCCGGCCACCGTGGCGCGCAAGCTCGCCGCGATCCGCGCGCTGCTGCGGGTGCAGCTCGAGCTGGGGTCCCGACAGGAGAACCCGGCTGAGCTGCTGGCCTCGCCCAAGCAGCCCAAGCGACTGCCGCGCGTGCTCACCGAGCGCGAGGTCACAGTACTGCTGGATCGCATTCCCGCGACGGACCCGCTCTCACTGCGCGACCGCGCCACGTTCGAGCTGGCCTACGCCTCGGGCTTGCGGGCCGAGGAGCTCGTCGGTCTCGACGTGGACTCGCTCGACTTCGACGGCGAGTGTGTTCGGGTCGAGGGCAAGGGCGGTAAGACTCGGCTGGTGCCGGTGGGCGAGCCGGCGCTACGGGCGCTGGAGCGCTACCTGGCCCGGGGACGACCCGCACTGGGCGGATCGGAGTCGCCGGCGCTGTTCCTCTCCAAGTCAGGGAATCGGCTGCACACCTCCGACGTGCGCCGGCGCTTGCGCACCTGGGCGCGGCAGGCCGCGGCGACCTCACCCGCTCTGATCGACGCGCATCCGCACGCGCTGCGGCACTCATTCGCCACGCATCTGTTGCACGGAGGCGCAGATCTACGCTCGATCCAAGAACTACTTGGTCACGCAACCATCTCCACAACCCAGGTTTACACTCGGGTAGAGTCAGCCCGCTTGCGATCCGCTTATTCCCGGGCGCATCCGCGGGCCTAAGGCGGGGGAGTGCCGTGGAAACCAACGTCAAAGCGATCGAGCTCCAGGACCTGTGGCGACGCTACAAGGCCAACGGTGACTCGCGCGCGCGGGAGCGGTTGGTGGTGGCTTATTCGCCGTTGGTCAAGTACGTGGCCGGACGCATGAGCTCAGGACTGCCCGGTCACGTGGAGGAGGCGGACCTCATCTCCTACGGCCTGGGTGGGTTGATCTCCGCCATCGAACGGTTTGACCTCTCCCGCGAGATCAAGTTCGAGACCTACGCCATCACCCGGATCCGCGGCTCGATCATCGACGAGCTGCGCAACCTGGACTGGGTGCCGCGGTCGGTCAGGGCGCGCGCGCGGGAAATCGAGCGGGCCAACATGAAGCTCGAGGCGCGCTACCAGAGGGCCCCCACCGACGACGAGATGGCCACCGAGCTGGACTGCACCTTGGATGAGTTCCAGGAGAGCCTGCTGCAGATCTCGAACTCAACCATCGTCGCGCTGGACGAGCTGTGGAGCGTGCAGGACTCGACCGGCGACCAGGTGTCGCTGCTCGACACGCTGCCCGACCGTGACGCTCCCAATCCCGAGCATATGGTCGATCAGGGCGAGTTGCGCGACCGCATCGCCGACGCGATCGCCGCGCTGCCCGAGCGCGAGAAGCTCGTGGTCGCGCTCTACTACTACGAGAACCTGACCCTGAGGGAAATCGGGGAGGTGCTTGGGGTTACCGAATCGCGCGTGTCCCAGCTGCACACCAAGGCAGTTCTGAGGTTGCGCTCGAAGCTGGGCGAGGAGCTCGACTAGGAGCCAGCTGGACGCTGGCTCGTGCTAGCTGCCGAGCGAGCGGAGCGGTTACCGCTAGCTTGGAGCGGAGCGAGCGAGGCCCAGAACTGGACGCGGTTACGCGATAACTTCTCCTCTCTGGAAGACCTAGGAGAGGAGAGTAGGCATGCACAAGGCCTCGGATCGGATTCGCAACGTGGCTCTCGTCGGCCACCGGGGTAGTGGCAAGACCTCGTTGCACGAGGCGCTGCTGTTCCAGGCCGGCGCGACCAATCGGCTGGGATCCGTGGTCGACGGCACCACCGTGTCCGACGCCGATACCGACGAGAAATCGCGTCAGATGTCGATCTCCGCGACGCTGTCCACGTTCGAGTGGCAGGACCGCAAGGTGAACTTGATCGACACGCCGGGGGACGCCAGCTTTGTGGCCGACGCTCTGGGTGTCCTGCGCGTGTGCGAATCCGCCGTGTTCGTGGTCAACGCGGTCATGGGCGTCGAGGTGCACACCAACCGGCTGTGGCAGCGGGCGGCCGAGCTTGACCTGGCCAGGCTGGTGTTCGTGAACATGCTGGATCGCGAGCGGGCCGACTTCTTTCGCACCCTCGACTCGGTGAAGAAGGCATTCGGGCCGCACGTCGTGGCCACCGAGATCCCCATCGGGTCAGAGCACGAGGCGTCCGGGGTGATCGACCTGGTGGACATGAAGGCCTACCAGTACGGCGACACGGGACGTGACAACTGCCAGGAGATCCCGATCCCCGACGACCTGGCCGACCGGGCCCAGGAGTACCGCGAGAAGCTGATGGACGAGGTGTCCGAGTCCTCGGACGAGCTGATGGAGCGCTACCTGGAGGGCGAGGAGATCTCCCACGAAGAGATCGTCACCGCGCTCAAGGACGGGACCAACCATGGGTCGCTGTTCCCCCTGACCTGTGGCGTGGCCACGCGGAACCTGGCCACCAACCGGCTCCT
>DATKRM010000212.1:0-3500 GCA_035532195.1 Solirubrobacteraceae bacterium
TGGCCCCCGGGGGTGGGGTGTTCGGGTTGGTGGCCGCCGTGCAGACCCCGCAACCGCTCGGCCGCTCGCTGGCCAAGGTGGCGCTGGAAGTGGTGGTAACGGCGGCCTACCTGCTTCCCGCCGTGTTTGGCGGCGACAGCCGGCGGGGAGTGCCCAGGCGGCTGCTGGCCGCGCCTGGAGTGGTGTGGCTGGGAGTGGTCTCGTACTCGTTCTACCTCTGGCACTTCACGGTGATTGCGTTCATCGCACGGAGCCACCTGCCCGGCGCTTTCTCGGTCACGGGGTTGGGTCTGATGGACGGCTATCACGGCGATCCCACGTTTGTCCTGTTCGTGGTCAGCTTCATCGCGGTCGGCCTGCTTTCCATGCTGAGCTACCGGTTCGTAGAGCTGCCGTTCCTGCGACGCAAGGGTTAGGCACCCTGGTCGTATCCTGACTTCGATGATCGTCTTCGGGTCCTCGATCACCGACCCTGATATGTACCGCGGCTGCGCCGAGCGGGGGATTCGGCTCATCGCAGAGCCGGGCTCGGAGATCATCGCCAACGCCGCGGCCGGGTCGCTGGCCCGCTCCTACAACCTGATCATGAACCAGGCCAGGGAGCTCGAGGACCTGGAGGCGCTGGTCCTTGTGCACCAGGATGCCGAGATCGTGGACCCCGAATTCTGCGCCAAGCTGCGGGCCACGCTCCAGGATCCTGACGTCGGCGCGGCGGGGCTGGTCGGGGCGATCGACGTCCGCTCGATCGCCTGGTGGGAGGGGTCCGTCACCTGGGCGTCGTTCACCCACCGCTACAAGGAGTTCGGGGGTGGCGAGATCAAGGCGTTCACCTGGGGCGAGGAGGAGTTTCCCGGCTATGCGCGCGCCGGCGAGGTTGACACGCTCGACGGGTTCGTGCTCGGCCTGTCGCCATGGGTGGTGCGCAACATCCGCTTCGACGAGACGATCAGCCAGATCCACGGCTACGACCTGGACTTCTGCCTGCAGGTCCGTGAAGCGGGACGCAAGGTCGTCACGATGGACAGCAAGGCAGTCCACCACCACTCGCTCGAGCTGGTCACCGACCCTGACGTGTGGATGGCCGCGCACATGAAACTGGCCGACAAGTGGCACGGGCGGATGCCGGGGGTGGGGCTGCCCAATTGGGGCTCCGACCCGGACGATTGGAAGGGCCGCGCGAGGCATGCCGAAGCGGAGGCAGGTGCGGCCCACCTCGAGCTCGTCTCGACCAAGATGCAGGCCGAAGCGCGAGAGCGCCGGTTGCGTGAGGAGCTGGAGGAGATTCGGGCCAGCACGAGCTGGAGACTGACCCGCCCGCTGCGCGAGCTGGGACTGCTTCTCAGAGGCAGAGCTAACGGGCGCGCGCGCTAGTTGCTGCGCGCACTGCGATTCAGGAGCTCACGAATCTGCTCCCGGGAGAACGCCGGGCGGCCCCGCTGGCGCAGCTTCAAAAACAGCTCGGCGACCGCGAACGCTCGTGAGTGCAGCATCCGGTCGAGGAGTGCGTGAGCCCGGTGAAGCTGGTCTTCGGCCACGTGCGCGCGGTGCTGCTGCACGTGGGCTGAGGCCAGGTGCAGTACGCGGTTTCGCTCCAGCCGGGCCAGGTGCGGGCTTTCGTGCCAGGGCTCGAGCTGCCGAGCGAGCCGGTCCGAGTAGGGCGCCCGCTCCTCCCACAGCAGTCCCAGCCCGTAGAAGGTCGGCACCACCGCCAGGCGCAGCCGCTCCTCATGGGCCTCGATGAAGTCCTCCACCGCCGTCAGCACGCCATTACGCGGGCCACCCTCCTCTGCCGCCGGCCACTTGTAGGGCAGCGCTCCGGTGTACACACCAGTTACCCCCGGGTACAGGCCGCCGCCCTCCACGACCGGTTGCCGGTACTCCGGCGGGATCTGGTCCGGGTCGTAGTAGTCGTCGCGGCGGCCGTGAGGCCAGCACACATCGTGCAGCAAGATGAGGGGCAGATGCTGGCGCTCGGAGTGGCTGCGCTCCGCGATGCGGCGCAGCTCCTCGGTCACGGTGTAGTAGTTGTGGTCACCATCGAGGACGATCGCGTCTGCGAGCGGGATGCGCTCGAGCGCGGTGAGGCTGGGCTCGCGAATGAGCTCGAGCTCGGCGTGCTCATCGGCCAACTGCTCGAGCTCGGGTTGAGGCGAGGGGTCAACCGCGGTTACCTTCATGCCCCTGGGGCCGCCCCACAGCAGCAGTAGGTGGGTGAAATCGCCGGCGTATGCCCCAATCTCGATCGCCGACTCGGCCCCGGAGGTCTCGAGAGCGGCCAGGATCGGCTCGGCATTGGTCAGCAGCGACGGCCCCCACCCCGCTGGATCGTTCGCGTACGGGTTGAGGCCGAGTGGCCATTGCTCGAAGTCCTCCACGGGCCGCGAGTCTAAGCGCAGGTCAGCTCGCCAGTGGCGGATACTCGCCCGGAAACGCGGAAGGGCCGAAGAACCAGCACTCGACGGCGTATCGCAGATCAGTCATGTCTCGCGACGCGCCGGTGGCGTGGAGAAACAGCTCATCAACAGCAGTGCGTCGCCGGGATCGAACACGGGCCGGGCGATGCCCGCGTCGCCGGCCGCCTGCTCAGCGACCGCCTGGGAGACCGACCAATCGAAGAACGCACCCTCCGTGCCGGAGGGGACGATGTGATCGATCCTCGCTGGAACGAGGTCGAGACCGGGGGCGACGTCACCGCAGCATGACAGCGAGAGCCAGATGTTCAGCGCCCGGACGTTGCCGAGGAACGCGCCGTCCTGATGCCAGTGGCTCATGCTGTAGTCAGCTTCAGGATCCGCCTTTATGCGACGCAGGGTGGATTTATTGACCGAGATGGCCGGACGCTCACCCAGATAGCCGGACGCCAGCTTTAGGAATCCGGCCCGGTCGAGAAGATCGAATAGCTCAGCGGCGACGCGCGGCGAGTCCGCGACCCACATCCCGCCCCCAAATGCGTTGACGTTGAACCGATGCTCCGCGAGGTCGTAGCGGGGGTCGGGCACGAAGTCCTCGGTGGCGAACCGAGAGCAGGCGGCGATCGACCTGCGGATCGGGGCTGGCCCGTCGGGTAGCGCACAGCCGGTCAATCTCGTCAAGGAGCTGGTCGAGGCTCTCAGGCGGTGGCGGCTCAGCCACAGCGGGCCCCGACCTCGCCTGACCGCGGCGTTGTTTGGAGCGAAAGAGCATCGGACGCGCAACGTACCAGGGCGCGCGACCAGGGTCCCTAGGGCATCAGAATTACTCTCCGCAGACCAGCATGTGGCTAGAGGTCTGAATCTGAACGTGCCAGGGCTGAGGTGCGGCGTCGCCCTCGAGCGAGAGGTGGACGGGCCCCTCCCCGGTGATCGTGCCGAGTTGATGGAGCTCCTGCCCGAAGCGCCGCAGGGCGACCACGCTCCCGCCTACCGCGCTGATCCATAGACCGCCTGGGGGCATCGTCACCGTGAGCTGGTCGCCGCCGGGGGCGCTCGCCACCGAGGGGTGATAGGAGAGGCACGGAGGTC
>DATKRM010000213.1:0-2079 GCA_035532195.1 Solirubrobacteraceae bacterium
CGGGTGGCCATCGACGACACCGGCTCGGGCTACTCCAGCCTTCAGCACCTGCTGCGGCTCCGCCCGGAGGTCGTCAAGCTCGACACCGCCCTGACGCGCGGCGTGGACACCGATCCGGTCCGGCGCGCTTTGGCCGCGGCGCTGGTCTCCTTCACGAGCGAGATCGGGGCGCTGCTCATCGCCGAAGGCATCGAGACCGCCGGCGAGTTGGCCGTGATGCGCCAGCTGGGAGTGCCGCTGGGACAGGGGTTCCACCTGGCCAGGCCGTCGGCCGACGCGCCAGGCCCTCGGGTGATCCTCGGCGACCTCTGACGTCGGTGTTCCAGGACTCCCCGGTGCCGGGATTCGCCGTTCCGGCGCTCGATAGGGCTGGGATCAGGCGTACAGGCGGACGGCCGCCGCCGCCTCCGGGCCCAAACGCACGGTCCCGCGTCCCGCGTCCAGGGTCACGCCTTGGGCGGTCACCGTGCGGACCGTGACGACGCAGTCGGGCAGGACACCAGCCCTCTCCATGGCCATCAACGTCAGATGGTCGGCCTGCAGGTGCTCCTCGATCCGCGCCACGGTCCCGGTCTCACCGGGGGCCAGCGCCGTCAGGGCACGCAAGGGGCCGGGGTCGTAGTGGCGCCTCGCTCCCGGGATCGGGTTGCCGTGCGGGCAGGTCACCGGATCCCCGAGTACGTCCACCAGCCGCGCCTCCAGAAGCGGTGAGATGGCGTGCTCGAGCCGGCCGGCCTCCTCGTGCACCTGGTGCCATGGCAGGCCCAGCACATCGACCAGCAGCCGCTCGGCGAGCCGGTGACGGCGCACGATCGCCGTGGCGTAATCGCGGCCGTCGTCGGTGAACCCGATCGTGCGGTCATTCGCTAGGGTCACAAAGCCTTCCCGCTCGAGGCGGCGCACCTGCTCGCTGACGGCCGGCGCACTCACATGCAGCCGCTCCACCAATCGCGCGCGCATCGCGGGCACACCGGATTCCTCGAGATGAAAGATCGTCTCGAGGTACTCCTCGACCGCCGGGTGGTGCGGCGCGTCGGGGACGTGGTGTACGGGAGCGGTCATCAGATCCATCCGGGGAACCACATGCGTGCGTGCCAGTTCGCGTAGGACAGAGTCTGGCCCGTCAGGATCGGATAGAGCCAGAAGAAGTTCGCGCCGGCCAGCAGCAGGTAGCCGCCCACCCCCAGCCCACCCCAGAGGCGACGGTTGTCCCCGGCGCCCGGCGGGCCCAGGATCCAGCCGGCGATCATCGTGATCGCGAGCACGACCAGCGGCAGGGTGGTCAGGGCGTAGAACTCGAACATCTGCCGCGACTCGAACAACGCCCAGGGGAAGAACGTGGCCGCGAACACCACCAGGATCATCGCGGCGCGCCAGTCCCGCCAGGCGGCCCACAGGCCCAGCAGCAGCACCAGCACCGGGATGCCTACCCACCAGATCATTGGCGTGCCGATGTCGAGGATCTCGGCCGAGCAGGACTTGGCGTGGCAGCCGTCCGTGCCGGTCGGCGGGGCCTCGTAGTAGAAGGCCACCGGCCGGGAGATGAAGAACCAGCCGAACGGCTTGGACAAGTACGGGTGCAGCTTGCCGGCCGCGTGGAACGTGTGCGGATCCACGCAGAAATTGGTGAACGGGATCAGCGTGCCGCCGCCGTAGTGGTCGGTGTCCGTGAGGTTCTTGTGGAAGTCGTACGCCTGGCACTGGTAGGCGATCCAGTTCTGCAGTGAACCGATGATGCCGCTGCGGTGCACGTTGTTCACCGAGTTGCGGTCGTACGCCAGACTGTCCGAACCCAGGAACCAGCCCGCCCAGGTCAGCGTGTAGGTGGCCACCGGCAGGAGGGCGAAGCTGGGCACCCAGCCCAGCCAGTCCCGGCGGATCGCCGCCCGGACCGGGGCAGGCACGCCGGCCGCCCGCCGTGCACCGACGTCCCACACGAACGCCAGCAGCGCGAACGCCGGGAGGATGTACAGCCCGTCCCACTTGACCGCGAACCCGGCGCCCAGCATGACTGCGGTCAGCAGCCGCCACGGCCGGAACCCCAGCCGGGGTCCCGGATAGGCGTTGGTCGCCCCCGCG
>DATKRM010000214.1:0-17780 GCA_035532195.1 Solirubrobacteraceae bacterium
CAGCCGCCGGGCGGTTTCGCGGTGCCCGCCCGCCGCCAGTACGTACGGACGTCCCGGCCCACGCTGACCTGGCCTGCGCCGCGGGAGCCGTGGGGCCCGGTGCATTTCGCGCTCAGCCTGGATGGGGTGATGGTGGTCCACACCGATGCCACGTCCGCCCAATCGCCGACCCCCATCGGCGACGGACCGCACAGCTACCAGCTCACGGCGACTAACCCGGCTGGCCAGCAGAGCCAGTCGGGTGTGGGCAGTCTGTTCGTGGACACGACTCCGCCGGTGGCCGGGCTGACCCTGAGCGGGGTCAAGGAGATTAAGCGCCGGATCCAGGCCCGGCTGGCCTACGGGGACCTGCCCCCGTCCGGGCAGCCGTCCACGTACGCGTCGGGCGTGGCCTCGGTGACGCTTCGCTGGGGGGACGGCACGCAGTCGCAGATCAAGCGGGGAGTGACCCGCGTCGCCCATAGCTATGCCCGGCCGGGTCACTACTCGGTGACGATTACCGTGAGCGATAAGGCCGGGAACATCACCCGGGCGACCGTGAAGCTGAAGATCAAGAAGCCCAAACCCAAACCCAAGCCAGGCAAACCCGGCTCGCACCATGGACCCCGGCAGGGTGGGGGAGCGCGCGCATGAGGCGGCTCGTCCCCGCCCTGGGGCTCTGCCTGGCGCTGCTCGTGTCCAGTGCCGGCGCAGCCGGGGCGCAGCCGCCCCAGGGCATCGCCACCCCGCCTTCGCTCGGCGCGCTGTACCGGGACGGTCAGACCAATCGCTACCTGCTGGGTGGGACCTGGCTGTACCGCGCGGACCCCACCGACGCCGGGATGGCCCAGGGGTGGTGGCAGAGCGCCGACACCACCGGTTGGGGCGCGGTGACGGTGCCCAACGCGTTCAACGCAGGCGATTTCTCGGCCCCCAGCATGAGCGGCTCGGTGGGTTGGTACCGGCGCGATTTCATCGTCCCCAGCGGGGCGTTTGCGCCCTTTGTGGGGCTGGGCGACCGCCGCTGGATCGTCCGCTTCGAGTCGGCTAACTACCGGGCCACGGTGTGGCTAAACGGCCACCGGCTGGGTGGTCACACGGGGGCCTCCCTGCCGTTCGAGTTCGACCTGGGCCGCCTCGGGTCCGGGGTCAACCGGCTCGTGGTCCGGGTGGATGACCGGCGTTCGCCGTCCGACCTTCCGCCGGGGCCGGCTGGCGGCTGGTGGAACTTCGGCGGGCTGCTGCGCGAGGTCTACCTGCGCCCAGTGCAGCGGGCCGACATCTCGCGGGCGGCCATTGTCCCGGTACTCCCCTGCATCAACTGCGCGGCCACCATCACCGAGCGCACGGTGGTCCGCAACCTGTCCAGCCGCGCGCAGGTGCTCACCCTGCGCGGGCGCTACGGGCCGGTGGCCCTGGACTTCGGCACCGTCCGGCTGGCCCCGGGAGCCACCTGGCAGCCCTCGGCCGCAGCGACGCTTCCCCACCCCCGGTTGTGGTCCCTGGACCATCCCGTCCTATACCGGGCGACGCTCACCCTGGCCGATCGTCAAGGCCATCAGCTGGGTGGGTACGTGTCCTACAGCGGCGTGCGGAGCATCGCGGTCACCTCGGATGGCCGGCTGCGGCTGAACGGCCGCCCGCTCAGCCTGCGGGGCTTTGACGTGCACGAGCAGAGCCTGGCCACGGGCGCCGCACTCAGCCCGTCCCAGCTGGGCTGGATGGTGGACCAGGTGAGGCAGGCGGGCGGCAAGGTGATCCGCTCGCATTACCCGCTCAATCCCCAGATCTTGGAGATGGCCGACCGCGACGGGATCCTGATCTGGTCCGAGGTGCCGGTGTATCAGGTGGCCGATCAGTACCTCGACCAACCCGGCTGGCTGGCCAACGCTCACCGGTTCCTGGAGCAGAGCATTCTGACCAACCAGAACCACCCCTCGATCATGCTGTGGAGCGTGGCCAATGAGCTGAGCACCCCGGCTGGCCGCCAGGAGGCCAACTACATCGCGGGGGCAGCGGCCCTGGCCCGTCAGCTCGATCCCACCCGGCCCGTGGGCATGGCCACCAGCGGCTGGCCGGGCGTCCCCTGCCAGACCGCCTACGCCCCGCTGGACGTGATCGGTCACAACGAATACTTTGGGTGGTTCGACGCCGGCGGGGGGGCGAACGACGATCGGGACCAGCTGGGGCCGTTCCTAGACACGTTGCGGGCCTGCTACCCGCATCAGGCCCTGATGGTCACCGAGTTCGGGTTCGACGGCAATCGGCACGGCCCGGTGGAGGAACGTGGGACCTACGAATTCCAGAGCAACACCGCCGCATACCACCTGGCCACGTTCGCGTCCAAGCCGTGGCTGTCCGGAGCCATCTGGTGGACGCTGCAGGACTTTGCCGCCCGGCCGGGCTGGGGCGGCGGCAACCCGCGTCCCGATCCGCCGTTCGTGCAGAAGGGATTGCTCGACCTGTCCGGCAACCGCAAGCCGGCCTGGTCGGTGGTGTCGCAGATCTACCACCGGACTCGCCAGACTGGATCCGGATAGTTCCGCCGCGCCGCGCTCCGGCCGGACGGATGTCCGAGTCCCCGGCCCGAGCAAAGTCAACCGATTCCCGATTGTGCTCAGCCAGCTTGCCGGCTTCAAGCGCAGCCGCGCCCGGCGACCCGCCGAGGACCTGCGCCCGCAGGCCGCCGCGGCCTGACGCACGCTTCGCTGGTCACGGGGGCGGCGTGTACTAGCCTCCGCCTCTAGGTGACCTCGACGGCCGAAACCGCGCTCCGGCGCACCCCGTTGTATGACCAGCATGTGGCCGCCGGTGGGCGGCTGGTGCCGTTCGCGGGCTGGGAGATGCCGGTCCAATACGAAGGCATTCGGGCCGAGCACCTGACGGTGCGCAAGGCGGTGGGGATGTTCGACGTCTCGCACATGGGACAGGTCGAGACCCGCGGTCCGCAGGCGCTCCAGTTCCTTCAGCACGTGCTGTCCAACGACGTGCGCCGGATCCCCGAAGGCGGGGCCCAGTACAGCGTCCTGTGCCGCGAGGACGGAGGGGTGCTCGACGACCTGTTCACCTACCGCCTGGCCGAGTGCGAGTTCCTGACCGTGACCAACGCGGCCAACCACGCCAAAGACCTAGCCTGGCTCACCGCGCAGGCCGGGGTCTCCGGCCACGACGTGGATGTGCTCGACGTGGCCGACCGCTTCGCCATGCTGGCCGTGCAGGGGCCCGGCGCCCGGGCACTGGTGGAGAGCCTGGCCGACGGTGCCCTGCCGCCGCGCATGCACTGCTGCGAGCGCACCGTGGGCTGTGCCCCGGTCACCGTGTGCGGAACCGGATACACCGGCGAAGACGGGGTGGAGCTGCTGCTGGATCCGAGCGACGCGCCCGGAGTGTGGGAAGCCCTGCTGGCTGCCGGAGCCAAGCCGGCCGGGCTGGGGGCCCGGGACACCCTGCGGCTCGAGGTGTGCTTTCACCTCTATGGCAACGACCTCAGGGAAGATCGCGGGCCGATCGAGGCCGGGCTGGGCTGGTGCTGCAAGGAGCAGACCGGCTTCATCGGATCGGAGGCGGTCGCCGCGGCGCGTGAGCGCGGGACCAATCAGAAGCTTGTGCCGTTCGCGATCGACGGCCCGGGAATCCCGCGCCAGGGCAACCTGGTGGTGGGCGGAGGCGAGGTCACGAGTGGCACGTTCTCGCCCTGCCTGGAGCGGGGGATCGGCCTGGCCTACGTGCCGGCCGACCGGGTCGACCCCGGGACCCGCATCGAGATCGACGTCCGGGGGACCACCCGTCCCGCTACCGTCGAGCGCAAGCCGCTTTATCGAAAGGACGCCTGAGCATGGCCGACGCCAGCTATCCCGACGACCTGCTGTATCACCCCGAACACGACTGGGCCCGCGTGGACGATGGCACCGCCACGTTCGGGATCACCTGGTACGCCCAGGACGCGCTGGGCGAGGTGGTGTTCTTCGAGGTTCCCGAGGTGGGCAAGACAGTGGCCAAGGACGAGTCCTACACCGAAATCGAGTCGGTCAAGGCCGTGTCGGACGTCATCGCGCCGCTGTCAGGCGAGATCGTGGAGGTCAACCAGGCGATCTCCGAAAAGCCGGAGACGCTCAACGAGGACCCCTACGGCGAGGGCTGGCTGGTCAAGGTCCGGCTGTCCGACCCCTCCGAGACCCAGTCGCTGATGGACGCTGGCGCGTATGAGGCAACGCTGCAGTGACGCAGTACACGTCGGTCACCGATGACGATCGCCGGCAGATGCTCGAGGCGATCGGCGTCTCCTCGGTCGAGGACCTGTTTGCGGACATCCCGGCGCGGCTCCGGCTCGCCCGCCCGCTGGCGCTGGACCCCGGGCTCTCGGAGCAGGAGGTTTACGCCGAGCTACGGGAGTTGGCCGAACGCAACGTGTCCACGGATGCCGAGTTGTCGTTCCTGGGCGCTGGCATGTACGACCACTACATACCGGCGCTGATCGACTCGATCCTGCAGCGCTCGGAGTTCCTCACCCCGTACACGCCGTATCAGCCCGAGGTCTCCCAGGGCACGCTCCAGGCCATGTTCGAGTATCAGACCGCGATCAGCGAGCTGACCGGGCTGCCGGTGTCCAACGCATCGGTCTACGAGGGTCCGAGTGCGGTGGCCGCGGCGGGCTACCTGGCCAAGCTGGAGAAGGGCCGGCGCCGGTTCGTGGTGTCCCGCGGGGTTCACCCGCACGCCCGGGAGGCGCTGGCCACGCTCGCGCGCGCCTGGGACATGGAGGTCGAGGAGGCGCCGCTGATCGACGGGCTCACGCGGCTGCCCGACCTGGACGAGGACGTGAGCGCCGTGGTGGTCCAGCAACCGAACTTCCTTGGGGCCGTGGAGGACCTGGAGCCGCTGGCCGGGGCGGCACACCGGTCCGGCTCGCTGGCCATCTGCGCCTGCGACCCGCTTCCCCTGGCGCTACTTCGCCCCCCGGGCGAGTGCGGCTTTGACATAGCCGTGGGCGAGGGCCAGACGCTGGGCAACCGGCTGGACTTCGGCGGTCCCTCGTTCGGGTTCTTCGCGGCCACCCAGGAGCTGATCCGCCGGGTGCCCGGCCGCATTGCCGGAGAGACCCGGGATGTCGACGGTCGGCGCGGCTTCGTACTCACCCTCCAGACGCGCGAGCAGCACATCCGGCGTGAGAAGGCCACCTCCAACATCTGTACCGCTCAGGCGCTCAACGCCCTGGCTGGAGTCATCTACCTGAGCTGGCTGGGCCGCCAGGGAATCGTCGATCTGGTGACCCTCCTGGTCCACCGGACGGCCTACGCCCGGCAGCGGCTGGAGGCGGTGCCGGGCATCTCGGCGGCGCACGAGCAGCCGGTGGTGCGGGAGTTCGCCGCCAACCTCGATGCTCCCGTGGACCGGGTGCTGGCGCGCTGCCGCGAACAGGGGATCAACCCGGGCTATCCGCTGGGACGCGACTACCCCGAGCTCCCCAACGGGCTGCTGGTGGCTATCACCGAGCAGCGCAGCCGCCAGGACATCGATCGCCTGGCCGACGGGCTCGGCGCGGCGGTGGCGGCAGAGCGCCAGAACGTTGAGGCGCCGGCATGATCCGCGGCGCCGATGACCATCTGACCATCTTCGAGCGCTCTCGCCCGGGGCGGCGGGCGTTTGTCGCCCCCGCGGTCGGCGTGCCCGAGGGGCCGCTGGACGAGCTGATCCCGCCCACGCTGCGCCGGGCCGAACCGCCTCGCCTGCCCGAGGTCTCAGAACCGGAGATCGTGCGTCACTTCAACCGGCTCTCGCAGCGCAACTTCGATTTGGACACCGGCTTCTATCCGCTGGGTTCGTGCACGATGAAGCACAACCCCAAACTGCATGAGCGGGTGGCTGCGCTGCCTGGGCACGCCCATCTGCATCCGCTTCAGGACCCCACCCGGGCCCAGGGGGCGCTGGAGCTCATGTGGCGACTCCAGGCGGCGCTGTCCGAGATCGCCGGGCTCCCGCACGTCTCGCTTCAGCCCTCGGCCGGCTCACACGGCGAGCTGGCCGGCGTGCTGCTGACCCGGGCCTACCACGAGGACCGCGGCGAGCGCCGGACCAAGGTGCTCACCCCCGATACGGCTCACGGCACCAACCCGGCGACGGTCACGATGGCCGGCTATGAGCTCGTCAAGCTGGGCACCGACCGGCACGGCAACGTGGACCTCGACGATCTGCGGGCCAAGGTCGACGAGGACGTGGCCTGCCTGATGTTGACCAACCCCTCCACGCTGGGGCTGTTTGAGACCGGAATCGAGGAGATTGCCGCGGTGGTCCACGAGGTGGGGGCGACGCTGTATTACGACGGGGCCAACCTCAACGCGATCATGGGCATCACCCGGCCCGGAGATATGGGCTTCGACATCGTGCACTTCAACCTGCACAAGTCGTTCACCCAGCCCCACGGGGGTGGGGGCCCAGGCGCGGGGCCGATCGCGGTGTCAGATCGCATCGAGCCGTTCCTGCCCCCGCCCCAGGTGGTCAGGCGCACATCGCACGGCAACGGGTCCGAGCCTGCTTACGACCTCGACTACGAGCGGCCCAAGTCGATCGGGCGGCTGCGCGGATTCCAGGGCAACTACGGCGTGTTCGTCCGCTCTTACGCCTACATCCGCTCGCTGGGCGCCCCGGGTCTGCGCGAGGTCTCCGAGGTGGCCGTGCTCAACGCCAACTACCTGCTGGCCCGGCTGCGCCAGGAGGGCGTGCTCGAGTACCTGCCGGCGGCCCACGAACGGCTGTGCATGCACGAGTTCGTGCTCTCCGGTGCCCCGATGAAGCGGGAGCTGGGGATCAAGACGCTGGACCTGGCCAAGCGTCTGCTTGACCACGGGGTGCATCCGCCGACCGTCTACTTCCCGCTGATCGTCGACGAGGCGCTGCTGGTGGAGCCGACGGAGACGGAGACCAAGGAGACGCTCGACCGGTTTGCCGGGCTGATCGCCGAGATCCTGCGCGAAGCCCGGAACGACCCCGAGGTGGCCCGCAACGCGCCCTACACCACGCCGGTCCGGCGGCTGGACGAAGCGGCGGCGGCGCGGCGCCCCGTGGTCCGCCAACCCCTGTAGCGACGGGTTATCCCGCTGGGAGCGGATAAAGGGCTGGGAAACTGTCTGTCGGCCTTAAACCCGGCCCGATTTTTGCCGACAACACGATTGAGGGTCCAGGAGGAGGCCTCACCTTCCCGATCCCGCTACCAATGGGTAACCCAATCAAACGCCTGGTCGCCTACGCGGCCATCGACCCCGAGGAGCGGGTCCTAGCCGGGAAGGTAGGCGGGTGGATGTACGCGCTCGGCGGCATCACGGTGTCGTCGTTCCTGCTGCTGCCGGGGCTGGGGCAAGCCCACTGGGCGTGGATCTTCGGCCTGGCTGCGGTGGCCGCCGGCTCCGGGCTGATCATGGCGCTGTTCATCGATTGGCGCACCGCGCCGACTTGGCTCATCCACGCCCTGAGCGTGGTGTCGGTCGGGCTGGTGGCGGGTGTGGTGGCCTCGTCCGGCGGCCATGCGTCCCCCGGCTGGCTCTACCTGTTGTTTGTCGTCGTGTTCGCCGGTTACTTCCAGCGGCCGGCGGTGGCCGCGGTGTACATCGTGGGGTGCATGATCGTGCAGTCGCTGCCGCTGATCTACGACCCGCACTCCGGCGACAGCCACTACATCGCCGAGCTGGTGATCGTGCTGCCGAGCTATACGGTTCTCGGAGGGACGATCTTGCTCGGCAAGCGGCTCATGCGCAAGCTGAGAGACCGCGCCGAGCTCCTGGCGGCGGAGCAGGCCGCACTGCGGCGCGTCGCCACCGCGGTGCTCCAGGGCGAGCCGTCGGAGGCGATCTGCGCGCTCGTCTCCCGCGAGGCGGCGGCCATGCTGGGTGGCGGCGGGGCGGGAATCCTGCGCTTTGAGTCAGACTCGGAGGCCGTGGTGGTCGGCTCTTGGGCCGAGGAGGAGTCGGGACGCTACCCACCGGGCCGGGTCATCACGTTCGAGCCCGGCTCCGAGCTCGACCGAGCCCGGGCGGGTGAGAAACCGATGCGGGTGACCGACCATCCGAAGGGCAGTCACACCCGCAAGCTGGGCTACGTGTCGAGCATCGTGGCCCCGGTCAAGGTGGGTGGCGCGAGCTGGGGAGCAATCGCGGTCGCCGCGGGGGAGCCTTCGCTAACCGACCGTGACGAGAATCAACTGATGGAGTTCGCCGATCTCCTGGCTTCGGCCATCGCCACGCTGGACGATCGGGCCCAGCTGGCAGCGCAGGCTTCGACCGACCCGCTCACCGGCCTGGCCAACCGGCGTACCCTGCACGAGCGCTTGGGCGCCGAGGTGTCCCGCGGCCTGCGCTATGACCGCACGCTGTCGGTGGTCGTGCTCGACGTCGACAACTTCAAGCAGGTCAACGACTTCAGCGGCCACGAAGCGGGCGATGCGATGCTGACCACGGTGGCCCGGTGCCTGATGGACAACGCGCGCGCCGAGGACACGCTGGGCCGGCTGGGCGGCGACGAGTTTGCTTGGGTGATGCCGGAGACCACGCGCGAGCAGGCTCTGGTGGCCACCGAGCGGGCCCGGCGGATGATCGCCGCCACCTGCACTCGGCCGTACCGGCTCTCCGTGTCGGCCGGGATCTGCGACACGCGGGCCACCGGGCACCCGGCCGAGCTGGTGCGCTACGCCGACAGCGCCCTCTACTGGAGCAAGGCGCACGGGCGCAATCGCAGCTGGGTATTCGACGCCCAGCTGATCAAAGAGCTCGCCGGACCGGAGCGGATCGACCTGCTCGAGCGGTCCAACGCCGTGCTGGGACTTCAGGCCTTGGCTCGGGCCATCGACGCCAAGGATCCCGCCACCAGCCAGCATTCTGAGCGGGTGGCCAATCTGGCCGGAAGCCTGGCCCGGGCGGCGGGCTGGTCGCCGGACCGCGTCATGCTGCTCAGGGAGGCGGCTCTGGTCCACGACGTCGGCAAGGTCGGCATCCCGGACGCCGTGCTGTGCAAGAACGGCCCGCTCAGCGGCGAGGAGCTGTTGGTGATCCGGGAGCACGCGGAGCTGTCGGCGCGGATCGTGGAAGGTGTGCTGGCCCCCGATCAGGTCGAATGGATCCGCGACCACCACGAGAAGGCCGACGGCAGCGGATACCCCCAGGGCCTGAGCGAGGCCGAGATCCCCGAGGGGGCAGCGTTGCTGGCCGTGGCCGACGCGTGGGACGTGATGACCGCCGGCCGCCCCTACAGCGAGCCGAAGAACACGGACCGTGCGCTCAGCGAATGCGCCCAACTGGCGGGCCGCCAGTTCACCCGGACGGCGATCGGGGCGCTGATGAAGCTGCACGCCATCGGGGACCTCGACGGGCGGGCACGTCTGGTGCCGCCCGGCACGCCACTTCCCGACGTCGGTTAGCGCACACTCTCCCGCGTGGACGAGCTCGTCGCGCAGTCGGCAATCGAGATCGCCGCTCGGGCCGAGCGCGAGCTCGAGGCGCTGGTCGCGGTGTCATCGCCCTCCGGCGACCGGGCCGGAGCGGAAGAGGCGATCGCGGTGTGCACGGCGCTGCTGCCGGCCCAGGCCCGGACCGAGCGGGTCCCGTGCTCGACGCCGGAGAACGCGGACGACCTCGTGGCGCTGATCGCAGGCACCGGCCGGGGCCGCCTTCTGCTGGTCGGACACCTCGACACCGTGATCGCCCACGAGGCCCACGGTCCACTGCGCCGCCAGGGCGGCCGGCTGTACGGACCGGGCACCGCCGACATGAAGGGGGGAGTGGTCCTGGCGCTGGGCGCCGCCCGAGCGCTGGCCGCCCGACCGGAGCGGTTCGGCGAACTGGCCGTGCTGCTGGTCACCGACGAGGAGTGGCGCACACATCGGTTCGCGCACGTGCCGCGGTTCAGGGAGTTTGACTGCTGCCTGTGCTTCGAGGCCGGAGAACGCGGTCCGGCCGGCGAGGAGGGGGTGGTGGTGCGGCGCAAGGCGGCGGGCACGCTCCGGGCCCAGGCCACCGGGCGGCCAGCCCATTCGGGCAGCGCGCCAGACAAGGGCGCCAACGCACTCCTGGCCCTGGCCCGGACAGCGCTGGACATCGGGGCGCAGCACGACCCGGGGGGGCCGGATCGGCTGAGTGTGGTGCCGACGGTCGTGCGGGCCGGCCAGGCGTTCAACGTCGTGCCCGGGGCGGGGGAGCTGATCTTCGACCTGCGGGCTGACCGGATGGGGGCGTTCGACGCGGTGCTGGCCGCGGTGCCGGCAGAGATCGACGGCGTCAAGCTCGAGGCGCGGATGGAGCGGGTGTGGCCCGGGATGGATGCTCAGGCCGGTACTCGGGCCGTGCTGGAGGCGGCGTCGGCGCGGCTGGGGCGGCGGATCGTCGGAGTGTCCCGGGGCGGAGCCAGCGACGCCAGCCACTTCGCCGCGGCTATCCCGCTGACCGTTGACGGGCTGGGCCCGCGCGGGGGTGGAGCCCACACCCCAGAAGAGTTTGTGCTGGCGGCGTCGCTCCCGGAGCGGGCCGAGGTGGCGGTGGCTGTGGCCCTGGCGGCACTGGAGAGCTGAGCCACCTGCCATCCTGTATGTGATGAGCACTGCCGTTTCAGATCACCCCGTGCGCCTGCCGCGGCCGGTCAAGTACCGGGCCCAGCGGGAGGGAATCACGCTGCTGGCCTCGATGGTGGCGCTCATGTGGATCGTCGAGATCATCAACACGATCGACTCCAACCGTCTGGACAGCGACGGGATCTGGGCCCGCAGCGTCTCGCACCTGTGGGGCATCGTCACCGCGCCGTTCCTACACGCCAGCTTCCAGCATCTACTGGCCAACACGGTGCCGCTGGTGTTCCTGGGAGTGATCATCGCGCTTCATGGGGCGCGCCGGCTGGCGCTGGTCACGGTCGTCGTGATCCTGCTGGGCGGCCTCGGGACCTGGCTGATCGCCCCCTCGCACTCGATCACCGTCGGCGCCAGCGGTCTGGTCTTCGGCTACGCCACCTACCTGTTGGTCCGCGGCTTCTTCGACCGCAGCGCGCTCGAGGTGCTGGTGGGCATCGTGGTGGGCGTGATCTGGGGCGCGGCGCTGATCGGGAGCCTCGTGCCCCAGGGCCACGTGTCCTGGCAGGGGCATCTGTGCGGCGGAATCGCCGGCGTGATTGCGGCCTACGGACTGCGAAAGCCGCGCGCCAAACCGGCGGCGGCTGCTCCCGCGGCTGCCCAGTAGCCTCGGGCCCGAGATGCGGATCTTCTCGGGCATCCAGCCCACGGGGCGCAAGCACCTGGGTAACTACATCGGGGCCATCACCCAGTACGTGGCCGGCCAGGACCGCGGTGAGGCCATCTACTGCATCGTGGACCTGCACGCGATCACCGTGCCCTACGAGCCGCCAGCCCTGCGCGAGTCCGTGTACGACACCGCGGCCACGCTGCTGGCCGCGGGGCTCGATCCCGAGCGCTGCATCTTCTTCCGCCAGGCGGACATCCCCGAGCACACCGAGCTGTGCTGGCTGCTGTCCAGCGTGACCGCGTTCGGCGACCTCAACCGGATGCACCAGTTCAAGGAGAAATCCGGCGAGCAGCGCGAGCTGGTGTCCGCCGGCCTGTTCTCCTATCCGGTGCTGATGGCCGCCGACGTGCTCGCCTACCGCGCCACGGAGGTGCCAGTGGGTGACGACCAGCGCCAACACGTCGAGCTGATGCGGGACATCGCGGTGCGCTTCAACGCGCGGTTTGGCGAGACGCTGGTGGTCCCCGAGCACCGGATCCCTGAGGTGGGGGCGCGGATCATGGATCTCCAGTTCCCGGACCGCAAGATGTCCACCACGGGCGGCAGTCCGCAGGGCACCGTCTACGTGCTGGATGAACCGAACGCGGTGAGCAAGAAGTTCCGCTCCGCGGTTACCGACTCCGGCAGTGAGGTGGCGCGGGGACCCGACAAGGCCGGTATCTCGAACCTGATCGAGATCCTGTCTGCCGTGCGCGGCGTGCGGCCGGAGGACGTGGAGAAGGAATTCGATGGTGCCGGCTATGGCGCATTCAAGACGGCCGTGGCGGACGCGGTGGTCGACTACCTGACGCCGGTCCGCGAGCGCTTCCAGGAGCTGCGCGGAGACGAGGCCCGGCTGGAGCAGATCCTGGCCGATGGGGCCGAGAAGGCCCACGCGATCACCGCCGACACGCTGCTCGACGTGCGGCAGGCCATGGGCGTGGGACCGGTCCGGCGCAGCGGGTAGCCTGCCAAGCCCGTGCGCCTGGTAGATCTGGAGCTTGATCTCGATGTCTTCGCCGGGCCGTTCGACCTGCTGCTGACGCTGATCCTGCGTGAAGAGGTCGACCTGCTCGAGGTCGACCTGGCCGAGATCGTCATCTCCTACATCGATCACCTGGACCGGCGGGGGGAGCTGGACCTCGAGGCGGCCACGGAATTCCTGGTGCTGATCGCCGCCCTGTTGGAGCTCAAGTCGCGGTTGCTGCTGCCGGGCGAGGAGGAGGAGCTGATCGAACTGGATCCCGGCGAGGCGGCCGAGGAGCTGCTGGCCCGGCTCCTGGATGCCCACCGCTACCGGGCGGCGGCCAACTACCTCGAACAGCGGCTGGCCTCCGAGGCCGGTTATCGCTTCCGCTCCGCCCCGCTGCCGCAGTTGCTGCGCCGGGCGTCGCTGGCCGAGGCCCGGGCGGTGTACGAACCGCAACGGTTGGCCAGCGCAATCGGGGACCTGCTCGAGCTGCCCGAGCCGGTTGACGTGCGCCACATGGCGGCTCCCACGGTCAGCCTGGGTGAGCGTCTGGGCCACCTGCGCACGCTGCTGCGTCAGGGCAGCTTCAGTTTCGACGAGGCGATCGCCCGGGCCGACCGGGTCACGGTGGCGGTGACGCTGTTCGCGGTGCTCGAGCTGTACAAGCAGGGCGAGCTGACCTGGCAGCAGGATGAGCCGTTCGGGGAGATCACGATCGCGGCGCCGGCCGCCGCGGCGCGCGTGGCGTCATGACGCTGGCCCTGGAACCCACGCTGGAGTCGCTGCTGTTTCTGAGCCCGGAGCCCGTGGCCGCGAACGAGCTGGCCGACGCCACCGGCGCGGAGTTGCATGACGTGGTGACGGCGCTGGAGCGCCTGCGCGAGCACTACGAGTTCGAACGCCGCGGTCTGGTCCTGCGGGAGCTGGCCGGCGGCTGGGCCCTGTCTAGCCATCCCGAGGCCGAGCTCGCCGCCCGGCAGCTCCTGGCCAAGCCCCGGACGCCACCGCTCACCCCCGCCCAGGCCGAGACGCTGGCCATCGTGGCCTACCTGCAGCCGGTGTCACGGCCGGAGATCGCCCGCATCCGGGGGGTGGGGGCGGAATCGGCCGTGGGCACACTGCTGGAGCGGGGTGTGATCGAGGAAGCCGGCCGATCGCAGTTCGGGGCGGTGCTGTACCGGACCACGGACCTGTTTCTGCGCCTGTTCGGGCTGGGCTCGCTCAAGGAGTTGCCCGACCCCTCGGCGTTCGACCCCACACCCGAGCTGGAGGGCCAGCTGCGCGACCGGCTGATGCGGGCCGGCGAGGCGCGGGGCGGCGGCGCGGCATAGGCGGGATGGGGCCGCGGCCGTTCCAGGGCCGGCGGGACCCGAACTCTTGCGCTCCGGTTGACCATAGGTCAACTCCAGTGCGGAAGTTCGCGCCAAGACCTTGCGGGTACACAAGCGATACTCGTGAGGTACGATGTCGGCTCGGTGGAAGGATCGCTCATCACCGCGCACCCCGACCTAGGACCGCTCCTCAGCGAAAAGCCGCAGCGGGCCAAGCTGCTCGACGCGATGGTCCGCGTGGTGGCCGAGAAGGGCTACGAGGCCGCGACCGTGGCCGATGCGGTGAAGCTGGCTCGCGTGTCCCGGGGCACGTTCTACGAGCTGTTCGAGTCAAAAGAGGCGTGCCTGGCCGCGGCCTACCGTCTGGGACAGGAGGTCCTGGCCGCACGGGTCAGCGAGGCGGTGCGGGGGGCGAGCGACTGGCGGGAGGAGCTAAGGCTGGGCCTACGCGCCTACCTGCAGACGTTCGATACGGAGCCGCTGTTTGCCCGGGTGTATCTGCTCGAGTGGGCGCCAGTCCATACCGAGCGTGAGGAGGCCATCCGGCGGTTCGCCCGGCGCTATGGCCGGACGTTCGCCCGGGCCGGCGTAGAGGTTCCCGAGCAGGCGCTGTACGTGCTGTCCTCGGGCGTGCACGAGCTGGCCCGTGCCCACGTGCGCGCGGGCGGCCGGGCGATCGAATTGGAAGACGTTCTGGTGGGCTGCGCAGTGCGGCTCGCCGCAAAGGAGGAACCACAACCATGGACCTGACGTTCACTGACAAAGAGACCACGTTCCGCGACGAGCTGCGGGCCTGGCTGGCCGACAACCCGGCCGGTGAGCCGCCGGAGAACTCCGACGGCGAGGCCTACGAGTGGCGGCGGCAGTGGCAGCGCCGCCTGGCCGACGGCGGCTGGGCCTCCGTGCACTGGCCCGTCGAGTACGGTGGCCGCGGCGCGACGTTGACCGAGTCGGCCATCTTCTTCGAGGAGCTGGCCCGGGCCCAGGCTCCCCTCCCAGCCAACGTGCTCGGGCTGCTCCTGGCCGGGCCGACGATCATGCTGTGGGGCACCGACGAGCAGAAGGATCGGTTCCTGGCCCCGATGGTCACCGCCGAGGAGATCTGGTGTCAGGGCTTCTCGGAGCCCGAGGCCGGCTCCGACCTGGCCTCGCTCAAGACCCGCGCCGTCAAGGACGGCGACGAGTGGGTGGTCACCGGGCAGAAGGTGTGGACCAGCGGCGCCCAGTACTCCAAGTGGTGCATGCTCGTGGCCCGCACGGACACCGAGGTCCCCAAGCACAAGGGCCTGACCTACTTCCTTATGGACATGGAGCAGGACGAGATCCAGGTCCGGCCGCTGCGTCAGATGACCGGCGAGTCCGAGTTCAACGAGCTGTTCATCGAGGGTGCCCGCATCCCCGACGAGAACGTGCTCGGCGGCGTGGGCAACGGCTGGAAGGTGGCCCTGACCACGCTGATGAACGAGCGGGCCGGGCTGGGCTTCTTCCTCCAGGTTCGGCTGCGGCAGCTGCTCGATCAGGTGCTGGCCGAAGCCGACCAGCGAGGGCTGCTCGAGGACCCGGTGGTGGCCGACAAGCTGGGCGAGCTTCACCTCAAGGCCGAGATAATCCGGCTGACCGCGTACCGCGGCCTGACCCAGATCGAGCGCTACGGCCAGCCTGGGCCCGAGGGCTCCCTGGTCAAGTGGATGTGGTCTGAGACCAACCAGCAGCTGACCCAGCTAGCGGCTGACCTGCTCGGCCCCGAGGCGCTTCAGGCGGGCACACCCTGGGCCTATGAGCTGCTGCGGGCCCGCGGGAACACGATCGAGGGCGGCACCACCGAGGTCCTTAAGAACATCGTCGCCGAGCGGGTGCTCGGCCTGCCTAAGGCACGTTAGGAGACTGAGAATGCATTTCGATCTGAACGACGAGCAGAAGGAGATCAAGCGCGTCGCCCACGACCTGCTGGCCGCCCGCTCTCCGTTTGCCAAGGTGCGCGAAGCGGCCGAGGCCGCCAGGTACGACGAAGCGCTGTGGAACGAGTTGGTTGAGCTGGGCTGGCCCGGGATCGCCGTCTCGGCCAAGCACGGCGGCCAGGACCTGGGCACCGTCGAGCTCAGCGTGCTGCTCGAGGAGCTGGGCTACGCCTGTGCGGCCTCCCCGTTCCTGTCTTCGGCCACGGCCGCCGCGGTGATCGAAGCCGCCGGCAGCCCGGACCAGCAGCAGCGCTGGCTGCCCGGGCTGGCCTCGGGCGAGATCACGGCCGGGCTGGGGACCCCCGAGCTGGCGGCCGACGCCGAGGACGCCGGGGTGATCGTGCTCCTCGACGGCGACGACGCCCAGTTGCTGGATCGGGCCGAGTCCGACGTCGAGGCGTTCGTCTCGATCGACGCCACCCGCCGGTTCGCCACGGTCAGCGGGTCCGGAGAGCCGCTGGGTGCCGGTGCGGCCGAGCGCGTGCGCACGGCCATCGCCGCCGAGCTCGTCGGCGTGTGCCAGCGCGCGCTGGACATGACACTCGAGTACGTCAAGGACCGCAAGCAGTTCGGCGTGCCCGTCGGCTCGTTCCAGGCGGTCAGCCACCGCTGCGCCCAGATGCTGCGCGACACCGAGACCGCCCGCTCGGGGGTGTACTACGCGGCCTGGGCGGCCGACGCCGATCCCGACCGTCTGTCCGAAGCGGCCGCCCTGGCCGCCGCCGCGGCGGCTGACGGCGGCCGGGAGGTGACAGCTTCGGCGATCCAGGCCCACGGCGGAATTGGGTTCACCTGGGAGGCCGACGTGCATTGGCTGTACAAGCGGGCCCAGCTCGACGCGTCGCTGATCGGCGGCTCCCGCCGGCATCGGGCGGCGCTGGCGCGGATCGGCGCCTCCCGGGCCGCGAAGGCGGCGACACCCGCGGGCTGACGCTCGCCGGTGCCCCGGCACCCCCCAAAGCCAGCCGGTTTTCAGCCTTGACGCTGGTGCGGCCTGGGACAATCCTGGGTGGGGGATCCCCAACCTGTACGTGGCCGACGCCTCGGTATTCCCGACCTCGGGCGACTACAACCCCACGCTGACCATCCAGGCGATGGCCTGGCGCACCGCGGACCGGATCATCGCCTCGGGACGGGCGTAAGGCGCTGGCTGGCCGGGCCTCTGGCCTCGGGCCCGATGGCGGAGGTAGCGGCGGCCAGCTGGCCGCAGGCGGCCGCGATGTCCTGACCGCGGGTCAGCCGGACCGTGACCCCAACGCCGTGACGCTCCAGCTGGTCCCGGAAGGCGGCGATGGCCCGGCGTGAGGATGCTGCGTACGCCGACCCGGTCGGGTTGTACGGGATCAGGTTGACCTTGTATACGCGGGGATCGAGCATCTCGCCCAGCTCGATGGCCTGCGAGACGGTGTCGTTGACCCCGGCCAGCATCACGTACTCGATGAACACCTGGCGGCGCTTGCGCTGGTGATAGGCCTGGCAGGCCGCCAGGACCTGGTCCAGCGGGTAGCGGTCGTTGACCGGCATCAGCTGCGAGCGGAGCGCCGGATCGGCGGCGTGCAACGACAGGGCCAGCCGGATCGGCCGCGGGTCGGCGCTCAGGCGCTCGATCCCGGGGATCCAGCCCACGGTGGAGATCGCGGTGCGCCGGGCCGTGATGCCCACCTCCGGGAGCCGCGAGCAGGCGCCCAGCACCGCGTCGAGGTTCATCATCGGCTCGCCCATGCCCATGAACACCGCGTGGTCCGGACCGCCCTCGCCGGCCTCGGCGGCGAGCCGGCGGAAGTGCAGCGCCTGGTCCACGATCTCCCAGGCCGACAGGTTGCGCCCGAACCGCATCTGCCCGGTCGCGCAGAACGTGCAGGTCAGCGGGCAACCCGACTGCGAGGACAGACACAGGGAGTTGCGGCGATCCCGGTAGCGCATCAGCACCGCCTCGACGGGCCGCCCGTCGGCCGTCCGGAACAGCGTCTTGACCGTCCCGTCACGCGATTGCGCCTCGGCGTCGACCGACAGGGCTGAGAACGGCACCCGCTCGGCCAGGTCCTGGCGCAGCCCGGCCGGGAGGTCGGTCATGGCCTCGTAGCCCGGCGCGCCCTGAGCCGCCCAGCGCCAGACCTGCCGGGCGCGGAAGCCCGGCTGCCCCTCCGCGTCGAGCGTCCGTTGCAGTAGATCGAGATCCATCGCCGGTTATGGTGGCAGCCGCATGCGCTTGGCCAAGCACCTGGCGGCCAGCGGCGTGGCGTCTCGCCGCGCCTCCGAGGACATCATCCGCGCCGGGCGTGTGACCGTGAAC
>DATKRM010000215.1:0-5224 GCA_035532195.1 Solirubrobacteraceae bacterium
TACCGGCAGGGCCTGGCCGTGCCGATCACAGTGCGGTTGCCGTCGGGCGGAGGCTTCTCAGGTGGTCCGTTCCACTCTCAGAACCCGGAGGCCTGGTTCATGCACGCGCCGGGGATCAAAGTGGTGGCGCCCTCGACCGCCGAGGACGCGAAGGGGTTGCTCCACGCCGCCATCCGCGATCCGAACCCGGTCTGCTTCATGGAGCACAAGCATCTGTATCGCCGAATCAAGGGTGAGGTTCCGGATGGCGTGTACGAAACGCCGTTCCGGGCCCGGGTGGCTCGGCCCGGAACGGACCTGGTGGTCATCGCCTACGGCGCGATGGTGCACACGGCCCTCGAGGCGACCGAGGACCTGGATGACGCCTCGGTCGAGGTGCTCGACCTCCGTTCGCTCGTCCCCCTGGATGAGGACGCGATCCTCGACTCGGTGGCCCGGTGCTCCAAGGTGGTGATCGTCGACGAAGCCAACGCCACGTGCGCGGCCGGCGCTCAGGTCGCGGCGCTGGTCGCCGAGCGCGGGTTCGAGGATCTCGACGGACCTGTGGTTCGGGTGGCCACACCGGATGTCCCGATCCCATTCTCGCCGCCGCTGGAGGCGGCCGTGCTGCCCAGCGTCGACGCGGTTAAGGAGGCGTGTCGTGAGCTCCTCGCCTACTGACACGCTGGTCGATGTCACGATGCCCCAGATGGGTGTGTCGGTGGCCGAGGGGACCGTCGTGGCCTGGCGGGTCACGGTCGGCGACCCGATCGCGGCCGATCAGACCATCTGCGACATCTCCACCGACAAGATCGACACCGAGGTACCCGCGCCGGTGGCCGGCGTGGTGGCCGAGATCCTGGTCGAACCGGAGGCGACGGTGTTGGTGGGGACGGTGCTGGCCCGGATTGCCACGTCCGGACCCGTCACCGCGGTCGCCGCCGTCGCCCCCAGTGGGCCGCCGGCGCCCGCGGGCCCCGCGCCCCCGCCGCCCGCGGGCCAGAACGGCGGCGGGCGGCGCTACTCCCCGGTCGTCCAGCGGATCGCTTCCGAGCACGGGATCGACCTGAGCTCGGTCACGGGAACCGGTCGCGGCGGCCGGGTACGCAAGCAGGACGTCCTGGCGTTCCTGGAGTCGGGCCCGGCGGCCGACGCGCCGTTGCATATCGAGAGCCCCTACCGGCCCGAGCCGGCCGCCCCTGCCGCCGGCGACGGCCAGCTGTCCCGCATGCGCCGACAGATCGGCGCGCACATGAAACGCTCGCTGGACACGGCCGCGCACTGCACGACGTGGATCGAGGTGGACCTGGCCGGCGTGGAGGCAGCGCGCCAGCGGCTGGGCGTCACCGCGCTGGCCTTCGTGGCCCGGGCCGCCATGGACGGCCTGCGGGCCTATCCGGCGCTCAACGCCTGGCTGGAGGGCGATCGCTACCAGCAGCATCGCCAGGTCGAGCTGGGAATCGCGGTCTCGCTGGGCGGCGATGGGCTGATCGTGCCGGTGATCCACGACGCGCACGAGCTGTCGGTCGAGGGCCTGGGCAGCCGGATCAAGGACCTGGCCCGCCGGGCGCGGGCGCGCGAACTCACCCCGGACGACGTACGCGGCGGCACGTTCACGATCACCAATCCCGGACAGTACGGGTCGATCATGGCCACCCCGATTATCAATCAGCCGCAGGTGGCGATCCTCGACCTCGAGGCGGTGGTCAAGCGGCCGGTGGTGGTGACGGATGACCGCGGCGCCGACTCGATCGCCATCCGGCCGATGACCATCCTGGGGCTGAGCTGGGACCACCGGGCGCTGGACGGGGCGCTCGCCGCTCAGTATCTGGCCGATGTGCGGCGACGCCTGGAGAGCGTGGAACCGTGAGGGGGGATGCCCCTGAGCTCTGGGTCTGCCACCTGCCGGTGACCGACTACCGCTCGGCACTGGCCTTGCAGGAGCGGCTGCGCACAGCGCGCCAGCACGACCAGATCCCAGACGTGCTGCTGGCCCTGGAGCACTGGCCCGTGTACACGCGCGGCCGCCGCTCGGGATCCGGAGAGCTTCCGATGGGCGAGGAGTGGTACCTGATGCAGGGGATCGAGACCGTGGACACCGACCGGGGCGGCCGGGTGACCTACCACGGCCCGGGGCAGCTGGTGGGCTACCCGATCGTCCGGATCGACGACGTCGTCGGCTACGTCCGCACGCTCGAGCGGGTCCTGATCGGCGCCCTGGAGCAGGAGGGCATCCACGCGCGGGGGCGCGCGGAGGAGGGACCCGACTACACGGGCGTCTGGGTCGAGGACCGCAAGATCGCCTCGATCGGCGTGCACGTCCAACACGGGGTGACGACCCACGGATTTGCGGTCAACGTCGAGAACGACCTGCAGCCGTTCGGCTGGATCGTGCCCTGCGGTCTGGAGGGGGTTCGCATGACCTCGGTGATCAAGGAGAGCGGAAGATTGGCCGGGCAGATGACCTGCTTCCGCCGCCGGGTTGCCTTCGAGCTGGCCGAGGCGCTGGGACTCCGCCAGCGGTTGGTCAGCCTGTCCCGGCTCGACGCGCTGGCGGCACCACTAGCCGAGGCAGCGCCCGCTCCAGCTCACCCGGCCGGCGCATGACCTGCCTCCAGGTGGCCCGGACGGGCCGCCAGCCGGCGAGCAGCGCCCGCTGATCGCGTCGGGGATCCCGCGCCCGAGCCTGGCGCGTGCTGTGGACCGCGCGGCCGTCGGTCTTCACGATCACGCGCTGCTCGCGCACCCCGCCGGGAGCAGCAAGTTCGGGCGCGCAACGCGCCGCGCCCCGCGCCCGCAAGCGCCGCGCACCAACTTGCCCCAGGCGAGTAGTCTTTGCCCTGGCGAGCAGGGGCCTGAAGGGCACGAACCGAGGAAGGGGACAGCATGAATCGCAGCCGCATTCCGTTCCGGGGCGCCCGGCGCGCGACAGTGGGCGCCGCGGCAGCCGTAACCACGATCGCGACGGTCCTGCTGACCGCGGGGCCGGCTCTGGCCCGCGGAGGCGGCGGGAGCGCCGGATTCGGCGGCGGGGGCGGCGGGGGCGGATTCTCCGGCGGCGGGGGAGGCTTCTACGGCGGGGGTGGCGGTGGCTCCGGTTGCACAGGGAGCAGCTGCGCGGTCGCCGGCGGGATCATCGGCGGACTGATTGTCGGGGTCGTGGTGATCATCGCGCTGATCTGGATGTGGCACCGGATGACGGCGGCTGAGAACCGGCGCCGTCTGGCTCACCGCGAGCAGCGGGTGGAGACCGCCGCGGCTGAGGCGGCCGAACAAGACGCCGCCTTCGCCTCGGACACCGTCCACCAGGAAGCGGCCAAGCTGTTCCTGGACATTCAGAAATCGTGGAGCAACAACGATCGGGACCGGCTGGAGAAGCTGGTGGGACCCGAGCTGTGGGTGGAGTGGTCCCGGCGCATCGCCGACTTCGAGCGCAAGGGCTGGCACAACCGGGTGGTTCCCGCCGGCCACCCGACCGTCAAGTACGTGGGAATGCACAACGCGGCCGACCCGCGTGATCAGCACGTGGTGGTCCAGATCGACTGCCAGCTGCGCGACTACGTGGAGGACAAGAACGGCCGGCGCATCCACCGCAAGGACAGCTCTTCGGACTTCAGCAGGTGCAGGGAGTACTGGACCCTGGGCAAGAACCCCCACAAGGGAGGCGACGGCGACCTGGACTGGATCCTGATCTCGATCGAGCAGGAGAAGGAGGGCGCGCACGAGCTGCGGGAGAAGATCGTGGCCACGCCGTGGTCAGACGATGCCGCGTCCCACGACCAGGCCATGGTCGAGGAGGCGACGGCCGAGGCGGTGCCGGAGGGCACCAAGATCGCCGAGGTGGCCGACCTGAACTACGAAGGCACCGCCCGGGCGGCGGCCAACGACCTCAGCGTGGCCGACGGCCGCTTCGCCCCGGACGTGCTGGAGATCGCGGCCCGGCGCGCGGTGGCCGCGTGGGCCCAGGGCATCGACGGCGACCGCCAGCCGCTGGAGGGCCTGGCGGAAGCGGCGGTGATCCAAGAGCTACTGCACCCCGGTGACCCGAGCGCCAAGACGCGGCTAGTGGTCCGCGGGCCCCAGGTCAAGGAGATCCGCATCATGGGTCTCGACGCCAAGGCCGAGCCGCCGACCATGACCCTCGACGTCCACCTGGCCGGCGAGCGCTACATCGAAGACCGTGACACCACCGCCGTGGTGTCAGGCAACCCCAACCACCAGACGCAGTTCACCGAGCACTGGACCATGGGGCTGTCCGGTGACGGTGAGCAGCCGTGGCGAATCGTGGCCGTGGGGAGCCGCGTGGCTGGGGCCTAGCCGGCGCCAACGGCGGGGGGCCTGCCCGGCGGACACCGGCTTGAGCCGCACCTCCGAGCGCTAGCCTTCGATGCGTGAGCACACGCGCGCAGGCCACCCGTTCTCGCGCCAATCCGGGCGGAATTCTCGACGTCACCACCGTGCTCGGCGACGATGTCCAGCCGCACCGGGGCCGCAAGCCGCCGTGGTTCAAGGTGCCGGCTCCCGGCGGTCCGGGTTACCGGCGCCTGGCCCACCTGATCGAGGCCGAGAACCTGCACACGGTCTGCCAGGAGGCCGCGTGCCCCAACATCGGCGAGTGCTGGCAGCGGGGGACGGCCACGTTCATGATCCTGGGCGACACCTGCACCCGCCGCTGCGGGTTCTGCAACGTCAAGACGGGCAAGCCGACCTGGAACGATCCGCTGGAGCCGGCCCGGGTGGCCCGCAGCGTGGCCCGCATGGGCCTCCGGCACGCGGTGATCACCAGCGTCGATCGTGACGACCTGCCTGACCTCGGCGCGTCCGCGTTCGTAGGCGTGATCCGCCAGATCCGCCGGCAGGCTCCGGGCTGTCGGGTGGAGGTACTGACGCCCGACTTCCGGGGCGAGGAGCTGCCGCTGGCCAAGGTGATCGCCGAGCGCCCGGATGTGTTCAACCACAACGTCGAGGTGGTGCCGCGCCTGTACCCGGTGGCCCGACGCGGCTCCAAGTTCGAGCGGTCGTGCCGCGTATTGCGAAACGCCAAGGACATGGGCGGCGACGAGGTGGTCACCAAATCCGGCCTGATGGTGGGGCTGGGCGAGAGCTTCGAGGAGATGGTTGACGCGCTGAGCCGGCTGCGCGAGCACCACGTGCAGGTCCTGACCATCGGCCAGTACCTGCGGCCCACCGAAAACCACCTGCCCATCGTCCGCTACTGGCACCCCGACGAGTTCGCGGAGCTCGA
>DATKRM010000216.1:0-3142 GCA_035532195.1 Solirubrobacteraceae bacterium
CTGGGCACGATGGTCCTGCTGTGGAAGTTCCCGCGCAATCCCTGGCTGTGGGTGGCGGCGCCGTTCCAGATCTTCCATCAGGCCGAGCACACCTTCCTGTTCTTCGAGCACGTGGCCTACGGCTATCCCGCGGGTGGGCCGGGCCTGCTGGCCACCAACACCAATGGCGGCGGTGCGATCGGCGGCGGGACAGGGCTCAACCGCCCGGATCTGCACTGGATCTACAACACGCTGTACACGATCCCGTTCGTGACCGCGTTGATCTGGCAGCTCAAGCGCACGTATGACGAGGCCTTGGAAGAGGTGTTCCCCGAGGCGCCGGAGTCCGAGCTGATAGCGGCCAGCAAGCACTGCGAGACGTTCAAGTACGTGCCCGGCGAGACCGTGGTGGCGCCCGGCGATCTGGCGCACCGGCTGTTCATCATCACCGAAGGCGAGGCCGATGTGATCGATAACCAGGGCGGCAAGGAGGTGGTGATCGGCAAGCTGGGCCACGGCAAGGTATTCGGCGAGCACGGGCTGGCGGTGCCGGGTGCGGTGCACGACAAGACGATCCGGGCCACGACCGAGCTCACCGTGATCGCCATGGACGAGGCAACGCTCGAGCACATTGAGGCCGCCTCGCACAAGCCCGCACCGTCAACCGTGGTCGGGACCAAACCGACGCCCGCAGTGTGAACCCCCACAACTAGGAATCAAAAACTTGCTTGAACTTGCAGTCAGCCGGTTCTACACCCACGACACGCTCCAGGGTTTCCTCCTGGTTGGGGTGGTGTGCGGCGCGATGATCCTCTGGTGCCTGTACGTGGCCTGGACGAACTTCGGTCCCCGGGCCAGGCGGGCCCGCCAGCAGAACCGGCAGCCATGAGCAAGGCCAGACAGCGGGTGGCCGCTCCCAGCGGCGACGGTCGGGGTAGCGCAGCGGCCCAGCCCGCGGTCTCGGGATTACACGAGGCCCCAAAGTTCAATCCCCTTTCCTCGACGCCGATGTCCCAGGGATTCCCACGCATTGGGACCTACGGCTTCCTGTCGGACTGTCACACCGGGGCGCTGGTCGGTCCTGACGGCGCGGTCGACTGGCTTTGCATCCCACGGTTTGACTCGCCCAGCGTGTTCTGCGCGTTGCTCGACCGAAGCGCGGGCCAGTTCCGGGTGGGCCCCTACGGCGTGTACGCGCCGGTCGATCGCCGGTACCTGCCCGGGACCAACGTCCTGGAGACAACCTGGAAGACGCACAGCGGATGGCTGGTGGTCCACGACGCGCTGATCATCGGGCCGTGGCGAGAAGCCGGGGACAACGATCCGTGGACCCGGCCTCCCACTGACTATGCGGCCCAGCACACCCTGGTTCGGGTGATCGAGTGCGTCCAGGGAAAGGTTGAGCTCGAGATGGTGTGCGAGCCGATGTTCAACTACGCGCGCGAGCCCGCTACCTGGGAGCTGAGCGACGAACACGGCGGTATGGCGCATGGGCGGGGAAACCATGGCCCTGGCGGTGAGCGGGAGATCAGGCTGGCCAGCAACCTGCGGCTGGGAGTCGAATCCGCGCGGGTGCGCGCGCGCCACACGATGCAGGAAGACGAGAAGTGCTTCGTGGCCCTGAGCTGGGCGGCGGACCTCCAGGTCCCGCAGACCGTCGAGGAGGCGCGGGAGTGCATGTCGCGAACGTTTCATTACTGGCGGGACTGGTTGAACGACGGAGACTTTCCCGACCATCCGTGGGCCGGTTACCTCCAGCGCTCCGCGCTTGCGCTGAAGGGCCTGACCTACTCGCCGACCGGGGCGCTGGTGGCCGCCCTCACCACCTCACTGCCGGAAACGCCAGGGGGAGAACGCAACTGGGATTACCGCTTCACCTGGATGCGGGACGCCACCTTCACCCTCTACGCGCTGCATGCCCTGGGTCTGGACTGGGAGGCCGACGACTTCATGCAGTTCGTGGTCGATCTCGACTGCAACGAGGACGGCTCGCTGCAGATCATGTACGGAATCGACGGCGAGAAGAACTTGGAAGAGAAGACGCTCGACCACCTTTCCGGCTACGAACACTCGCGCCCGGTGCGGATCGGCAACGGCGCCTACTCCCAGAGGCAGAACGACGTCTACGGAGCGGTGATCGACTCCGTGTACCTGCACACCAAGCGCCGGCAGCACATGCCGCCCGACCTGTGGCCGCTGGTCGAGGCCCAGGTGAAGTGCGCTCAGCAGGTGTGGGGTGAGCCTGACCAGGGGATCTGGGAGGCCCGGGGCGAGCCCAAGCACTACGTCTCCTCCAAGCTCATGTGCTGGGTGGCCATGGACCGCGGCGCCCGGCTGGCCGAGACCTACGGCGATCCGGAGCTGGCCGCCGGGTGGCAGCGCACCGCCGACCAGATCCGGGACGAGATCCTTAAGCGCGGCGTGTCAGAGCGGGCCGTGTTCCGCCAGCATTACGAGACCGATGCACTCGACGCGTCGCTGCTGTTGATCCCGATCACCCGCTTCCTCCCGCCCGACGACCCCCGGGTGGTCAACACGGTGCTGGCCATCGCCAACGAACTAACCGACCACAGCCTGGTGCTGCGCTACAAAGTTGATGAGACCGATGACGGCTTGACCGGCAAGGAGGGGACGTTCGCGATCTGCACCTTCTGGCTGGTGGCCGCGCTGAGCGAGATCGGTCAGAAGGAGCGGGCTCGGCACCTGTGCGAGCGGATGCTGTCGCTGGCCTCCCCGCTCGGTCTGTACGGCGAGGAGATCTGGCCTGAGAACGGACGCCACCTGGGCAACTTTCCCCAAGCGTTCACCCACCTGGCGCTGATCAACGCCGTCCAGCATGTGATCGAAGACGAGCTCGGGTAGCGACCTGCCCGACGTGTTCATCTCCTACTCGCGCCGCGACAAGGAGTTCGTGGCCAAACTCCACGAGGCCCTGGACGCGCACCGCAAGGAGAGCTGGGTGGACTGGGAGGATATCCCGGCCAGCGCGCAGTGGCAGCGGGAGATCGAGGACGGGATCGATCAGGCGGACGCGTTTCTGCTCGTCCTCTCGCCCGACTCCGTGCAATCGGCGGTGTGCGCCCAGGAGCTCGAGCACGCGATCCAGCGCCGCAAGCGGATCCTGCCCATCGTCCACCGCGACGTAGATCCCCAAGAGGTTCAC
>DATKRM010000217.1:0-9277 GCA_035532195.1 Solirubrobacteraceae bacterium
CCCGCGGGGACTCCCGGTGCGCCGGGAGCGCCCGGTGCGTCGAGTGCGGCACCGCCCGTGGCGGCCCAGGCCAGCGCGGCCAGCCAGACCGCGTCAGGCACCCAAACCGCCCCAAGCGCCGCTCCCACCCACCCCGCGGGGAGCCAGCCGTGAGTGTCCGCGATCGCACGGTGATCGTTGTCCTGGTGTTGGTGGCCGCGGTGGCCGCCTCCTGGCTACTGGTCATCCAGCCAAAGCGCTCCGAGCTGTCCAATCTCCAGCATCAGGTGAGCTCGACGCAGAGCCAGCTGGCTTCCGCCCAGTCACAGCTCGCCGCCGGCCAGGCCGCGCGCACCCAGTTTCGGGCCAGTTACGCCGCAATGGTCCGGTTGGGCGAGGCCGTCCCCACCGACGACAACGTCGGTTCGCTGATCTATCAGCTGCAAGCGGCGGCCAGCGCCGCTGGTGTCGACTTCCAAGCTCTGTCCCTGTCTTCCCAAGCTGGGGGATCAGCGTCCGGTTCGGGCCAGGCTCCGCTGCCCCCCGGGGTGACTGTGGGGCCGGCTGGATTCCCGAGCGAGCCGTTCTCGTTCACCTTCGGCGGCAGCTTCTTCCACCTGGCCGACTTCTTCGCCAAGCTCCAGCGGTTCGTCAGCCAGACCCCCGGTGGCTTGCAGGTCCGGGGACGGTTGCTGACACTCAACTCGATCAGCCTTGGGCCGGGAGCCGGCGGCTTCCCGCAGATCAATGCCACTGTCTCGGCCACGGCGTACCTGCTGCCGCAGGCGCAGGGACTGGCCGCCGGCGCGACCCCGCTGGGGCCGGCGGCGACTGGCACCCAGCCGGCCAGCACCACGGGATCGAGCGGGCAGCCCGCTCCTTCGACCCAGTCGAGCAGCAGCTCGGCACCCCCAGCCGCGGTGGTAGTAGGAGGGCAGCCATGAGCACGGCTGCCGTCACCGGCCTGGCCCGTAACGCCTGGAACGACCTCCGTGAGAAGCGGCTGTGGCCGCTGGCCCTGGTGCTCCTGGCGGCCATGGTCGGCGTGCCGGCGCTGCTGTTGCACTCGGCGCCGCCGGCGCCCGGTCCGGTCCCCGTGGCGGCCACCGGTGCGGCCCCGTCTGGCATACCGGCCGTGAGCGTCCAGAGCAGCCCCGGCCAAGCCAAGCTGCCGGGCTATGGCCGCGATCCGTTCGGTCAGCCGCCAAGCGGCGCGCCCGTTACGGGCAGCGCGACCGGGACCGCACCCAGCACTGGTACCGCTACCGCCGGCGCCGCGGGCGGGAACAGCTCGACGACCAGTGCCACGACCGGATCAGGGTCAGCGACCACTACCCCCGCGACGGCGGTCAGCGGACCCGTCCCGGTAGGCGGAGCTCCGCCGCCCCCAGTCCCGACTCGCAAGCCGGCCCCGGCGCCCAGCGGCCTGTCACCACTTCAGTCCTACAGCGTGGCCATCTCGATCACCAACGCCGCGGGTGGGGTCAACCTGCTCGACCCGCTGCAGCGCCTCAGCTTGCTGCCGAGTCCCCGGCAGCCGCTGCTGGTCGAGCTGGGCGTGCTCCAGGGCGGCCACCGGGTGCTGTTCGCGGTGCCTCCCGGCACGGTGCTGCGCGGGCCGGGGACGTGCATTCCCGGACCCATCGATTGCGAGATCCTGTCCCTGGGCGAGGATCAGATCGAGTCCTTGTCCACCGGCGCCAACAGCGGGGCGGCGGCCATGTTCGCTATCACCGGGATCGCGGCCACCGATCATCCCTCGGCTGCCGCGGCCCAGCAGGTACGGCAGTCGGTGTCGGCTGAGGGGGAGCGGTTCGTGGCCACGCTGTCGGTTCCCGCCCTGTCGCTGTTTCAGTACGCCCCGCGGGTGGGGGCGGTCGTTGACCTACGCAACCTCACGTTGGGAGAAAGCTGATGCGCCGCGCGCTCTTGACCATCCTCGCCTCGGTGGTGTCGCTCCTCGCCATGAGCGGAGCGGCGCAGGCGGTGGTGGTGGACATGCACGCGCTCGGGCAGACGACCGTGCCATTCAGCGCATCCAATGTGAGCAACTACGCGGGCGTCAACCTGCTCCCGGGAGACTGCAGCGATCTGACCAGCCCGGGCAGCACGTGCCGCTTGCTCTCCAAGGCGGGCGTTCCGACCGTCACCTCGACCGCCACCTCCAGCCTCCAATGTGATCCCTGGGTCGCTTCGGACCTGACGTTTTCTGTCCCCTCGGCAGGTCTCTGCTCTCACGGCGGGGATGTGATGACGGCCAACCAGACCTTTGCGCTCACCTGGGACCCGAACCGCACGTATTACTCGGGTACGAGGAACTACGTCGAGCAGTTCCTGCGGGACGTCGCGGACGGCAGCGGGGCGCTCACGTCGCCGTATGCGGTCACTCCGCAGTACAAGGGGCCCAACGGCGCTGCTCAGAACAAGTCGAAGTTCGGCGGCGGCTGCATCGACTACGGGAGCGTGGGCGGCTCCTGCTACTTCAACACCACGGTGCCGGGCAATGACTTCCCGGCCAACGGCTGTCAACCCGCCGGCCATTCTTTCACCGGTTTCAGCAACGTTCCCGGCACGAATACGGTCTGCCTGACCGACTCGCAGATCCAGACGGAGCTGTTGTCGAAGATCCGCCAGACCGACCTGACCCATCACACCGTGCCTGGCTACACGCCGCTGGTGACCATGCTGCTGCCGCCCGGAGTCGAGGCCTGTCTCGATCCGACCAACAAGCTCTGCTCGGCCAACGCTGCCCTCGCTCCGCCTCTCAATACCCCGACCTCAAGCGCCACCGGCGGAGCGGTAGCTCCGGGCACTTATAACGTGGAGACTACATATGCCACGGCCAGCGGAGAGTCGGCGCCGAGCGCCCCGATGCTCGTCACGGTAGCTCCTCCTACAGCGCCGGCGAGCGGGGGCTCGGGCTCGCCGTCGCCGCCGCCGCCGCCGAGCGGGACGATCACGGTCCCTTCGCCGCCCCCCGCGAGCGGGGCGACGGGCTATTACGTTTACATCACGCAGTCCGGCGGCACCGCCTTCATGCGCCAGGCGGGCCCCATCCCAATCGGAACTCCTTACAGCCTGAGCGCTGCGCCCATAACCGGTCCGTCGCCCTCGCTGCCGCTGTTCTTCTGCTCATATCACTCCCAGCTCCCGGTGACGCTGGCGGATGGCAGCACGCAGGAGGTCCAATACGTGGTTCAGCCGTGGACGGCCGACACCGCATGCGACGAGCCAGGCCTGCCCTTGGGGGGGAATACGCCTGATGAGCTCTCCAAGAACATCGCAGATGTGCTGGTGAGCCCGCTCAGCGCGGCCCAGATCGCGTCGATCGTCAACCCCGGAATAAATGGATGGTTCGCGCTGAACGGCTCCGAGATCAACGACCGGGTGCTCAGCGACCCCGCGCGCGGCATCCAGCCCGCCGGCTGTGTCCCGCTCGGGGGCGCGTTCGATACCGTCCAAGTGGGCAGCAACTCGTACATCCTCCAGCGCGAGTTCAACAACGCGGCGGCGATCGAAACCGAGCCCTACACCCTCGGAGACCTGCTACCCATCCAGTACGACGGTTGCGCCAACGGTGTTGTGCTCTCGCCGCACTTCGTCGTACCCAATGCGATCGAGCCAGGCGACGAGGTGTGGCTGGATGGCTCGACGACGTCCTCCACATTGATGGTCCCCAACGCGGGCTACCAATGGAACTTAGGCGACGGCTCCGCCGGGTCGGGGGCAAGCGTTGTGCACGTGTTCCAGAAGCCGGGCAGCTACACGGTGACGCTCAACGTGACCGATCGCGGCGGCAACCCGGCCACCATCAGCCAGACGATCCAGGTACTCCTGCCCAACGGCCAGCCCTACAGCCCACCCCCAGCGACGCAGCGGCTGCAAGCGCGAATCCATCTCATTCCTCAGAGCCTGGCCCACGCGCTGCACGGTGGGATCGCGGCGGTGCTCAACTCGAACGAGGCGGCGGACGGATTCGCATCCGTCCTAATCTCTCGCGCCGTTGCCAAGCGGGCGCACATCCAGGCCGGGCGCGGGCCGTCGGTCGTGATCGGGCGTGGCACGATCAGTGGGATCAAAGGTGGAGTGGTCACGCTGCACCTGCGGCTCTCGCGGACCATCGCAGCGAAGCTCGCGCGCCTGCGGCACGTAACGTTGACCGTTCATCTGATGCTGATCGGCGCCACGGGCGGCCGCCTGCGCATCGATGTCGCGGGCCGCTACTGACCTTTGGTCCGGCTTGATGGCGCTCGCGTGAGCGCCGCCGTTCGCGACCCGCCCTAACCTTCAGCGCCCTATGGCGCTGCGCTTGATCACCGCCGGTGAGTCCCACGGTCCCGGGCTGACCTGCATCATCGAGGGCCTTCCGGCCGGGCTGGAGCTCGACCGCGAGGCCTTGAACCGTGACCTCGGCCGCCGCCAGCTGGGCTACGGCCGGGGCGGGCGGATGAAGATCGAGCGCGATCAGGCGGAGATCACGGGGGGCGTGCGCCACGGGATGACCCTGGGCAGCCCGATCGCGCTGCAGGTGACCAACCGCGACTACGCCAACTGGGAAGAGCGGATGAACCCGTGGCCGGTGGAGGCGGAGATCGACGAGGTGCATCTGCCGCGGCCCGGCCACGCCGACCTGGTGGGCACGCAGAAGTACGGTCTGAGCGACGTGCGCAACGTGCTGGAGCGAGCCAGCGCCCGGGAGACGGCCGCCCGAGTGGCCGGAGGAGCGGTGGCCAAGGCCTTCCTGGCGGCGCTGGGGGTCCACGTGCGCTCGCACGTGATCCGGATCGCCTCGGTGGCGGCGCCGGTCCCCCAGGACCTGGGGGTGGAGGATTTCGAGTTGGTGGACGAATCCCCGGTGCGCTGCCTGGACGAGGCGGCCAGCGGCGAGATGGTGGCCGAGATCGACCGCCTGCGCAAGGCCAACGAGTCGCTGGGCGGCGTGTTCGAGGTGAGGGCGTTCGGTCTGGTGGCCGGGCTGGGCTCCTACGTCTCCTGGGAGGAGCGGCTGGACGGCCGGCTGGCTCAGGCCATGCTGTCGATTCAGGCCATCAAGGCGATGGCCATCGGGGAGGGGGTCGAGGTGGCCGCCCTCCCCGGCTCCCAGGCCCACGACGAGATCTTCTGGGACGAGCAGCGCGGCTACTACCGCCACACCAACCACGCCGGCGGACTGGAGGGCGGAATGACCAACGGCCAGCCGCTGATCGTCCGGGGCTGGATGAAGCCGCTACCCACGCTGACCAAGCCGCTGCAGTCCGTGGACACCGCCACCCACGAGCCGACCGAGGCGCTGCGTGAACGCACCGACTCGTGCACGGTCCCGGCGGCGGGCGTGGTGGGCGAGGCGATGGTGGCATTCGTGCTGGCCGACGCCTACAGGCAGAAATTCGGCGGCGATCACGTGCGAGACGTGCAAGCCGCGCTGACGGCCTACGAGGAACGGATCGATTGGCGGCGCGAAAGCTCGTCCTGATCGGGTTCATGGGCGCCGGCAAGTCGACCGCGGCCCGACACGCCGCTGACGCGCTGGGCACCGCCGCGTTCGACGTCGATCGAGTGGTCGAGGAGCGGGCGGGCAAGCCGGTCGAGCGGATGTTCGTCGAGGACGGTGAGGCGGCGTTCCGGGCGCTCGAGGAGCGAGCGACGCTCGAGCTGCTGGACGACCCGGAGGTGCACGTGCTGGCCCTGGGCGGCGGGGCCGTGGGATCGGATGCGGTGCGAGACGCCCTGGGCGGCCACCTGGTGGTGTGGCTCGATGTCACCCTGGACACGGCCTGGGGCCGGGTGGCGGGAAGCGGCCGGCCGCTGGCCCGCGACCGGGCGAGCTTCCAGGTGCTGTACGAATCGCGAGAGGCGCTGTACGCGGCCCTGGCCGACGTGACCGTGTCAGGCGAGCGCGTGGACGCGATGCCCGAGGTTCTCGACGCCACCCAGGGCCTGCCCGACGGAGCCCGGCTGCTGTGGGCGGCCAGCGCGTCGGCTGATTATCCGGCGTATATCGGGCCCGGGTTGCTCACCCGGAGCCGGTTCTGGCCCGCCACGGTCCCGGGGCGGCGGTTTCTGGTCACCGACGGCCAGGTGGGCCGGCTCTACGCTGAGCTGATCGACTGCCCGGCCGGCCGGGTCCTGATCATGCCGGGAGAGCAGTCAAAGACCGTGGCTCACGCCGACATCGTGTGGACCGAGCTCGCCCAAGCTGGGATGACCCGCGAGGACCTGGTGGTGGCGTTGGGCGGTGGCGTGGTGGGCGACCTGGCCGGATTCTGCGCCGCCACCTACCAGCGCGGGGTGAGCTACGTCCAGGTGCCCACGAGCCTGGTGGCCCAGGTCGACTCCGCGTACGGCGGCAAGACCGGAGTCGATCTGGCCGTGGCCAAGAACTATGTCGGCGCCTACCACCAGCCGGCGGCCGTGATCTCGGACACCGATGTGCTGGGCACACTGCCGCCGGAGGAGTTGGCCGCGGGATACGCCGAGGTGGTCAAGACCGGGCTGATCGCCGGAGGCGCGCTGTGGGAGCAAATTCGCTCGGGAGCCGCCCCCACGTCACCGGAGGTGATCGTGGCCTGCGCACGGACCAAGCTGCGGGTGGTGGAGCGCGACGAGCGCGACGCCGGGCTGCGCCAGGTCCTGAACCTGGGCCACACGGTGGGTCACGCCATCGAGACGGTGACCGGCTACGCCCGCTACCGGCATGGCGAGGCGGTGGGACTGGGCCTGCTGGCTGCACTGCGACTCTCCGGGCTGGACGAGCTCCGGGTTGAGGTGTCCGAGCTGCTGGCCGGTCACGGGCTGCCCACGGCCCTCCAGGACGCCGATCCGGATGCCGTGGTCATAGCCACCGCCCGGGACAAGAAGCGGGTGGGGGAGGGGCCGGTGCCGTTCGTGCTCGTAGAAGCTCCGGGCCGGCTGCGCACGGGATGCGAGGTCTCGTCGCGCGCGCTGATCGACGCGGTGCGAGAGTTGGCGGGATGACCGTAGTCCGGAACCGGATCGAGGTGATGCACGGCGTCAACCTGGACCAGCTGGGCCGGCGCGATCCGGCCCACTACGGCAACCTCACGCTCGACGCACTCGAGCTGCGCATCCAGTCGATGGCCGGCGAGCTGGGGTTGGAGACCCGGTTCTTCCACACCAACCACGAGGGCGAATTTGTCGAGCACCTGCACCGGTTAGAAGGACTGGCTGATGGTCTGCTGCTCAACCCCGGAGCCTGGACGCACTACTCCTACGCGATCCGCGACGCGCTGGAGCTCACCGGCCTGCCGGCCGTCGAGGTCCACCTGTCGGACATCCAGCACCGCGAAGCGTGGCGGCGGGTGTCGGTGATCCGCCAGCTGTCCGTGGCCAGCGTGGCCGGGCAAGGGGTGGAGGGCTACCGGGAAGCACTCGAGCGCCTGCGTGCGGAGTTGGCCGCCGAATGAGCGAGCGGGTCGATCGACTGGCCGCTGGCCTGGGCGATACGGGTGTCGACGTGATGCTGGTCACCGACCTGGTCAACGTCCGCTATCTCACCGATTACTACGGCACCAATGGCCTGGCGCTGGTCGGCCCTAACACGCGCGCGTTCATCACCGACTTCCGCTACACCGAGCAGGCGGCCGAGCAGGTCGAGAGCTCGTTCGAGCGCAGCGAGGCTCCGCTGGAGCTGTTCGACGCGATCACCGAGGTGCTCCCCGGCGGTGAGCGGCGCCTGGGCTTCGAGGACGCGCACCTGACGGTCCGCCAGCACGACCGGCTGCGGGAGCTGCTGCCCGACCGGGTGAGTCTGGTTGGGGTGGAGGGCGCGGTCGAGCGGCTGCGGGCGGTCAAGCACCCGGACGAGGTGGAGCGCATCCGCGCGGCCACTCAGCTGGCCGACGCCGCGTTCAGGAAGGTGGTGGCCGATGGGCTGATCGGGCGGACCGAGGCCGAGGTGGCGCTGGCGCTGGAGGTGGAGATGCGTCGCCTGGGAGCCCGCAAGCCGAGCTTTGAGACGATCATCGCGGGCGGAGCCTATGGCGCGCTCCCGCACGCCGTGCCGCGCGATGAGACCATCGCCCCGGGGAAGCTCGTGGTGATCGATTGGGGGGCAGAACTCGACGGCTACTGCTCGGACTGCACCCGCACGCTGGCCGCCGGAGCGGTTGACGGGGAGGCCAGTTACGTCTATGAGCTGGTGCTCCGGGCCCAGCTGGCCGGGCTGGACGCGGTGCGGGCCGGCGCCCGCTGCCGGGAGGTCGACAGCGCGGCACGGCAGGTGATCGAGGCGGCCGGACACGGCGAGCACTTCGGCCACGGGCTGGGACACGGAGTGGGCCTCGAGGTCCATGAGGGCCCGCGGCTCTCACAACGTGCTGACGAGTCGGCCGAGCTGGAGGCCGGGAACGTGGTCACGGTCGAGCCTGGGGTCTACGTGCCCGGAGCGTTCGGGGTCAGGATCGAGGACCTCGTGGTGGTGGAGGACGAAGAGAGGTGCGAGGTTCTTACCTCGCTGCCCAAGGAGCTGACGGTCGTCGGGTAGCCGTTCGGCTTCACGGTCCGCTGGAGATCGTGTACGTCCAGGTCGAGGAGTAGCTGCCCCGTGAAGGCGTTGGCCGGGACGGTCAGCTTGTCGGTCAAGGTGACGTTGGCCGGTCCGCCGCCCGTGTTGGCCGGAGGTCGAGGCGCGCATGGCCGAGGCGCTGGCGGCGCACGTCGATACCTCGGCGACCAAGGGAAGCCGCTACCTGTGCCCCACACCGAAGCCGGACACGTCGCCGCGTAGCGTTCGCGGTCCGCACCGCTACCCTCAGCCGTCGTGATCTCGACCAATCAGTTCCGCAACGGCACCCACATCGACGTCGAGGGGACGATCTACAAGATCGTGGAGTTCCAGCACGTGAAGCCGGGCAAGGGCGGGGCGTTCGTGCGGACCAAGCTGCGCCGGGCCTCGGACGGGGCGGCCATCGACCGGACGTTCCGGGCCGGGGAGAAGTTCCGCCCCGTGAGGACCGAGACCCGGAGGATGCAGTACCTGTATCAGGACGACTCGGACGCCCACTTCATGGACTCGGAGAGCTACGAGCAGCTGACCATCCCGGTGAGCGCAGTCAGCGACGCCCTGCGCTGGCTGAAGGAGTCGGCAGAGGTCGAGGTGCTCTACATCGATGAGCAGCCGGCCGACATCCAGCTGCCCAGCGCCACCGACCTGGCGGTGACCGAGACCGACCCCGGCCTGCGGGGCGACACCGCGTCGGGCGGCGGCACCAAGCCGGCGGTGCTGGAGACCGGGGCGCGGATCCAGGTGCCGCTGTTCGTCAACGTGGGCGACGTCGTG
>DATKRM010000218.1:0-16328 GCA_035532195.1 Solirubrobacteraceae bacterium
CAGCCAGGCGGACGGCCAGGACGGCGGGAATGGCCGCCAACAGCAGCACGATGACGATCTCCAGCCAGCCCGGAATCTGGCCCAGGGGAAAGCCGCTGAGGATCGTGGCCAGGGCGTTGGCCTGGACTTCGACCCCGGCCATGGGCACCGAGGACACCGGGGTCGTGAACACATCCTTCTGCCCCGGGTCGGTGACGCCCACCAGCACCGTCTTGCCCGCGAACGCCGAAGCCGGCACGCGGCCGTTCAGCACGTCGATCAGCGAATACGCGGGGAACGTCCCGGGCGGGCCGCGGAAGTCGATCCAGGCGTGGTTTCCCGGAAACTTCGACTGGCTCGCCGGGTGACCCAGGAGCTGCCCCGCCGCCAGCACGGCGAAGGTCGGGAGCTGGACCGGGGCGTAGAGCATCCGCCGGACCACGTCGTCGGGATCGGTGTCCACCGCGGCGCTGGCCGGGATCGCCCCGGGCGCGCCGCGCACGCCCGCGGGTACGGGAATCGGGCCCTTGTCGCCGTCGTGGGTGCTCAGCACGATCGGGCCGTCACGGGCCACCGCGGCCACCAGCGCCCGGTCGTCGGCGGGGTCGGTCTGGCCGATGAACTGGACGTCCATCCCGAGGGACCGCGGCCCGCCCGCGTGGAGCCGGTCGAGCAGCTGGGCGTAGAAGTGCCGGGGAATCGGCGGGCGCAGGTTGAGCGCGCCCAGAGTCCGAGTGTCCAGCCCCACGATCACGATCCCGTGGTCGGCCGGGTGGTCGCCCCGGATGTTGAACCGCGTGTCCACCGTGTCCCGCTCCAGCGCCGCCAGGGCTCCGGTGGCGTAGGAGACGATCGCTGCGGCGGCGGCCAGCAGAGCCACCAGGGCGAGCAGCCAGTGCCGCAGGCTGAGGCGCCGCCAGCGGACGGCAAAGGACGGCGCGCCCCTCAAGCCGATGACCGCAGGGTGACCTCGGCCGGCACCACGCAGTCGTACTGCTTACACACCCCGCTGGCCCCGGTGTCGGCGGTGATGACGACCTTCACCGACCCGCGCCGGCGCACCAACGCCAGCTGGCAGCTGGACAGCGGCACCCCGATCGTGCGCGTGCTCTGGGGGCTCACATCCAGATCCGATCGGCCACCCTCCCCCGGCGACGTGCACGCGGTGCCAAAGTCGATCAGGATCGCCCCGCGGCAGGGCGAGGAGATCGCACACTGGACGGTGACCGGTACGACGCCGCCCGGGAGCACCGACACCGTCCCCTGGTTGAGGATCTTCGCGGCGGGCGGCGGGCTCGGTCCCCCACCCCCGCCGTAGCCGCCGGCCGACTGGCAGTACTGGTGGCACCCGAGCTCAGCCACGGCGCCGGAGCCGCTGCTCGAGGGCGCCGGCGCTCCGGGCAGTCCGGCGTTGGCACAGTTGGCCGCGCAGCCCTTGTTGGTGGTACGCACAGCCCCGCCCGAACCGGCGTTCGCGCAACTGTTTCCGCAGCCGGACTTCGAGCTGGAGCCACAACCGCTCAGCGCGAGCACGACCATCAGCGCGCCCAGCCCGACCAGCCTTCGCCCTCCACCCATGGCGGCCATTATCGCGCGCTGGCGTTGAGGAACGCCCGCGTCCCGTCGTCGTGCGTGTATCGGAGCTACAGGCCAGGGCCTTGACTCATCCGTTGTTCAGCGACAGATGCTCGGTGGCGGCTTACACTTGCCCACGTGAAGGCCGTTGACGGAGCTCGGAGGCTCGTCGGCTTGCTCGTGGTCGGAGCGCTGGCCGCGCTTGCCCTAACGGGCGCTGCTCAGGCGGGGGCTCCACCCACTCCCTGGGACGGTGTCAACCCATTCCGGTGCACGATCCAGGACGCCGGCCGAGGCACGTCGGTGCCGGATCCGAACGCCGATCCCTACTGCGTTAACTTCGACAAGACCAACCAGAACCTGACCGAGCTGGGGATGGTTCAGTTCCTGTCGCTCGAGCCCGCCCGGGTCGCTGCCGCCTCACCCAAGTGCTTCTACTTCCAGCAGGATCACTGGCGGGGCTCGGTCATCCAATCCGACGGCAGCACGGTGCTGTACGAGTTCTACGGCCACTACTTCTTCGACAAAGCCACCGGTGACGGCGGCGTGTCAGTGAGGGACTTCAGCCTCGGCGGCAAGACGTTCGATCCGGCCAGCCTCCCCGGTTTCCCCCCCAGCTACGGGCAGTACTTCGGCCCCGGCACCGGCGGCATGATCAGCCACGACCAGGTGCCGGCCGATCCCAACTGCGCCGCGCGAGCCCAGGCCCATCCGGGTGCGATCTACGCCTCGGCCGCCAACGCGCCGCGGTGCGTAGCCGCGTCGGGCCAGGTGAGCCGGCGGGGCATAGGAACCGTGAAGCTTGGGACCCGCGAGGATCGGGTCCGTACCGCCCTGGGTCCGCCTCAGGGGATCAAGCGCGGCTTCCTGCATTACTGCGTCACCCGTGGCGGCAGCCTGCTCATCGGGCAGCCCACCGATCGCAGCGGGACGCTCGGCTCGGCCGGCCATGCCCGCACGGCGATGCTGCTCACCACCAGCTCGGGCTTTCGCTTGTCGGGGCGACACAGGCGGACGGTGGCCGTGGGTGCGCGCGCGCGAGCGCTGCGGCGGGCGCTGCCCGGCTGGCGGGCTATCGGCCGGACCGGGGCGATCTCCTGGCTGCGCCGCGGCGCCCTGCTGGCCGGCGTGCGGTCCGGGCGCGTGGCCTACCTGGGGGTGTATGACCGGCGGACGATTCGCAAGCTGCGCGGACTGCGCAGTTACCTGAAACGCGCGACGTGACCGATCTGCATCCTGAGCATGACCGGCTGCTCGAGCTGCTGGACCGCCGCCAGCTGCTGGGCCGCGGGTCGGCTGCCGCGCTGGGGGCGCTGGTCGCTTCCGCACTCCCGATCCTGCCCAGCAGCGCCTCTGCCGCCTCCTCGGCCGGCAGCCCCAGCGTCACCGACGCCACGCTCCAGGCGTTTGCCGACACGATGATCCCGGGCCGGAAGGTCAGCACCACCGCCCTGGGCAATCCGATCGACCCGCAGGCCATCGCCGGCGTGGACCCGAGCCCCGGGGCCGTGGAGGCCGACGCACTCGCCCTGTACCACCACCCCGAGGTCGGCTTCGACTCGCTGGAACCGCCGTTCCTGTCCGAGCTCGAGACCCGATCGCTGCCGCATGGCGGCGACTTCCTGCACCTGGGCTGGGACGCGCGCGTGCAGGTGTGTCTGGCCGGCCTGGACTTTTCCAACCCCACTCGACTGCTCTGGGAGGCGGCCGCCGCAGTGCCCTTCACCGCATTCTGTGCCGCCGCGCTGGTCCGCAACGCCACCAGCGCCAGCGCGCCCGGCTATCGCGTCATGGGCCTTCCCGGAGTCGCTCCGAACGGCTACGGCAACTTCTCCTACCGGCGGCGGATGAGCCGCGAGCGCACGCGCAACGGCTGGCTGCCGTGAGCGAGAACGTCGACGTCGTGATCGTCGGCTCGGGGTTCGGCGGGTCGATCACCGCCTGGCGCCTGGCCGAGCTCTACCGCGCGGCCGGTGTCAGCCCCCGGTCGATCGTCGTACTCGAGCGCGGACGGCGCTACGGGCACACCGACTTTCGCCAATCCATGGACATCGACCACCTGTCCGACGTCTACCTCCTGATCCAGGGCCAGGGCGCGCAGATCGTGACGGCTAACGCCGTCGGCGGTGGCTCGAATCTCTACCTGGCCGCATCGCTGCGCTCCCCGCGTGAAACCTTCGAGCGCCGCGATCAGCGCCCGGGCGACGGCCCGGTCCGGCGCATGTGGCCGGCCGGCATTTCCCGGGCCTCACTGAATCCCTATTACGCGCGCGCGGAGCGAGGACTGCGGGTCAAGCGGCCGACCTGGGACCAGGTGTCCAAGTCCGGCGGGCTGTGGGCGGCCACGCTGGCCCACCAGGGCTACACGTGCGACCGTGTCCCGCTGGCCATCTCCGAGGAGCGCTGCGTCAACGCCAAGTGGTGCCACACCGGGTGCATCTTCGGGGCCAAGAACTCGCTGACCACCAACTATCTATGGGCAGCTGAGCAGGCCGGGGTGCAGGTGCGCCCCAACATGCAGGTCGAGTCGATCAGCCAGTCCAACGCGCGGCCCTACCGCTACCTGGTCACTGCAGACGTGATGGACAACGAGGGGACGAACCCGACCCGGGCGCCCAGCGGGCAGCAGGTGCAGCTTCAGTGCAAGGTCCTCGTGCTATCCGCCGGCGCGATGTCGACCCCGGTGCTGCTGATGCGATCGCAGCCCAACCTGCCCTCGCTCTCCCAGCAGGTGGGAAAGAACCTGGGCGTCGACGGCGACCACGTCGCCGCCATCGAGTTCGACCCGCGCCGGGTGCGCAGCGTGCTTGGCCTCCCGGGCTACCACGAGTTCTACAAGGGCAAGCCGATCACCACCATGAGCTACGACTGGTGGGTCGGGCGCGCGGGACACGCCTACGACGGCACGCGCTTCAACCTCCAGGAGATCTTCCTGTCTTCGCTGACCAACTTCCTATACGACAGCGGGCGCACGGTGCCCGGCGGGCCCTCGTGGTGGGGACTTCAGAAGAAGCAGGCCATCGCCCACTGGTCAAACCGGATCGAGCTGCTGGCGCTGGTCGAGGACACCCACGACGGGACGTTTTATGCCGTCCCACCCTCGGGCGCGGCCGAGCGCCCCAACGCCGGGCCGGTGTCCGTGGGCCTGTTCAACTACGCCATGTCCGAGCAATCGCTCGCCGTGCGCACCGCCGCCAACCAGGCCATGGCGCAGGTAGCGCGGTACCGCGGTTTGGGCAAGTTCATGGCCCTGACCGAGACCCAGGGCGCGTATTGCGCGCACCCGCTGGGCGGCTGCCGGATGGCCGAGTCCGCTGACCTCGGTGTCGTCGACGACACGGGCGCGGCGTACGGCTACGAGGGCCTCTACTGCATCGACGGCTCGATCGTCCCCACCTCGCTCGGGGTGAATCCCTCATTGACCATCGCCGCCCTGAGCGAGCGGTGTGCCGAACGGCTGGTGCGCCGGGCGGGCGATCTGGGACTTCCCGCCGCACCGCGCAGCCTGGGCTTGCAGACCCCGCCCCAGCACATCGGGCCGCGCATGGTGCCGGCGCGACACCCCTAGGTGCCGGTCCCGCACCCCTAAGTGCCGGCGCCGACACCCGATCGACCCGGCTACCTTTGCCTGATCAGACTCCGAGCGCTGACAGCTACGGCCCTGCTGGCGGCGGTCGTGTACGGCTGCGGGGCCAGCGGCTCGGCCCGCCAGGACCCGGCCCCGACCGCGGCGCTGCCCCAGGCCCATCCCCACGCCGTCCAGCCGGTGGCCGGCCAGTCGGGCTCGGCGGTCGTCCCGCCCTCATCGGCCGGGGTGATCCCCTCCAAGGACCCCAAGGTCACCGGCGCGGCCACCAACACCCAGTCGGTGGCCAAGGGCGCGCCCACCGTGGGCCAGGTGCGCGCCGCCTTCGCCCGGTTCCAGATCGCGGTCTCGCGTTACCACCTGGATCAGCTCAACTTCTCCGGCGTCCTGCTGAACCCGGCTCAGCTACCGCCCGGCGCATTCAACGTCAGCGTGGCCTCGGTGTTCACCGACTACGGCCTGCCGATCGCCTGCGGCGGCGTGCTCCACGTGCCCCAGCTGGGCGTGGCCAACAAGACGCTGCCCTGCGGCACCATGGTCACCTTCGTCTACAACGGCCGCGCGATCCGCGTACCGGTGCTCGATCGCGGCCCCTACATCGCCGGACGCGAGTGGGACCTTACGGGCGCCACCGCCGAGGCCCTGCACTTCCCGGGGCTGGGCTACATCTACTGGCGAATCGGCTAGGAGTGGGCGATCAGGCCCTCGGGGTACAGCGCCCCGATCCAGATCCGGGCCAGCGTGGCCGCCACGTCCTCGGGGTTGTCGACGGGCTCCCGTCCCAGCCGCTCCGCGAACACCGCCATGTTCATCAGCAGCAGGGCCTGCGCCACCTGTTCGGGCGCCTCAACCGCGGTCAGACCCCGCTCCTGGTTGGCCCTGACCTGGGCCACGATGGCGGCGATCCAGGGCTCGAGCACGCTGCCCCGCCAGGCCCGCTCGACCGTCTGATGATGGTGTGCGGCCTGATCGATCGCCGCCAGCACCCGGCCGTGGCGGGCGAACACGAGGGCCACGCCGAGGATCCCCTGCTCGATGTTGTGGACCGGGTCGTCGGTCTCGGCCACGGTCTGCAGCCAGGGGGCGGCCGCTTCCACCATCTCGGCCTGAACCCGGCTCAGCAGCGCCACCGCGACGTCGTCCAGGCTGTGGAAGTAGTGATAGAAGGTGGAGCGGGTCATGCCGGTGCGCCGCATCAGCTCGTCCACGCTCAACTCGCGGTAGGAGAGCTCGGCCAGCAAGGCCTCGGCGGCGTCGAGGATCTCCCGCTCGGCGGCCTCAGGCGAGCGGCGAATCCGCCGGTTCTGGGTGGTGGCCATCGGCTAGAGCGTAGACCATCCGCCGCGGTATTGACACCGTGTCGATAGCTTGGTAGCGTACGCTATTGACAGTGCGTTGATAGCGAGCGAGAGGCCGTATGACCATAACCGCAGGGACCCCCAACCTCACCACTCCGGACCGCCGCCGCCCCGAGCACCTCGATGTCCTGGTGATCGGCGCCGGCCTGTCCGGCATCGCCGCCGGTTACTACCTCCAGGCCGAGTCCCCGGATAAGACCTACGCCATCCTCGAGGCCCGCGGCGCGATCGGCGGCACCTGGGACCTGTTCCGCTACCCCGGCATCCGCTCGGACTCCGACATGCACACCCTGGGCTACCCGTTCCGGCCCTGGAGCGCGGCCACGGCCCTGGCCGACGGGCCCTCGATCCGTGAGTACGTCACCGACACCGCGCGTGAGTACGGGATCGACCGCCACATCCGCTTCCACCACCGGGTTATCAACGCCAACTGGTCCTCGCATCAGGACCGCTGGACGCTGGACGTCGAGCGCACCGACACCGGCGAGCGGTTCCAGCTGACCGCCTCCTTCCTCCTGGGCTGCACCGGCTACTACCGCTACGACGAGCCCTTCACCCCGGAGTTCCCGGGCCGCGAGCGGTTCCAGGGCCAGGTCATCCACCCCCAGCACTGGACCGAGGACATCGACTACACGGACCAGCGTGTGGTGGTCATCGGCAGCGGCGCCACCGCCATCACGATGGTCCCGGCCATGGCCGACCGGGCAGCCCACGTGACGATGCTCCAGCGCTCGCCCAGCTACGTGGTGTCGCTGCCCGGCGAGGACCCCGTGGCCAAGCTGCTGCATCGGGTGCTGCCCGAGCGCCTGGCCCACCCGGCGGTGCGCTGGAAGAACGTGCTGAGAATGATGGTCGCGTACCGCGTGGCCCGCCGTTACCCCAAGTTCATGCGCAGGCTGATCAAGCTCGGGGCGCGCAAGGCGCTGGGGCCGCGCTATGACGTCGACACCCACTTCAACCCCCGGTACGACCCGTGGGACGAGCGCCTGTGCGTGGTGCCGGACAACGATCTGTTCAAGGCCATCCGCAGCGGTCGCGCGTCCGTGGTCACCGACCGGATCAAGACGTTCACCGAGACCGGCATCGAGCTCGAGTCCGGGCAGACGCTGGAGGCCGACCTGGTCGTCAGCGCCACCGGACTGCAGCTGCTGGTGCTGGGCGGCATCGAGCTCTCGGTCGACGGCCAGCCGGTCGACGTCTCCCAGAAGCTCACCTACCGCGGGATGATGCTGGCCGACGTGCCCAACGCGGCCATGGCCATCGGCTATACGAACGCCTCGTGGACGCTCAAGTGCGATCTGATCTGCCAATACGTGAGCCGGCTGATCAACCACATGGACACGCATGGCTACACCCGGGCCGTGCCCCGACCCTCCGAGGCCGACGTCCCCTCACGTCCGTTCATCGACGGTCTGACCAGCGGCTACGTGCAGCGGGCGCTCGACCTGTTCCCCCGCCAGGGCGAGGAGGCCCCGTGGCGCGTTCACCAGAACTACTTCCAGGACCTGTCGCTGATCCGCCGGGGCGACATCACGCAGGGCATGGAGTTCTCCGGCCTGGCCGAGCGGCGCGCCGAGGCCGCGCCGGCCGACGCGCGCGAGCGGGTACCCGTAGCCGCGTAGGCCCCGCGCGGCCCGCCGCCCCGCGCGGTAGGTTGGCCGCGTCATGCCCGACCAAGTCCATGCCCGCGCTCCGTGGTGGGCCTTCCTGTTGCTGGGTCTCGGCCTGGCCGGGTTCGCCGCGGTGGCCGTCATCAGCTTCCTTGGCTTCAACCGGGAGGCCACGCAGCACGGGGCCCCGTGGGTGTCCGGGAATCCCGACCTCAGCGACGGGATCGTGGTCAGCGCGCGCTCGCTGAAGGTCGACCCGTCCGTCAATCAGGTGTCGTTCCGGCTGGACTTCGAACCGAAGGGGTCCTACGGCGACGCGAACAAACGGCTCACCCGGCCCATCGAGATCCACCTGGGGACCGACACGGGCACGGTGGTCACGAAGTTCTCCCAGGGCCAGGAGATGCGAAGCCAGGACATAACGGTCCCGCTGTATGACGGCTATCAGGGCGACTACCCATTCGATCATTACCAGACGCTCGTGGCGGATGGGGTCACCAACGCCGCGGAGCAGACGGTTCCATCCACGCTCCAGGTGGTCGGTTCCGTCCACGGTTTCAACTTCGCCTTGCGCGAGAGCACGGAGGAGCCTGACGGCACGCATTTCGTGGCCCTGGGCGTGAACCGCTCCGGGGCCACGCGGCTGTTCGCGATCTTTGTCATGGTGATGTTCTGGGCCCTGGCGGCCACCGCGGTGGGATTGATGGTCAGGGTGCTCCTGCTGGGGCGCAAGATCGAGTTCCCCATGTTCACGTTCCTGGCCGCGATGCTGTTCGCGTTCCCCGCGGTCCGCAACGCGCTTCCCGGCGCCCCGCCGCTGGGCGTCCGCCTCGATTACCTGTCGTTCTTCTGGTGCGAGATGCTGGTCGCGTTCTCGCTGATTCTGATGCTCGGCGTGTGGGTGATGCGCCGAGCGGCGGCGGACCCGAAGGTCTAGCCGAAGGTCCTCCGGTACACGGCCACCCAGTTGCTGGCGATCTCCTCCTGAGCGCTGGCCAGGCCCAGCCTGTGCTGGCACACCAGGCGGTTCAGCCGGCGCTCGAGGGCATCCTTGGGGTTGGGGACGTGCCCGGCCTCGGGCCACAGGTTGCGCGCGTCATTCGTCGCGCCGCCCAGCTCCAGCGGGACCAGGTGGTCGTACTCGTAGCTGCTCAGCGACCCGTGGCCTCCGTAGGCGGCCAGGCTCTGTCGCTTCTCGGTCTCGGTGATCCGCTCCGGCGGGCGGACCCCGCGCGTGTAGCCGCTGCGACAGATCGTCGAGCTGAGGTTGGCCTGGGTGACCGCGGGGCTGACCGCACCGGGCGTACATCGCGGGTCGGGCAGGACGTACAGGCCCGAGCCCCGGGCATGACAGGAGCCCGGCGAGCGCTGAGGCTGCACCGAGCCGTTGCTGGCCGAGCTGACGGGAAGTCGGCCGGCGGCGCCTGGCGCGCTGCCGGATGCGGCGGCGCACGCGGCCAGCAGGATGAGACATGTCGCGCTAAGCCTCCCCAAGGTCACGGTCCAACTTTGCCAGGGCCAGGCGGAGCGCTGCCTCCTGCACCTCATCGAGGCGTGCAGCGTCACCGACATCGATGTACAGCGCCATCAACGCGGTGCGCGGGTCGACCTGGCGGTACCGCGCTTCCCGGGTGAAATAGAACGCTCGCCCGTCGTCGGCCAGATGCAGGTAGCGCCGGCTCGGTTCGTCCTGGTACCCGTGCAGCCGCGTCCCGTCCTCGAGCTCCACCTCGCTCATCCACATGAAACGGTCCGCTAGCTCGTCGTCGACCAGGGCTCGAAGCGCATCCCAGTTGGGCTGCGTCACCTGGACCGTGCGCCCGCCGATCTCCTCGCGCGCCTTCCGCTTCGCCGCCATGCCTCCAGGATGCGCAGTCGCGCGTCACAGAACAAGACGCGGTCGTCATATCACTGCATCAATTTCGTCCCAAAACGCCGGCCAGCCCCTCCCAGACCACCGCGAAGTACCAGGCCACGATCTGCTCGCGGCTGATCTCGGGAGTCCGCAGCCACCATTGGGCCAGCTGGTGCGCGGCGCCGCCCACGGCATGCGAAAACGCCAGCAGCTCGTGCTCGCCCCGCTCGGGATTGCCGATGGCAAACAGGTCGGCGAACCGCTGCTCGGTGGCCAGGTGCATCTGCATCGCTTCCTCCGCCACCGGCCCGGACACCGCGGCGTCGCCCCCGAACAGGACCCGCCACCGCGCCGGATCGGCCTCCAGGAACCGGAAGTAGGCGTCGGCCGCCCGCCGGATCTGATCCTCCAGGCCCTCGGCCCCCGCCACGGCCTCGACCAGCGCCGACTCCATCTGCGCCCGCGCGCGACGCAGGCAGGCCAGGTACACCTCGTCCTTGGGGCCAAAACGCTTGTACACGATCGGCCGGGTCACCCCGGCTTCACGCGCGATTGACTCGATCGACGTGGCTCCGTACCCGCGGGCGGCAAACAGCCGCTCGGCCACGTCGAGCAGCTGCTCGGAGCGAACCGAGGCCGGAACCCGGCCGTGGGGATAAGTCCCGACCCCCCGGGACGGGGCACCCAATCGGCCATCTTTCGTACTGAGCTGGCTTGACACTGCCACGTTACGGTTACGATACTGTAACCCCGTGGGAGGCGGAACTGGCATAGCAGCCCGGGTCGGAGCGTTGCTCGCAATGCTCGCGATCGCCTCCGCGGCCGCGGGAGTTGCGTCAGCCCAGGCTCAGGCCCCCGAGGACTTCGGCCCCTACGCCGTCCAGTCCCACCAGGTGAGCATTCCCGTCCCCGTCGACCCCCGCGGGCCCGAGGGCGTACTCCCCTCGGTCAACGCCGAGGTCTACGTTCCCGTCGGTACCGGTCCCTACCCCCTGGTCCAGATCTCGCACGCCTGGCCGGGCACGCTGCGCGAGTTCCCGCTGTCTGGCTGGGCCAACCGGCTGGCCTCACGGGGCATGGTGGTGATCGTGTCCGATCGCCGGGCCGGCTCGAACCTGACTCCGTCCCCCAGCCTCGACCAACCGGCCGACCTGGTCGACCTGAGCACCGACGTCAACAGCGAGGACATCCTCCGCGTCCTGCGCTGGGCGATCGCTCAGAGCGGGGCACCGAGCTCGTTCCTGTCCGGACAGGTCGACAGCACGCGCGTGGCCATCGCCGGCCATTCGCTGGGGGCCTACTACGCCACGTTCGCGGCGATCAAGGCGCAGACCGAAGGCCCGGCCCTGTCAGCGCTCGTCCTCCTCGATCCCTCCGACGAGCGCCTGGGCGCGAACACGCTGGACTCCTCGCTCTCGGTCTCCCCGCAGGTCAAGATCCCGACCATCGTGCTGGCCAGCGAGGAGAACCAGCACCCGGTGATGTGCAACATGAACCAGGGGACCGACTGCACGCTGGTCGCCCCGCAGCAGTACGCCGCGCTCACCGGCACCGCCCAGCGGCTGGGCATCAAGATCGTCGGGTCCGTGCACGAGGACGTGGAGGATCCGTCCACCCAGACCGCCCCAGGCACCGCCACCCACCTCCAGATGTTTGAGCGCTACGGCATGGCCTGGATCGAGTACTGGGCGGCCGGCGACTGCACCGTGACGAGCTATCTGAACGGATCCAGCGCCCTGGCCGACCAGAGCGCAGGCCAGATCAGCATCTTCGGCGGCGGGCTCCCCGCCCCGACCTGCGCCTAGTTCATAGCGATCACACGTGCCCCGCGATCGAGTGCGGGACGTAGGGCTCCTCCAGCCGCTTGATCTCGTCCTCGGTCAGGGTCAGCTGCTCGGCGGCCAGCGCGTCCTCCAGATGCTCGAGCTTGGTGGCCCCCACGATCGGGGCGGTCACGCCGGGCTTGGACAGCAGCCAGGCCAGCGCGACCTGGGCGCTGCTCTCCCCCTTGTCCTTTGACACCTCGATCAGCCGATCAACCACCGTGAAATCGACCTTCGGCTGGTACAGCGTGTCGCCGAACGCATCGGTCTGAGCGCGGGTGGTCAGCTTCTCCCCCTCCCGCGTCCGGTTGCCGGTCAGCAGGCCGCGGGCCAGCGGGCTCCACGGGATCACGCCCACCCCCATGTCGATGCACTGGGGGATCATCTCCCGCTCCTCCTCCCGATACACGAGGTTGTAGTGGTTCTGCATCGACACGAACTTGGTCTGGGCCACCGCCTGGGCCTTTGCGAACTGCCACGCGAACATGCTGCTGGCCCCGATGTAGCGGGCCTTGCCGGCCTGCACCACGTCGTGCAGCGCGTCCATCGTCTCCTCGATCGGCGTGCGGGAATCCCAGCGGTGGATCTGGTACAGGTCGACGTAGTCCATGTGCAGCCGGGCCAGCGACGCGTCGATCGAGGCCATGATGTGCTTGCGGGACAGCCCGAACCCGTTCTCCCCCGGCATCGTCTGGCCCCACACCTTGGTGGCCACCACGTGCTCCTCGCGGATGCCGAACAGCTTGCCCAGCAGCCGCCCGGTCAGCACCTCGCTCTCGCCGCCGTTGTAGACGTCGGCCGTGTCGAAGAACGTGACACCACCCTCCACCGCTCGTTTGAGGATCGGCTCGGCCCCCTGCTCGTCGAGCGTCCACTCTCGGCTGGGGTGCTTGCCGTAGCTCATCATCCCCAGGCAGATGCGGGAGACCCGCAGACCGGTTCTGCCGAGGTTCACGTATTGCATGCGTCGGGCCTCCTGGGTCGATGACAGTCGCTCAGGGGCCACAATAAGCTCCCGCGGATGACTGAGCTGATCTCAGCCGCCGCCGAGGGCTACGCCGCCGAGCACACGACGCCGTTTGACGGACAGCTGGCGGAGGTCGCAGCTTGGACGCGTGAGCACACCGACGTCCCGCAGATGATGAGCGGCCTGGCCGAGGCGCGGCTCCTGCAGGCGCTGATCGCGGTCGGCGGTGCCCGGCGGGTGCTGGAGATCGGGACCTTCACCGGACTGGGCGCGCTGGCCATGGCCGCCGCGCTGCCCGACGGCGGGAAGGTGATCACGCTCGAGGTCGACCCCGAGCGCGCGACCCGGGCCGCCGAGTTCTTCGCGCAGAGCCCGTTCAGTGAGCGGATCGAGCTGATCAAGGGCAACGCGCTGGAGACCCTGGATGGGCTCGACGGTCCGTTCGACCTGGTCTACATCGACGCCTGGAAGTCCGACTACCCGGCGTATTACGAAGCGGTGATCGGCAAGCTGGCCGACCGCGGCGTGATCGTGGCCGACAACATGTTCCGCAGCGGCGGCGTCCTGGACCCGTCCTCCCAGGATGAGGGGATCCGTGGGCTCCGTCAGTTCGCCCAGCGCGTGCAGAACGATGACCGCGTGGTCAACGTGATGCTCACGGTGGGCGACGGGCTCATGCTGGCCTGGCGGCGATGACCGCCCGCTCGCGCGCGTGTATCTAGCGTGAGCGACCTCGGCGTCGTCCTCTCGCTGCCCAGCGTCCACGACAACGTCACCGCGGCCCGGGAGGCCGAACAGGCCGGCTTTGAGTCGGTGTGGACGACCGAGTTTCCCGACCGCTCAGCCGTCGTGTCGCTGGCCGCGATCGCCGTGGCCACCAAGCGCGTCACTCTGGGGACCGCGATCGCCTACGCATTCGGTCGCACGCCGATCGTGCTGGCCGCCGAAGCCCGCGATCTGGACGTGCTGTCAGGCGGACGGTTGATCCTGGGCCTCGGCACCGGGACCCAGCGGATGCAACGCGAGTGGCACGGCCTGGACGGCGAGCATCCCGCGCCGCGCATGGAGGAGCTCGTGCCGCTGCTGCGGAGGCTGCTGGCGCTCGAGCAGGCCGGGCTGGAGCACTCCGGCCGCTTCTACCGGGTGAACGTGCGTCCCACCGCGCCCGTGGTGCCGCCGCTGCGGACCGATCTGCCGATCTACATGGCCGGGGTCAACGTGCGGATGATTGAGGCCGTCGGCACCGTGGCCGACGGCCTGGTTGGGCACCCGTTGTTCACGCCCGAGTACACGCGCGACGTCGTCCGCCCGGCCCTGGCCCGGGGAGCGGAGCGGGCGGGCCGCGATGCGCCGCCGCCCGTGGCCGGGTACCTGACCTGTGTGATTGACCCCGATGGCGAGGCGGCGCGGTCGTTGGCCCGGGGCGTGGTGGCGTTCAACTCGACCGTCTCGACCTACCGGCCGGTCCTGTCGCACCACGGATTTGACGCCCAGGCCGACGCGGTCCGCGCCGCCTGGGAGCGACGGGACTTCGAGGGCATGGCCGCGGCGGTGTCGGATGACATGCTGGCGGCGATTGCCATCGCCGGTACCCCGGACGAGGTGCGCGCGCAGTTCGAGCAGCGGGGGGCCGGCGTGTTTGAGCGCACGCTGCTGTGGTCGCCGCTGGGCGGGCTGGACGCGGTGCGGGCGACGATCCGCGCGTTTGCGTCCGAGCCGCCGGGCTAGAGTCGGGACGTGACCGACGTGCCCTACGACCCCGACGAGGAGCTGCCTCGCGACACCGCGCCGGAGGCAGTTGAGTCCGAGAACGTCGGGGCGCCCGCCACCGGCGCTCTTCACAAGACCGTATCCGTGGCGGCTGGCGCCGCTCGCGGGTCGGCCGCCCTGGCCGGCGGCGTGTACCGCGTCACCTACTGGCCGGCGGCGCTGTGCGTGCTGGGGGCCATCGCGCTCCAGGTCCGCCTGCCGGCCAAGCTCACGATCGGGCCCAGCTGGCTCCTACCCTCGCTCGAGGGCGCGCTGCTGATCGGCCTGGCGGCCACGACCCCGTGGGGCCGGGCGGACGAGGAACATCCCGCGCGACGGCGCATCGCGATCGGGCTGATCGCCTTCGTCAACATCGCCAACGCAGTGGACCTGTACCTGCTGGCCCACGAGCTGCTTACCAAGCACATCTCCAACGGCCACGCGCTGATCCTGTCGGGAATCGCGATCTGGCTGACCAACGTCCTGATCTTCGCCCTGTGGTACTGGCAGCTGGACCGCGGAGGCCCGGCCAACCGCGCCCGCCATCCCGATCCCACCGCCCCCGAGGGTCACCCCGACTTCATCTTCAACCAGATGGATGGGGGCCAGCCCTACACCCCTCACGGTTGGATGCCCAGCTTCATCGACTACCTGGCGCTATCGCTGACCACGGCCACCGCGTTCAGCCCCACCGACACGATGCCCAACTCCAACCTGGCCAAGGTGCTGATGAGCGTTCAGGGCCTGATCTCGCTGACCACACTCGGGCTGATCATCTCCAGAGCCGTGGGAATCCTGACTTAGAGATGGCGGCGATGGCCGCGGGAGCGGTCGATCTTGCGGGCGGCGGGCTTGGGCCGGGGCCGCCGCGTGCGCTTGCGCTCCTCGGCGGCTCGCTCGCGGTCCTCGCTCAGCCCGACCTCCAGGAACACCAGGCTGATCAGGGTGATCCCGCCCAGCCCGATCAGCGTGAAGCCCACGATCTGGCCCATGTCGCCGTTGATCGCCGCCTCGCAGACGATGCCGGCCACCACCAGTGCGGAGGCCGATCCGTACGCCGCGATCCGGGCTCTCGTCGTCATGTAGTTGGGGCTTCCCGGCTCGTCACCCGGGCACGCCCCACCCGACGTTACATCGGAGCGTTGAAGTTGGCGTACCCAATCAGCTGCCAGCCGTTGGCCAGGGCCACGAACACCGCGACCCGGGGCGCGCCGAGCGAGCCGACGGCGCTCGGCTCGTACGCTTAGTTCGATGTCGGCCCCTGCAGGTTTAGCTCATGTCGGGGCGGTTTCGTTCCTGGCCGCCCGCGTTGCCCCCACCGGAAGTTTCTGGCTCAGCCTGGCCGGCGGGGCGGCGCTGGCCCGGGACGCCGAACGGCGCGGTGTGCGCGCGGGGTACGCCAGCAGCGCGGCGGCCATGCTGGAAACCGTGGCCATCGTCGGACCGCTGCGCTTCAACGCCCCGCTGACCCAGGCCCTGAGCGCCCCGCTGCTCGGCGCCATGCAGGCGCGGGGCCGCCGGCCGCTGACCCAGTTCCTGGCCTGCCTGGCCATCCGGCTGGTGCACTACACGGTCCTGACCGCGTTCGCGCTGTTCGTGCTGATCGGAACCAAGGCCTACGCGGGCAGCTACCACACACTGTTCGGGTGGCTGCCGTTCCTGCCCGGAGGGCTGGCCGGAGCCTTGATCCTCACCGCGATCGGCAACGTCGCGGCCGCCCTGTTCTTCTCCGCCGTCCAGGTCGGCTTCTGCCGGCACGCGCTCACCGGCTGGTCCACGCGGGTGTCCGACCCTACGCCGCGGCGCACCGCGGCAGCACCCGCGGT
>DATKRM010000219.1:0-2268 GCA_035532195.1 Solirubrobacteraceae bacterium
GAGCCGCCGGAGCCGACCTTCGGAGCGTTGGGCATGGCCGAGCGCTTGAACTGGCTGGTGGTGAAGAAGCGCTCCAGGAACACGGCCAGCCAGCGCTTGATCTCAGCCAGGCTGTACTGGTTGCGGCGGTCCGCTGGGATCAGATCCGGCCAGCGCCCCCGGTCGCGATCCCCCCAGGCGTGGTGGGCCAGGAAGGCCACCTTGCTCGGTCGGTAGCCGAACCGCAGCACGTGGTAGAGGAAGAAGTCCTGGAGCTCGTAGGGGCCGACCACGCTCTCGCTGTCGGCTCCGGGGCTGTCGGAGTCCGGGTCCTGGCTGGGGATCAACTCCGGAGAGATCGCGGTGTCGAGCACGGACTCCAGCACTTCGTTGGCCTCCGGGCTGTACTCGCCAGTATCGATGGCCCAGCGCAGCAGGAACTGGATCAGCGTCTTGGGCACTGACGCGTTTACGTTGTAGTGCGACATGTGGTCGCCCACCCCGTAGGTGGCCCAGCCCAGCGCCAGCTCGGACAGGTCGCCCGTCCCCACCACGAGCCCTCCGTGGTGGTTGGCCAGGCGGAACAGGTGTGAGGTCCGCTCTCCGGCCTGGACGTTCTCGTAGGTGACGTCGTACACCGGCTCGCCCTGGGCCGCCGGGTGGCCCAGGTCCTGCAGCATCTGCCTGGCCGCGGGCCGGATGTCCAGCTCGTGGCCGCTCACTCCCAGCGCGTCCATCAACGCCTTGGCGTTGGCCAGGGTGAGCTCGCTGGTGGCGAACCCGGGCATCGTGTAGGCCAGCACGTTGGACCGGGGCAGGCCGAGGCGATCGCAGGCTCGGGCGGCCACGATTAGCGCGTGCGCCGAGTCCAGGCCGCCCGAGACGCCGATCACCAGCTTGTCGATCCCGGTGGCCCGCAGCCGGGTCTCCAGGCCCTGGACCTGAATCGAGTACACCTCGTGGCAGCGGTCGCCGCGGAGGAGCGGATCGGCCGGCACATAGGGGAAGCGCTCCAGCTCCCGGCGCAGCGCCAGCGGCTGCCGGCGCTTGGCCGCCGCGCCCAGCTCGAACTCGATGCGCTGCATGGACTCCAGCCGGTCGCGGTGGTCATGGGCGCTGTCGGCGAAGCTGGACGTGGTGCGCCGATCGGACACCAGACGATCCAGGTTCACGTCGGCGCAGATCAGCTGCTCGTGCGCGGGAAACCGCTGAGACTCGGCCAGCCGCTCACCGTTCTCGTAGATCAGCGCCTGGCCGTCCCAGGCCAGATCGGTCGTCGACTCGCCGGGGCCGGCGCAGGCCAGCATGTAGGCCGAGATGGTCCGGGCGGACTGCGAGGCGCACAGCAGCCGCCGGTAGTCGGCCTTGCCGATCGTGGCGTTGCTGCCTGACAGGTTGGCCACCACGGTGGCGCCGGCCAGGGTGGCGTACGTGCTCGGCGGGATGGGTGTCCACACGTCCTCGCAGATCTCGACGTGCAGCGTGAGTCGGTCCAGATCCCGGCAGGTGAACAGGAGCTGAGGGCGGAACGGCACGGGCTGGCCCAGGAGCACGATCTCCCCGCGCGGAGCATCGCGCGCGGCCCGGAAGTGGCGCTTCTCGTAGAACTCCCGGTACTCGGGCAGGTAGGTCTTGGGCACCACCCCGAGGATCCGGCCCCGGTGGATCGCCACCGCCGTGTTGTAGACGCCGCCTTCGGCGGCCAGCGGCGCGCCGACGACCAGAACCGGGCCGAGGTCCGCGCTGGTGCGAACGATGCGTTCCAGTCCTTGCTCCACCGCGTCCAGGACTGCGTCCTGATGAAACAGGTCCTCGATCGAGTAGCCCGCCAGTCCCAGCTCCGGGAACACGACGACGGCCGCCTCCTCGTCCGAGGCGCGCCGAGCCAGCTCGAGCGTCCGCTCCGCGTTGAACAGCGGATCGGCGATGCGCAGGCGCGGCACCGCGGCGGCCAGGCGGACGAACCCGTGGCTGTACAGGGAGGGAAAGCTGGCGAGACGGTCGCTCATCTGGGGGGAACTGTAGTGGCCGGTCCGCCGCCCGCCGGCAATCTGCCGCCCGCCGGCGGGCGGGTCAAATAGGCTGGTAATACACCAGTTCGCCGGCCTGCTCGGGAACGCTGGCCGCGAACACGAACATCGTTACCACCAGCACCTGTCCCTGGCCGGCGGGCCCGGGGAGCTGTTGGGCCACAGGGTTCCCGAACGAACTGGCCAGCACCGCGCTGCCGCTCTTCAGGGTCAGGCGGTAGATCGACCCGCTCCCCGAGCCGGTCAGCAGCACGTGCCA
>DATKRM010000220.1:0-2912 GCA_035532195.1 Solirubrobacteraceae bacterium
GCGTCCGGCAGACCCTTCACCATGTGGGTGACCTCCTGTTGCAGGCCCGCCGTCGCCCGATACGACAGCTTCCTGCCCGCTCAGGAGGTCATTTAAATCTGCGGGTCGGACGACTCCCCACCGAAGAACGGTGGATCAAGGCTTAGATCGGCGCATTCGGCGCACACGCTGGCCGGCACGACTCCGGCCCGCATCAACCAGCTGAACACCTGGCAGCCCAGGCAATAGGCAAAGATCGACTCCAGCCCGGCGGCCAGGATGAGTAGCACCAGGACGCCGTCGGCCGCGGTATGCAGCCCGAGCGCCAGCCCGAACGCCAGCGCAGTCGTTGACACCGCAGCCCCGATTCCCTGGGCAAAGCGCTTGGGCGGTCCGGGAACCGGCTTCTTGTCTCCCAGGCGGGGAGCGATCACGTTCTGCGCCGTCCATCCGAGCGGGCTGAGCGTGGGGCCGGTGAGCACCCGCGCCCAGAACCCATAAGCCAGCGGGATCAGCAGCCAGTACCACTCGGTGGCCAAGGTCACCAGCACCGTGACCAGCACGACGCCGGCCACCACGCGGGCGGCCGTTTCGTTCACGGGATTGGGGAAGGCGAATAACCCCTGCACCCATACCAGGTTAGAACAGTTCGTCCGATCGATCGGCGAACATACGTTCGACCATGAGCACGATCGTCTGTGTCCTGCTGCCCCGCTTCCAGCTCACCGTAGCGGCTGGTGACCGCGAGGAGCTGCTCAAGGTTCCAGCCGCTTTGGCGCCAGCCGGAGGACTCGGGCCCCGCCCCATCGGGCGAGGCCGGATGCCGAGCGGGCGGAAGGCCCGAGCGGGGGGTGTGCAGGTCGTCGGCGAAGTGTCGCTGGCCGCCGAGGCATTCGGGGTACACCCGGGAATGCGGATGGGCGAGGCGCTGGCCCGGTGTCCCCGGCTGACCCTGGTGCCGCCTGATCCGGCCGGAGTGGCCGACGCGTGGGAGCGGATTCTGGTTCGGCTGGAGTCGGTCGGGGCGGGGGTGGAGCCCGAGCGACCGGGCTTGGCCTGCTTCGATGCGCGCGGGCTGCTTCGGCTGCACGGCGGGATCGAAGGTGTGCTGGCCGCCACCCGGCAAGCCCTGCGCCGGCCGGCCCGCTACGGGGTGGCGCCCTCACGCTTTGCCGCAGTGGCCGCGGCCACCCGCGCCCGGGTACGCCGGTCGGTGATCGTCTCAGGCGGGCGTCCGGAGGCGGCCGCCTTTCTGGGCGCGATGCCGGTGGCGCTGCTGCGGGCCCGGCCGGCCCTGGCCGAGCTGCCCGAGGCGCTCGAGCGCCTCGGCGTGTCCACGCTGGGGGAGCTGGCCGGATTGCCGGCCCCGGCGCTGGCCGATCGCTTCGGAGCGGCCGGACTGCATGCGCTCGAGCTGGCCGCTGGGGGTGACGGGGCGCTGCGCCCGCGGCTGGCCAGCGAGCTGGTGCGCGAGTCGCTCGAGCTCCCCGAAGCGGCCTCCGGCATCCAGCTCGAGAGCGCTCTCGGGCTCCTGATCGACCGTCTTCTGGCCCGCCGAGAGCGCCGGGGCCGGACCTTGCGGGCTGTGGTGCTGGGCGCGGTGCTGGTCGAGCAGGGCGGCACCTGGCGGGAGCAGGTGGTGTTTCGGGAGGGGCTGGCCGACGCCGGGCGGATTCGCCTGGCCCTGGCCATCCACCTGCTGGGGATTCCAGCGCCCGCGCACGAGCTGCGCCTGGCGGTCGAGCGTTGGGGACCACTGGCGGGCGACCAGCGTTCGCTGATCGGCGACCCGCAGGCCGCGCGGACCGCTCGGCTGCGTGAGGCGATTCGTCAAGCTCGGGCGGCAGCGGGCCCCGACGCCGCGCTGCGTGTGCTGGAGGTCGACCCCGAGTCCCGGCTTCCCGAGCGCCGGGCCATGCTGACGCCGTTCGAAGGATGAGTGGACCGCGTCGTCTGGCCACCCCCCGCCGGGTCGCCGTGAGCGCCGACCCCGACGGCGGCCATCCTCTGGTGGTGGACGGCCGTGCCGTGGACAGCGTGCGTGAGTCCTGGCTGGTCGAGGACCGCTGGTGGACCGAGCGTCCGGTGTCCCGGCGCTACTGGGAGGTGGTGACGGTGTGCGGACGCGACGAGGTCGTGTTCCGGGATCTGGGCAGTGGGAGGTGGTGGCGCCAGCGCTGAAGACTGGATTCAGCCGCGCTCGACCTTGAGCACCGACACGTCGTAGCCCAAGATCTCCGAATCTGCCGTGACGAGCGTCAGACCTTCGAGACGAGCTTGCGCGACGAGCATGCGATCGAATGGATCGCCGTGGAGGTTTGGCAGGCGTGCCGCATCACGCGCGTGCTCGAACGTGATCGGGAGGCGGTCATAGCCTGCGTCATCGACCCGCTCGACGAGGTCGTCGGGGATGCGCACCTTCCCGAGCGCACGCTTGATTTCAATCTCCCAGATTGTCGCCGCGCTGACGAACACGGCATCGGCGCGATCCCGGATCACTTCTCGTACGTCCTGGTCGAGCCGATCCACTCCGCTCCAGATCAGGACGTGCGTATCGAGTAGGATCCTCAGTCGCCCGTACCCTCGAAGTAGCGCTGGATCTCGGGCGGTAGCGGAGCGTCGAAGTCCTCGCTCACCCAGACCTCGCCCTTCCAGAAGCCAAGCTTGCGCGGCGTCCTGGTTTCCTCCAGCGCCACCAGTCGCGCGAGTGGGCGACCACTGCGCGCAATCACGATCTCCTCACCCTGGGCAGCGCGCTCCGCCAAACGGGACAGGTGCGTCTTCGCCTCGTGCATGTTGTAGGTCGAAGACATGACTTAGTCCAGCTTAGCAGCCATGCCGCTCGACCTAGCCCTTCGGCCCGAGCCGGCGCAGCCAGAATCCGATCAGCGCCAGCACGGTCCCTCCGACCGCGCCGAACACGATCAGCAGCG
>DATKRM010000221.1:0-5304 GCA_035532195.1 Solirubrobacteraceae bacterium
CCCCTCGATCAGCACCTCGAGTGCTTCCTCGTTGGAGGCCAGATCCGGCGCGAACCCGCCCTCGTCACCCACCGCAGTCGACATGCCCCGTCGTTTCAGCGCCGCCTTCAGAGCATGGAACACCTCGTCCCCCATCCGGAGCGCATCGCTAAACGTCCGCGCGCCGACCGGGACGACCATGAATTCCTGGAAGTCGACCCGATTGTCGGCGTGGGCGCCACCGTTCAGGACGTTCATCATCGGCACCGGCATCACGTGGGCGCTCTCGCCGCCCAGGTAGCGCCACAGCGGCAGGCGCTCCTCGGCCGCGGACGCGTGAGCCGCGGCCAAAGAAACTGCCAGGATGGCGTTGGCGCCCAGCCGGGACTTGTTCGGGGTGCCATCCAAAGTGATCAGCGTGCGATCCAGCTGAGCCTGGCTGGAGGCATCCTGGCCGCGCACCGCGCCGGCAATCTCTCCGTTCACGTTCTGCACGGCGCGTTGCACGCCCTTGCCGGCCCAGGCCGAGCCCCCGTCGCGGAGCTCAGTGGCTTCGTGCTCGCCGGTGGAGGCGCCCGACGGCACGGCCGCCCGCCCCCAGGCGCCTGAGCGCAGGCTGACCTCGACCTCGACCGTGGGGTTGCCTCGGCTGTCGAGGATCTGGCGCGCGTGGACGTGCTCGATCTGGCTCACGATGGGTCTGGACCGACGGTTTGGACTTTGGCGTAGTAGGCGAGCTGTGCCTCAGGGTCCAGATCGTTCCAATTTCGGCCCTCGGATGCAGCCAGACGGCCCCCTGCCTCCACCCGGCTACGGAATCGATCCGCCGCCGCCCGCAGCGAGAGCTCGGGGTCCACACGCAGCTTGCGGGCCACGCTCACGGTGGCGAACAGCAGGTCGCCGACCTCAGCAAACTGCTCCTGGCGCCCGTCAGAGGCCTCGACCTCGGCCAGCTCCTCCCGCACCGCGGCCAGCGCGGGATCCGGACCATCGAAGTCAAAGCCGCTGGTCGCCGCCCGCCGCTGGACCTTCCGGGCATACAGGGGCGAGGGCAGGTTCTCCGGGACTTCGCCGAACACGCCCGGCTCCCGCCCCGGCTCGCCCTGCTTGATCTGATCCCAGTTGCGCAGGACCTCGGCCGCGGTTGACGCCTCCGCCTGGCCGAACACGTGCGGGTGGCGGCGGATGAGCTTCTCCGTGCAGTGCTCGGCCACCTGCGCCAGGTCACCCTGGCCCCGCTCCTCCAGCAGCAACGACAGGAAGTAGACCTGAAACAGCACGTCCCCCAGCTCGTCCAGCAACTTGCCGTCGTCGCCCCGCTGGGCCGCGTCGGCCAGCTCGTAGGCCTCCTCCACCGTGTGCGGGACGATCGAACGCTCATCCTGCTCGCGATCCCACGGGCACTCGGTCCGGAGCCGTCGCGTGACCGCGTCCAGGCGCGTCAGCGCCTCGCCGATCGCCGGCTCCCCGGACGAATTCACCGAGTGCGGGTCGGAGGCGGCGTCGGAGTCCCGGACGGGGGTGGAGTCCCGGACGGGGGTGGAGTTGGGGTCCCGGACGGGGGCGGAGTTGGAGTCCCGGACGGGGGTGGGGTCCCGGACGGCGGGGTCGGGGTCGAGGGCGAGGGAGCGGTCGCGGTGCTAGTCGGCTTGGGTGCCTTGTAGCCGCTGCACTGCGGAACCATGTACAGCGAGCGGCAGAAGGTCTGCTTCAGGTATTGCGCCTTGGCCGCGTTGTCCACCGCGGTCTGCGCGCTGGTCTGCTGCTGGCCGGTCAGCGTCTGCTTGATCAGCGGCGTGGCCTGGGCCAGCGTCTGCTGCTTGGCCGGGTTGATCTTGGTCACCTGGAAGATGTAGTAGCCAAACTGGCCCTTTACCGGACCCGACAGCTTGTTCAGCGGCGCGGTGAACGCCGCCGCGTCGAGCGCCTGGTCCTGCTGGCCCTTGGTCACGCCGACCAGCAGTCCCCCGTTGTTCTTGGAGGTCGGGTCGATCGAGTGCTGCTTGGCCACCGCCTTGAAGCTCTGGCCGGACTGCAGCGCCGACTTGGCCGCCTGCGCCTGGCCCTGGGTCTTGGTCAGCACGATCTCGATGTTCCGGGTCTCCGGCGTCCCGAACTGACTCAGATGCGACTGGTAGTAGGACTGGATCGTGGCCGGGGTGACCTTGGTCGTGTACTTGGCCAGCAGCTTCTGGAAGGTCTGGTTGACCCGGAAGCGGAACAGGATGTCCTGCGTGGTCTGGCCGGTCTGGGTCAGGAACTGCTGGAACTGAGCCGGGGTCTGGAACTGCTGCTTGCGAGCCTTGTCGAACGCGGTCTGGACGTCGGCATCGGTCACCTTGATGCCCAGGCGAGCCGCGTCGGCCTGGTACCAGTAGGCCTTGATCAGGAACGTCATGACCTGGCCCGACAGCGAGGTGAACAGCTTCGAGCAGTCGGTCTTCAGCTGGGCGTCCGGGGTCTTGGCCAGGCTGGGGATTAGCTTGCGGGCCTGGGCGGTGCAGTTCTTGAAATCCGGCGGGTCGTTGGGCACGATCACCGGGGCGCCGGGGTTCTGCGCCGCCTGGCTCTTGGCCGCCACGTACATCCAGTGGTTGAACGCGGCCGTGGTGATCGGGTTGCCCGATACCGAGGCCACCGAGTTCCCGGGCACGCCGCTGCCACAGCCGCCCAGGGCGGCTGCAACCACAAAAAAGGCGCCGAGCGCCAGAAATCGCCTCCACTGCATTCGCATCGCGAGCGGCGCATGGTAGCGATCCGGGGTCAGGACGGCGGCGGGACGTGGGCCACGGCCTCGGGCTCTCGCGACGCCGCCTCCGCGGCGGCCCCCGTCTCGGCGTCTCGCAGCGACGCCTGGATCCGCGTTTGCCTGGTCGACAGGTAGTCCATAACCGGGTTGAGAATGCCCCGTAGCGTTGACAGCACGGCCCACCAGCGCGGCGCGAGCACCCGCGGACGCCGTCGCTCGATGCCCCGAACGAGCGCCTCGGCCGCCTGCCCGGGCGTGATCGGTCTGATCATCCAGCCCGGCAGCACGTCACTCGGCTCGTGCCCGGAGCGCCGGCGGATCTGCTCGAAGGCGTCCCGCACCAGCTGCGTGTCCACGAACCCGAAATACGCCACGGTCGCCCCAGCCCCGTGGATCGACAGCTCCACGCGCAGGGCCCGCCCCAGCTGCTCCACTCCGGCCTTGGCCACCGCGTAGGGGCTGTTCAGCATGCCGTTGCCGAACGCGTACACGCTGGCCACCAGCACGATCTGGCCCTTCCGGGCCACGATCTGGTCCATCGCCGCGGCCACGGTGCGGTAGACCCCCAGCAGGTCGATCTCGACCACCCGTTCGAACTCCGCCTCCGGCATCACGCGCACGGTGGCCGGGACCGGTGCGATGCCCGCGTTGGCCACCACCACGTCGAGTCCCCCAAAACGCTCGACGGCCGCCTGCACCGCGGCGCCCATGGCCGCCCGATCGGTCACGTCGCCGCCCAGCCCAATGGCCCGATCGGAACCCAGACCGGCCGCGGCCCGCTCGGTCGCCTCGGCATTGAGATCGACCAACGCCACCCGCGCCCCGCGCGAAACCAAACACTCGGCCACCGCCAGCCCGATCCCCTGGCCCGCGCCGGTGACCAGCGCCACCCGCCCACTGAGGTCGTACCGCACCATGGGCCGAACCCTACGCGGCTTCGCGCGTGACGGCCAGCAGCACGTCGGCCGCGCGCACCACGGCCGGGAACTGCTCGACCGGATCCTCGGGCACGCGCACCGACAGCTGCGACTTGCCCGACTCGTACAGCGCCTCCGGGATCTCCTGGCGGATCCGCTTGGCCCGCACGGAATCGAGCTCGACCGGGGTGACGGCCAAACGCCCGGCCCGGAAGCTCACCGCCCGGGCGCCCGCCTGGCCCAGCTTGATCCGGGCCTGCTGGAGCGCGAGCAGGTTGAGCAGCGGCTCCGGCGGCTCCCCGAACCGGTCCTCCAGCTCCTCGCGCAGCAGCACGAGGTCGGCCACCTCCCGGGCGGCGGCGATCCGCCGGTGGACCTCGACCTTGGCCTGCTCGTAGGGGATGTAGTCCGGGGGCACGTACGCGTCGACGTTGACGTCGAGCCGCACCGGCTCCCAGTCCTCGTCGCCCGCGCCGTCCGCGCTCGCCGCGGCCACCGCCTCGTCCAGCATCTGCATGTACAGCTCGAAGCCCAGCGCCGCCACATGCCCCGACTGCTCGTCGCCCAGCAGGTTGCCCGCGCCGCGGATCTCCAGGTCCCGCATGGCGATCTTGAATCCCGCGCCCAGCTCGGTGTAGTCCGACAGCGCGCTCAATCTTTGCGCCGCGTCAACCGTCAGCGCCGCCGCGCTTGGGTACAGCAAATACGCGTACGCCCGCTCGCGGCTGCGCCCCACCCGCCCGCGGATCTGGTACAGCTGGGCCAGGCCGAACGTGTCCGCGCGCTCCACGATCAGCGTGTTGGCCTGGGGGATGTCGATCCCCGACTCGATGATGCTGGTCGACACCAGCACGTCCGCCTCGCCGCGCAGGAAGGCCAGCATCCGCCGCTCGAGCGTCTTCTCGTCCATCTGCCCGTGCGCCACCTCGAAGCGCAGCTCCGGGCACAGCCCGCGCAGCCGCTCGGCCGTCTCGTCGATCGACTCGATCCGGTTGTGCAGGAAGAACGCCTGGCCGCCCCGGGCGTGCTCGCGCTTCAGCGCCTGGGCCACCAGCTCCTCGTCGTACTCGCCCACGTAGGTCATGATCGGCCGCCGGCCCTCGGGCGGGGTCTCGATCACGCTGATGTCCCGCACGCCGGCCAGCGACATCTGGAGCGTGCGCGGGATCGGCGTGGCGCTCATGGCGATCACGTCCACCCTGAGCTTGAGCTGGCGCAGCAGCTCCTTCTGCCTGACCCCGAACCGCTGCTCCTCATCGACCACCAGCAGCCCCAGATCCTTGGCCCGGACATCCCGGGACAGCAGCCGGTGGGTCCCGATCAGGATGTCCACCTCGCCGCGGTTGAACCGGGCCACGGCTTCGCGCTGCTCCGCCGGCGAGCGGAACCGTGACACGTGCTCGATCGTCACCGGATAGTCCTTCAACCGCTCGGTGAACGTGCCCAAGTGCTGCTGGGCCAGGATCGTGGTGGGGGCCAGGACCAGCGCCTGCTTGCCGTCCTGCACGGACTTGAACGCCGCCCGCAGCGCCACCTCGGTCTTGCCGTAGCCCACGTCGCCGCAGATCAGCCGGTCCATGGGGCGCGGGGCCTCCATGTCGGCCTTGACCATCTCGATCGCGTCGCGCTGGTCGGGCGTCTCGGTGTAGGGGAACGCGT
>DATKRM010000222.1:0-5598 GCA_035532195.1 Solirubrobacteraceae bacterium
AAGCGGATGCTTATGACCAGGAACGGCAATACACCGAGCGCAACGAGCGTCAGCGTCGGCTCGAGCTGCCACATGATCACGAACATCACGGCGAGCATCAGCACCGCCTGGACGGCCGGGATCAGCGCGTCGGTGACGAGCGTGGACACGCAGTAGGTGTCCCCGGTGACCCGCTGGAGCGTGTCGCCGAGCTGGCGGCGGCTGTGGAACAGCAGCGACAGCTTTTGCAAGTGGGCGAACAGGTCCGAGGCCAGGTCCCAGACCATTCGTTGGCCGATGCGTAGCGAGAAATAGTTGTAGAAGGTCGAGCTGGCGGTTCCGAGCACGAACACCAGGACGGTGCCGATGGCCGCCCAGAGCAGCAGCCCGTGCGGGGTGGAGGATCCCGGAAGCACGGAAGCCACCACGTGCGGCGTCCGGTGGTTTCCCAGCACGTTGTCGATCACCAGCTTGAGCGGCCAGGGCCGGGCGATGTCGAGCCCGATGTCGACGACCATGGTCAGGCTGAGCAGACCGATCGAGCGCCAATGGGGCTTGGCGTAGCGCAGCAGGCGCGCCTGGCGGCGCACCGAGCTGACGCGGGGGGTGGAAGCGGTTTCAGTCACTGGAGCGCTCCAGGGATTATCCGGGCACCGGGTCTCCGAGCGGGAGGACCTCGGCGACTTCCGGCTCTGAGGGCGCGGGCTCCAGCGGGCGCCGCAGCGCGTGCGCGATCGCCGCGGTGGCGGTCCCGCACTCGTAGGTGAGGCGCAGGAGCAGGCCGGTGGCCAGCGCGCCCAGCATGATCGTGACCGCGTCGACTTCGCTGACGACGCCGAGGACGGCCACAACCGGCGCCAGCAGCCCCATCAGCAATGCCGCTCGGGGCACGTGGGGCCAGGAGCGCACGCGAATCAGCTGGCGACCCGCGCCGTGCTCCTCGATCGCCACCCGCAGCCGGGCGATGCCCAACATCCCGCCCCGGACCTGGAGGTCCCAGCGGTCCCAGTCTCCGCCCGACCGGATCACCGAGCCCTCGGCCTGGAGCGCCTGCTCCACTGCGCGCACGCGATCCTCGGTGCTCTGCCACTGCTCGCTCCAGAACGCGTAGTCCCGGGGTCGGGGCAGCGCCAAGCCTCGGGGTCCGCGGTGGCGCCACGGGGTGAGCCCATAGCCGAACCGGCCGCTCAGCCGGGCCAGCGGCTGGAGCAGGTAGAGAACTCCGGTGAGCACGCGCAGCCGCCAGCGTCCCCGGGTATCCGGGAACCGCGCCCGTGCCGCGCCCAGCGCCGCGTCGAGGATCTGGGCGGTGATCGCCGCCACCAGCACGGGCGTGGCCAGCAGCAGCGGCCGCCAGAACGCTCCGGCCGCAGACAGGAACGCCAGGATGACGATGGCCAGGTTCCACTCGGGCATCAGCGGCAGCGACTCGAGCAGGCCGCGCCGCGGGCCGTACAGCGACTGGTAGGAGGCGGTGCCCCAGCCTCCGTAATACACGCGCCAGCGCCAGCCGCCCCGGTGCTGGGCGGCGCCGTTGCCGTACAGGCGGCCGGCCCAGTCGACGTGACCCGCGGCGCTGTACTTGTCCGGGTGCTTTCGCTCCAGCAGCGCCTCGGCCCGGCCGTAGCCGCGCTGCTGGCGCAGGTATGCCCTGACCGTCCGGCGGCGGTGATGCAGGACCACCGCGCCGGGACTGAAGGAGATTCGCTGGCCTGAGTCCAGCAGCCGCCAGCACACGTCTACGTCGTCGCCGGCCGCGCGGAAGCGGGGGTCGAAGCCGCCGATCTCCAGCAGCGCGTCGCGCCGGATGGCCATGTTGCACCCGGGGACGTGCTCGGCCTCACGGTCTGAGACGAGCACGTGGGTAGGCCCGCCCGGCGCGTTGGCCACGCACTGGGCCACGGCACCCGAGCCGGGGGGCAGGATGTTGGGACCGCCGACCGCCGCGAACGGGCCACTGGCGAAGGTCGCGGCCAGATGCCGAAGCCAGTCCGGGTCGGGGATGGCGTCGTCGTCCAGGTAGGCCACGATCTCCCCGGTGGCGGACTCCAGGCCCGTGTTACGGGCCGAGGACAGGCCGCGGTTGGGAGTCTCGATCACCCGCACGCCCTCATGCTCCCGGGCGATAGCCGGCGAGTCGTCGGTGGAGCCGTCGGAGACGACGATCACCTCGTAGTCGGGGTAGTGGAGCGTGAGGGCGCCCTCGAGGCATTCGCGCAGCGTGGCCGAGCCGTTGTAAGTGCAGACCACCACTGAGATTCGAGGGGCGGGGGAGGTGGGCAGCTCGGGGTTGGGCGCAAACGCCGCGCGCACAGCCTCCAGCGCCGCCTTGGGCTGACCCTCACGGGTGGTCAGGCCGAAGTCCCAGTCGAGGATGTCGTGTCCGCCGCGGTGCCAGCGATCGGTCCAGGCGAACACGAACAGGCCGGCGCAGCCCGCGTCCGCGCAGGCTTCGATCTGCCACTGCAGGGTGGCCGCCTGGTGCTCCTCGCCGTTGCGCCGGCTGTCCAGCCCCACCTCGGCCAGCATCAGCGGCCGGTCGTCGGCGATGTTCTGGAGCCGGGCCAGATAGCGCTCGAGCCGGTCTCGCTGCTCGAGGTACACGTTGAAGGCCAGGAAGTCGAAGCTGGGCAGGCGCAGGTACTCGGTGGAGGGGAAGTTCACATAGGTGACCAGTCCCTCGGGATCCTCCTGCTTGGCCGCCTTGCACAGGCGGGCCAGGAAGCGCTCGATCCGCCGCCGCCCGTGCCAGCGCACGATCGAGCTGGGGATCTCGTTGCCTATGGCGTAAGCCAGCACGGCGGGATGGCCGGCGCACGCCCGCACCGTCTCACGCACCGTCTGCTCGATGCTGTCCGCGCGGTCGGTGTCCAGGAAGGCGATGTGCTGCTCCCAGGGGATGCCGACCAGCACCAGCAGCCCATGCGCGTGGGCCAGGTCGAGCAACCAGCGCTCGGGCGGCGTGTACACGCGGATGGTGTTGATCCCCGAGTCGGTCATCTGGGCGAAGTCCCGCGTAGCCGTCTCTGGGTCGAAGCCGCCTCCCAGCTCGGAGCTGAACGGCCCGTAGGTGACGCCTCGCACCGACAGCTTCTGGCTGCCCAAGTAGAGCGACTTGCCCCGCACCGAGGGCCGGGGTGCGGGATCGGTGGAGCGCGTCGGCTCGGGCGCGACCGGACCGAGCTCTTGTATCGAGGCCCGCCCGGCCAGCCCACCCCGCCCAGTCAGTGTGCTCTCAGCTAATGCATTCGTCATGGTCAGTTTCCCCACGGCAAGCCAGATTCGCGGCCGCGGGGCAGCAAAGCCGCTCCGGCGCGATTCGGTCGTTCTCTGTAGCTAGTCCCGGCCAAGGGCCCGTACCGAAAAGTAAGAACAAGATAAAGAGAAGAGAGTTGCGGTGGTAGACAAATTCGTTGCATCTGGGCTCGAATCAATAGATTTAGCGCTGCTTTCAGCACCATTCGCCGACCCTTACTCGGTGGTGCTCGGACCGATGGGCGGTCGCGGTCCCACGCCCTGGCGAAATCCCTTTCCCTCGACCGCTTAGAACACGGCCGAAGCCCCGCAGTTGCGGGCTAAGACCCTTCTCACGGGCTCGCCGCCGACCGGTCACCGGTCGGGCTTCCGGCGATGGAGACCGCGCCCTACCACGCGTGTCACTTAGGTGGGACCTTCTGAACGTGTATCGGAGACGCGCGGGCGGGGCTTTAGTGGGACCCGGCGATCGACCGGGCGGCCAGCCGGCCGCTGAACACGCAGCCGCCCAAGAACGTGCCCTCCAGCGAGCGTTTGCCGTGCATCCCGCCGCCGCCGAAACCGGCCGCCTCGCCTACCGCATACAGGCCGGGTATGGGCTGGCCGTTGGCCCGCAGCACCCGGGATGATAGATCGGTCTGGATCCCGCCCAGGCTCTTGCGGGACATCACGGTCATGCGGATGGCGATCAGCGGCATCGCCTTGGCGTCGACGATCCGCTGGAACCGGCAGGTCCGCAGGCGGTCGCCCCGCCAGTTGCGTAGAGACTGGATGCGGCGCAGATGGTCATCGTTGAACAGGCCCTTGCCCCGGGTGATGGTGGCGTCAAACCGCGTGACCTCTCGCTCCATCTGCTCGACGTCCAGGGCGCCGTTGCCCACGATCTCCTGCATCCTTTCGCCCAGCTCGCGCAGCGAGCGAGCCGTGACGAAGTCCGGGCAATGCCGGGTGAAGTAGCGGACCAGGGTCGGCTTGCCGAGTAGGACCGAGAGCAGGAAGCGGACGACGTGCTTTTCGCGGATCTGCGGGTTGTGCTCCGAGCCGGAGACATCGAGCTCGCGCCGGGCGATCTTCCAGTTGCAGACCATCCAGTAGTAACCGCGTTCGTCTTCGCACATCCGCTTGAGCGCGTCGTGGGCGTCGAACGTGGGGATCAGGGGGACGGGCCCGTAGCGGCGCCCGGTGGGGTCGAGCACCAGGCCCGAGCGGGGCGGGATCAGCTTCAGGCCGTGCAGCGGGCGACGCGGCTTGGGATGCCGGACCGCGTCGGCGTAGTTCCACATGCGTGAGATGTGGGTCACGTTGCCGCCGACCCGCCTCGCCTCGTCGTGCATCGCCCCGTCGGCGTAGTAGTGGGAGCCCATCAGGATCTCCTTGGGGGGCTGGCCCAGCTCCGCGGGCCACTCGCGACGCACGATCTCGAGGTTGCCGCCGATGCCGCCCGCGGCGATGACGACCGTGTCGGCGCTGATCCGCTGCACCTCGCCGTCGGGATCGTCTTCGGAGACCACCCGGCAGCCCTTGACCGCCTGCCCGGAGCGGACGAGGCTCCGGACCCGGGAACGGAAGCGAACCTCGAGCTGGGCTCGCCGGGGGTGGCTCTCGATCGCGGCCCATACCGAGTCGATTAGCGCCTGGCCGCAGCCCCAGGTCAGGTGGAACCGGGGCACCGAGTTTCCGTCGCCGTAGACGCCACGCTCGGCCCAGTTGACCACGGGAAAGAAGCGCACCCCCCAGCGCCCCAGCCAGTCGCCTACCTCATCCCGCGCGCGCGTCACGTAGGCCTCGGCCCACTTCCGCGGCCACACGTCTCCCGCGTCGAACTTGGCCACCCGGAGCCAGTCCTCAAGCGCCAGCGCGTGGGTGTCGCTGATCCCCGAGCGTCGCTGCTCGCTGGTATCGACCATGAACATCCCGCCGAACGCTTCCCGGGCCAGGCCACCCAGCTCGTAGGGGTGGCAGCGGTCGAGCAGCAGCAGGCGTCGCCCGGGGCCCGAATCTCGCTCCAACAGCTCCAGGGTGGTCACCAGTCCGGCGATCCCGGCCCCGACCACCACCACGTCATATCGATCTGCCACGGTCGTGCAAGGTACCGTCTGCGCGATGCTCGGCCTACCGGACCACGTCACGGCGTGTCTGTTTGACCTCGACGGAGTGCTCACCCAGACCCAGAAGGTGCATGCCGCGGCCTGGAAGCAGACGTTCGACCAGTTCCTGGCCGAGCGGGCACCCGGCCCGGATGGCCGGGTCGGGGGGACGTTTGAGGAGACCGATTACGACGAGTACGTGGACGGCAAACCGCGCAGCGACGGCGTGCGGTCGTTTCTTCAGTCCCGCGGCATCGAGTTGCCCGAGAGCAAGGTC
>DATKRM010000223.1:0-2132 GCA_035532195.1 Solirubrobacteraceae bacterium
TCCTGGGCGGTGAGCTCGCTGACGGTCTCGACCGTCGGCTTGCGTACCGTGTCGCCGGCGGCCAGCAGCTCACGCCGGGCCCGCTCGGCGAACGCCTCGATGCCCATCGCGGTGAACAGGCCGTGGGCGGTCCGCAGCTCGGCGCGGGCGTCCCGGTGCCGGTTCTCGCGGCGCAGCCATTCGCCGTACAGGAGGTGGGCGTGGGCCACGGCCGGGCGCATGCGGGTACGGCCAAGCCGCTCGATCGCCTCGCGATAGCCGCTCTCGGCGGTCGGCCCCTTGCTGAGCAGGGAACGCGAGCGCGCCTCAGTGCCAAGCGCCCAGTCGGTACCGCTGGCGCGGGTCGTCTCGGAAAGCCGCTGGAGAGCGTCGGATGCGCGCGCGGGCTGGCCGCTGCGGACAGCTGCCTCGATGAGCTCAGCGAGCGACCAGCCGAGGACGCCTATGTCGTCGTACTCGCACACCAGCTCGGCGGTGGCGAGGGCCTCGTCGTAGCGGCCGAGGCCGTTATACAGCAGGGCAGCGGCGTACTGGCTGGTCACTCCCCTGCCCTCACCGCGGCTCGTCACGCCGTCCATGTTGGCCTGGATGAGCTCGGTCGCCTCGGCCTCACGGCCCCGAAACGCGGCGACGCCCAGGGCACCATAGGGCCCGAGCTGGCTCCCGGTCGCGTCGGTGACCGCCTGCGCCTCCGCGATGAGCGCCGCACCCTCCTCCAGCTCGCCCGCATGTGCGTGCAGGAGGATGCGGGACCGGACCGCGAGGGGGAGCTCACTGAGTGCCCCCGCGTCACGTGCGAGCTTGATGTGACGGCTGGCCAGTATGTGCCACGTCTCGTCGTCCCATACCGCCATGGCCGCCCGTCCTGCGAGCCACAGCCAGCTCAGCCCCTCCTCCGCCGAGATGTCCTGGTCGCGGAAGGCGAGCAGCGCCCGTCGCAGGGCAGGGGTGCCGGCCGCATAGCCATCCGTAACGAGCAGCGCCAGGCCGTCCAGGAGCAGATCGGGGGGGGCGCGCCGGGGCCAGTGGCGCGGGCGCCTTAAGTGCGGCTCTGGCCACGTCCCCGACCACCGGAGAAAGGCGGCCGACGAAGAGCGCGGCCGTGAACGCCTCCAGGTAGGTCTCGCGGGCTAGCCCGACGTCCAGCGACTCGAGCTGCTTGGCGGCGCTGAGCATGAGCGGCGCCGCGTCACGGCCATGACTCGAGGCGAACGCGATCTGCGCGCGCAACAGGTTGCCGCGGGCGCGCTGTAGTTCATCCTGTGGCCCGGCCTGTGCCATGGCCAGCAGGCCGAGCGCGGCGTCAAGTGCACCAGCCTGGTGCTTGGCTTGCGCTGCAGCCAGCGCCCGCTGTGCGCGGCGCGCCGGGTCGAGCGTCAGCCCGGCGGACCGCTCCAGGAACGCGGCCGCCGCCGCGAGACCACCGCGTCGCTGTGCCCGGCCTGCGGACTGCTCAAGTTCGACAGCAACTTCCTCATCTGGGCCCGACGCGGCCTGGGCACGGTGCCAGGCCCGCCGATCAGGATCGACGGCCGGGTCGGTGACCTCGGCCAGCGCTCCGTGCAGCTCCCGCTTCGTCTGGTCCGATGCGGACAGGTAGGCCGCCGAGCGCGCCAGCGGATGCCGGAACCGCACCCGCGCGCCGAACTCCACCAGCCCCGACTCCGCCGCCGGCCCCGCCGCCCCGGCGCCGATCGCGAGCCGCCCAGCCGCGCGCCACACCAGCACCGGATCGCCAGAAGGATCGGCCGCCGCCAGCTGCACCAGCCGCCTGGTCTGCGCTGGCAACGTCTCCAGCTGCCGCCCGAAGCTCTCCTCGATCCGCCCGGCGAGCGGTACCGCGCTGTTGATCCCGAACCCCCCCGCCAGCTGCGCCGGCGTCAGCCCGCGCGGCAGTTCCAGCAACGCCAGCGGGTTCCCGTTCGTGTCAGCGATGATCTGGTCCCGAACCCGCGGATCCAGCGGCCCGGTCAGCACCGACTCCAACAGCGCCCGGGCATCGCCCTCGGCCAGACCCCCGACCACGAGCTCTGGCAGCCCGGCCACGTCCTCGCCCGGAACCCGCGCCGCGAACACCAGGCCCACCGGGTCGGCCGCCAGCCGACGCGCCGCGAACCCCAGCGCCTGCGCTG
>DATKRM010000224.1:0-3546 GCA_035532195.1 Solirubrobacteraceae bacterium
GTCAGCCGAGCTCACGCTGCCCCGCGGCCAGCTCGATCGTCTGTGGAGGCTGCCCAATCTGGAGAACCTGGCCCGAACCTACTGGCGCTTTTTGTCCCGGGTCACGCTGGGGCTGATCCGGGTGATCTACGGCGAGAACGAGCGGCGCATTGTGCTGCTCGTCCGCCCGTTCACCCTGCTGCGGTTCGAGACTCCCGAGTACCTGGTCGAGCCCGGCCACGGAAAGGTCACCTGGCGGATCCGCGACGGCCTGCTGGTGGCCCGGTCCGGCCGCGGCTGTGGGTACCTGGCTCTGGACGTACGGCGACTGCCCGACGCGGCGCCGGGCGGACCGTGCCGTCTACGGATCGAGCTCGAGGTGGCGAACTTCTACCCCTCCATCGCCGCCTCGTTCAGCACCCCGGTGTACGAGGCCACCCAGTCGGCGATTCACGTACTGGTCACCCACGCCTTCCTGCGCTCGCTGGCCAAGCTGGACCTGGCCCAGACGAAGGTCGGGCGGCTGTCGCCTCCGACCGCTCAGCCGTAGCGCACGCCGCTGATCATCCGCATCTTCGCCCGATCGTGCTGGGCGAAGATCCGCCGCACCGTCCCCGAGCGGGACCGCATGACCAGCGACTCGGTGCTGGCGCCGCGGTCGCCCTGATAGCGGACGCCCTGGAGGACGTCACCGTCGGTCACGCCGGTCGCGGAGAAGAACACGTCCTCTCCTGCCACCAAGTCGTCGCAGTTCAGGATCCGGTCGAGGTCGTAGCCGGCGTCCACGGCAGCCTGGCTCTCCTCGTCGCTGCGCGGCCATAGGCGTCCTAACAGCTGTCCCCCGATGCACTTGATGGCCGCGGCCGAGATCACTCCCTCGGGGGTGCCGCCGATCCCCCACAGCAGATCCACCCGTGCGGCGTCGGATACCGCGAGCATCGCCGCCGCCACATCGCCGTCCAGGATCAGCCGCACCCGGGCGCCGGCCTCGCGCACTTGACGCATCGCCTCGTGGTGGCGCTCGCGGTCGAGCATCACGACCATCACGTCCCGGATGTCGACGTGCTTGCGCTCGGCCACCAGAGCCAGGGTCTCCGGAAGTGGCCGGTCGAGATCGAGCAGATCGGCGATCTCCGGGCCGCCGGCGATCTTCTCCATGTAGAGGCAGGGACCGGGATCGAACATCGATCCCCGCTCGGCCAGGGCGATCACGGCGATCGCGTTGGGCATGCCGAGCGCGGTCAGCCGCGTGCCCTCCAGGGGATCTACGGCCACGTCCACCTGGGGCGGGGTTCCATCGCCGATCCGCTCGCCGTTGTAGAGCATCGGCGCCTTGTCCTTCACGCCCTCGCCGATCACCACCACCCCATCCATGGAGACCGAATCGAGCACGTTGCGCATCGCGTCCACCGCCGCCTGGTCGGCGCCCTCCTTGTCGCCCCGGCCGACCTCACGCGCCGCGGCGAGCGCCGCGGCTTCGGTCACTCTCACGAGTTCGAGGGCCAGGTTGCGGTCTGGCCGATCCGGGGGGTGTCCGTTGCTCACAGGACGCCCGGTGGCTTTCGCCGCGGAGCCGCCTCCTGGGAGCGCCACACCGAGCCGGCCAGGATGAGCAGGGCGCCCGCCAGCGCCACCCCCCAGCCGTAGTTCACGCTGATCTGACCCGGCGGCGTTCCCGGCTTGTCGACCACGCCCCGGAACAGGATGAGGATCAGGGCCACAATCGCGACTACCGCGGTGAGCTCGCCGCGCGGCCAGGCCAGCGCGTGTCCCCGAGCGATGATCCAGGCCAGAATCACCGGCGCCAGGGCGCCAAGCAGGAACAGAAACCGCATGATCGTGAGCCCGTTCCAGGCGCTGCACGCGCCATTGGGACCGTGACAGCCGTTGATAACCGCGAACTTGTTGCCGAGCGAATACCAGGAGAGGAAGATCGAGATCGCGAGCAACACTCCCCCTGCGGCGGCGATCAGCTCGCCACGATTCAGTTTCCTGAAGTCCACTGCGGTGGGCAGCCTAACGCTTTGATCGCGGGCGAGTAACCGCGTCCGGGTGGTAGGTTCGGCCACCGTTGCAGTTCCGCCAGCTACTGCCCGAGCCCGCGACGCTCACCGCCGAGGAGTTGCTCTCATCGCTGGAGCCGCTGCCCCGCCCCGCTACCCGGCCGTACGTGCTGGTCAATTTCATCGCCAGCCTCGACGGGCGAGCCACGTTCCAGGGCCGCTCGGGCCAGCTAGGCGGCGAGGCGGACCGGGAGCTGTTCCACGGGCTGCGCGAGCGGGTCGACGCCGTCATGGCCGGCACCCAGACGCTGCGCATCGAGCGGTACGGACGCATCGTGGGCGAACCGGAGCGCCGGGAGCGGCGGGTCCAGCGCGGGGGCGACCCAGAGCCGCTGACCTGCGTGGTCACCAGGTCCGGTGTGCTGCCGCTCGACATCCCGCTGTTCGCCGAGCCGGAGTCGCGAGTGGTCATCTTCAGCGCCCGTCCGCTCGACCTGGATTCGGTTGCCGCACAGGCCGAGCTGGTCCACCTCCCGGGCGAGCGCCTGACCTTGACCACCGTGCTCGAGCGCCTGCGCTCGGAGTTCGGGGTGGCCTCGCTGCTGTGCGAGGGCGGGCCGAGCCTGTTCGGCTCGCTGCTGCACGAGGCGCTGGTGGACGAGCTGTTCCTCACGCTGGCCCCCAAGCTGGCCGGCGGCGGGCCAGCCATGCCGATCAGCGTCGGCCCCGAACTCCCCGCTCTGTGGGAGCTTTCTCCGCGGTGGGTACTGGAACGCGACGCCTTCCTGTTCCTGCGCTACGCGGTCCGATGACCCGGGTTTCGCGCCTGTTCACATTGCCCAGATGGCTCACCTGAAACAATGAGTCCGATGAGCCGCTCCCCCGCCGCGCCGGCGGCGACCGAGACGGCCGAGATGACGATTCAGGCGCTCCAGGAAGCCCGGGACCGGACGCTCGGCCTGGTGCAGTCGGTCTCCGAGCCGGACCTGGAACGTGTCCACTCGACGCTCATGAGCCCGCTGGTCTGGGACCTCGGCCACATTGCCGCGTTCGAGGACCTGTGGCTGCCGCACCGCTACGGCGGGCTGGACCTGTTGCGGGAAGACCTGGCCGAGGTGTACGACGCGATGGAGACACCGCGGGCTCGCCGGGGCGACCTTCCATTCCTGAGCCCGGATCAGGCCCACGGATACCTGGACCAGGTCCGCCAGCGCACGATCGCGGTCACCCAGGACAAGGGGCTCGGTGACGGCGTGCTCCACGAGCTCGTGCTACGCCACGAGCACCAGCACAACGAGACCATGCTCCAGACGCTCGAGCTGGCCCGGCTCGACGGCTACGAGCCCGTGGGGCGCCGTAGCCTCCCCGAGCCGGCCGGAGAGCGCTTGAGCGGGCTGGAGATGGTGGAGGTCCCCGCCGGGCCGTGCACCATCGGCGCCTCGGACCAAGGTTTTGCCTACGACAACGAGCGCCCCCGCCACGACGACGACCTGGCCGGCTTCCTGATCGGCCGCGCGCCTGTGACCAACGCCAGCTACCTGAGGTTTGTCGAGGGCGGCGGCTA
>DATKRM010000225.1:0-2517 GCA_035532195.1 Solirubrobacteraceae bacterium
GGCCCGCGCGCGTGAGGCCGCGACCTTCGGCGACGGCACCACGACCACGGTCCGGTCGGCGTCGTGGATCACCTCGTGCGACACGCTGCCGAGGAGCAGCGACTTCACGCCGGTTAGACCACGGGACCCCATGACGATCGCGTTCGCCCCCAGGGAGTTGGCCTGTTCCAGGATGGCGCGCGCGGTGGTGGTCGCCTGCGCGGAGACGTGCGGCTGCGCGTCCAGGCCGGCGGCGCGCGCCAGCTCTACCCCCTCCTGGACCACCTCCTGGGCCCGCTCTTGGCTCGCCTCGTCGATGCGATCAGAGTTGGGAATGGCCGGAGTAACTCCAAAGCCCACGCCGGCCCGGGCCACCACCTCGATAAACGGCTGCCAGATCGTGAGCACGGTGGCGGCCTGCCCGGGAAACAGCGCGCCGGCGCGCTCGATCGCGGCTCGGGCGTCCTCGGAACCGTCGTAACAGATCAGGATCATGCTCAAAGCTTGGCATGACCCCTCGCCGGGCTGCGTCTCGACGAGCCCGTGATCCAGTCAGGTCCGACGGCTGGCCGGCCGCCACGATGGACAAACCCGGGGGCGTAACTCTGGACACTGGGCCCAAGCCCGTCGGATGGCGATCCTCCATGCTCCCCGTCCAAGCGATGATCGACGAGAACTTGAAGGAGGTGACCCCGAGATGCTTAACCCGCTCGCGATCGGCGTGACGGTCGGTGGCCTGCTCCTCGACGTCCTGGTACCGCGGCCCAAGCCTCGGATTGGTGTTCCCGATGAGTCGTCTCTCCTCTCACCACCCACCGGTTCGAGGACACGGCGGCGGACCTGGACTTACGCGGAGCACGACAGTCAGCTGGTCGCGAGCGGCTCCAACAAATAGGGTTGCTGCATGAGCAACCTGATCATCTCCTATGACGGCACGCTGAACGACGACGACGCGCTGGCGCTGGGCAAGATGCTGGCCCCTGCCGGCTTCACGCCCGCCCTGGCCTACGTGCGCCACTCGCACGAGTTTGATCCGGGGCGAGAACAGATTGCGCAGCATGACGCCGAGCAGCGCTTGGAGCGGGGCGCTGCCTTTCTCGGCGATCCCGCCACCAAGCACCATGTTGTCGTGGGCGCCTCGACCGGAGCCGCCCTGGAGCGTCTGGCCCATGACGAGGGCGCTTCGGCGATCGTGTTCGGATCCGATTACCGGACCGCACCGGGCCGAGTGGAGCCCGGCACGTCGACCCAGCACCTGCTCGAGGGAGGCTTGGTGGCGGTGGCCATCGCGGCGGCCGGGTTGCGAACTGCGCCGGACAGCGCGATCAAGTCGATCGCGGTGCCCCTAGCCGGCCCCACCAACGACGTGGCCCGGGAGACGGCCCAGGCCCTGGCGGAGAAGCTGGGAGCGACGGTGGCCGAGTCGCCGGAACAGCCGGTGGATCTGATTGTGGTCGGGTCGGCGCCCGGCGCGCCGTCGGGACGCGTGGTAATGGGAGGCGACGTTCGTTCCGAGCTGAGCAGCGCCCGCAGCTCGGTCCTCGTGCTTCCGGCCGATACACCGCTCCTCCCGTAAACCAGGTTAACGCGCGCCCGCGCGTTAACCTGTTGGCTCATGGCACTGGTCGGGCCTGAACCGATCTCGTTCAACCCCTGCCGGCGGTTGACCAGCGATCTGCTGGCCGAGCGGCGAACCGAGGTGCCCTTCCCGCCGGGGGAGACTTCGTTCAGCCTCAGCCGCACCCGGCAGTTCGCGGACTATCCCCTGCCCGTGCTGCTCGAGGCCTACGAGCGGTTCGGGCCGGTGTTCACCATGCGGATCTTCCACGGCAACACGGTGTGGATGCTGGGCCCGGAGGCCAACCACTACATGACGGTGTCCCACGCCAGCAACTTCAGTTGGCGGGACGGCCACATGGGGGACCTGGCGCCATTCCTGGGCGATGGACTGCTAACCATCGACGGCGATTTTCATCGCCGGTCGCGCCGGATCATGCTGCCGGCGTTCCACCACGAGGCGATCGCCGCGGCCCTGGGGACCATGAACCTGGAGATCGACCGGGCGCTGCAGGAGTGGCACCGGGGCCAGCGCATCGACGTCTACCACTGGACGCGGCGATTGGCCCTGAGGATCGCCATGCGGTCGCTGTTCGGCTTCGATCCCGACGCCAGCGTAGCCCGAATCGACGCGGCCAGGCGGTTCGAGCAGGGGCTGGGCTTCTGGTCCCGTGATTACTTCCTCCAGGTCCTGCGCGGACCCGGAACCCCATTCGCGCAGATGCAGTCGGCGCGCCGCGCGCTGGATGAGGTCATCTTCCCCGAGATAACCCGGCGCCGGGCCAGCGGCGAGCGTGGCCCTGATCTCCTGAGCCTCCTCATCGACGCCTCCGACGAGGACGGCGAGGCGCTGAACGACCAGCAGATCCGCGATGAGGTGATGACGCTGCTGTTCGCCGGCCATGACACCACGACCTCGACGGTGGCGTTCATGTGCTACGAGCTGGCGCGTCATCCGGACGTCGCTGCCGGCCTGCGGGA
>DATKRM010000226.1:0-9432 GCA_035532195.1 Solirubrobacteraceae bacterium
ACGACGCGCCCGGCCCGGACTACCGTCGGGGCCCGGACGTAAACTCGTCCGAGCGATGACCGTTCTAGAGACGCGTCCCTCGCCGAGCGAGCTTCAGGTCGAGTCCAGCAAGCGGCTGATGCTGGTCTCGGGCCGCGCCAATCCCGGCCTGGCCGCCAAGATCGCGGGCAAGCTCGGGGTGGGGCTGGGGCCTCTGACGCTCAAGACGTTTGCCAACGGCGAGGTCTACTGCCGCTACGAGGAGTCGGTCCGCGGGGCCGACGTGTTCATCGTGCAGCCGACCTGCGGCAACCCGGACACCGGGATGACCGCCAACGACGCGCTGATGGAGCTGATGGTCATGGTCGACGCCGCGGTGGGGGGGTCGGCGCACCGGGTGATCGCGGTCACCCCGTGGTACGGCTACTCACGCCAGGACAAGAAGTCCGCCCCGCGCGAGCCGATCAGCGCCCGCCTCGTGGCCCGGATGCTGGAGGCCGCGGGCATCGACCGGATCCTGACCATGGACCTCCACCAGGGACAGATCCAGGGTTTCTTCCAGAAGCCGTGCGACCACATGACCGCGCTGTTCATGCTCACCCAGTACTTCTCCGACCTGGCCCTGGAGGACCTCGTGATCGTCGCCCCGGACGCCGGCCGGGTGAAGTTGAACAAGCGGTTCGCCAACCAGATCGGAGCCGACCTGGCGATTCTCAACAAGGAGCGTCCCACCCAGCAGGTGGCGGAGATCGGGTACGTGATCGGTGACGTGGAGGGCAAGACGGCAGTGCTGGTGGACGACATCATCGGTACCGCCGGCACGCTTAAGGCGGCCGCCCGGGCGGTCTACGGCGCCGGCGCGCGCCGGGTGTACGCCGCCGCGACGCACGGCAACTTCTCCGGCAACGCGTGGGAGAACCTGGCCTCGGCCGGGCTGGAGCAGGTGGTGGTCACCGACACCATCCCGCTACCGCCCGGAGCGCCGGACAACGTGCGGGTTCTGTCCTGCGCCGAGCTGCTCACCACCTCGATCCGTCAGATCTTCACCGATGGCTCGGTGAGCGACGTGTTCGGCGGCGAGAACCAGCTGTTCTGATCAGGTTAGGCGCCCGGCACAGCTGGATTTGATCGCCGGGCCCGCGGTTATGGTGTCCCTGCTGTGGAGGCGGAAGACGCGGTCTTCCGCGGGTCAACATCCCAAGGAGAACTGATGAACACGTTACGCACGCGCCACGTTGCGCTGGGACTGAGCATCGCGGCGCTGGCGGCCGCGGGGTGCGGGAGCTCGAGCAGCAGCAAGAGCAAGCCGGCCAGCGGAGCCACGTCCGGGCTGACGCCCAGCACAACCGGCACCACCACCACCGCCTCTCCGAAGGGCGGCTTCACCGCCCAGCTGAACACGCTGTGCCAGCAGGGCAACGCGGCGGTGGCCGCCGCGACGGGCACCCCGGCCAAGGTGGCCGCGTTTGACGCCGCCGTCAAGAAGTTCGAGGCGCTGACACCGCCGGCGGCCCAGAAGGCGGCGTACGCCCAGTTCATCGCCGGCATCAAGGCCGAGAGTGTCGCGGCCAAGGCCAACAACGTCGCGGCGCTCAAGCAGGCGAACCTCATTGTCAAGGCGGGCGCAGCCAAGCTCGGCGCGCCGCACTGCCAGGGCAAGTAGGGCTAGGCGGCGCCCGCAGTGGGGCCCCGGCGGCCCCACTGCGTGAGCGTCGTGTTCAGGTTCGACAGCATGTGGTTCGGATCGTGTTAGCCACGGTCGTGGGCCGCCCTGTCGCCGTTACTGTCCGGCCTAACGGCCAGGGAAGACGGACTGCTTCCCGCGGACCGAATCTACATTCGGAGGAAACATGAACAGATTGCGCACACGTCATATCGCGGCCGTGCTGAGCATCGCTGCGATCGCCGCCGCCGGCTGCGGTTCCAGCAGCAAGAGCAAGTCGTCGGCCGCGGCGCCGGCCGCACCGAGTACGCCGGCTACACCCAGCACGCCGAGCACGACCAGCACGACGGGCGGCGCGACACTGCCGCCAGCTCTCAAGTCGCAGCTCGCCGCAGCGCTCCGGCCCGTCCAGGCCGCGGGCCAGCAGGTCACGGCCAAGCCGTCGGATCCCAATTCGTACAGCCAGGCCGCCACGGCGTTCAGGAACGCGGCCACCGCCATCATGAAGATCACGGTGCCGGCGAGTTATCAGGCGAAGGCGACGAAGTTCGAAGCCCTGCTCAACCAGGGGGCCAGCGACCTGGACCGCCTGGCTACCGACGTGAAGAACAAAGACCAGGCCGCCCTCCAGACTGATCTGAAGAAGTTCCAGGCCACGGGCCAGCAGATCACCGCACTGAAAACCACCCGCTAGACGTTGACCTTGCCTCGCTCCGCCCGGCCGGTCGTCGGGTGGAGCGAGGCGCAGACGGATAGCGCTCGGCCCCACTGCGTGAGCGTCGTGTTCAGGTTCGACAGCATGTGGTTCGGATCGTGTTAGCCACGGCCATGGGCCGCCCTGTCGCCGTTACTGTCCGGCCTGACGGCCAGGGAAGACGGACTGCTTCCCGCGGACCGAATCTACGTTCGGAGGAAACATGAACAAGTTGCGTACGCGCCATATGGCGCTGGTGCTCGGTGTCGCCGCGATTGCGGCCGCCGGTTGTGGCAGCTCGAGCAAGAGCAAGACCACCCCGGCCAGCGGGGCGACCTCAGGTCTGACCCCCAGCACCGCCTCAACCGGGACCACGACCACGGCCGCGCCCAAGAGCGGCTTCGGCGCTCAGCTGAACACGCTGTGCCAGCAGGGCACCGCCCTGTCGAAGAACGCCACCACGGGGCCGCAGGCGGCGGCGGTGGCGGAGAAGTTGCTGCCCAAGTTCGAGGCACTGACCCCGTCGGCGGCGGAGAAGGCGCCCTACGCGGCGTACATCTCCAACCTGAAGCTGGAGATCACGGCGGCCAAGAAGAACGACATCCCCACGCTGAAGACGCTCGTGGTCAAGGAGCGCTCGCTGGGCAAGCAGCTCGGCGCGCCCGACTGCGCGAAGTAGTCACCGCCGAGCACGGATTACTCACAACCGCCCTGTCCGGTCGTTCCGGGCGGGGCGGTCGTGGGGCGGGTGGGGCGGGTGGGGCGGGTGGGGCGGGTGGGCACCGATAGACGGAGGCGCCTATATGGTGTCGCCCATTAATGCGAGAGGAGACAACATGATCAGATTGCGCGGGCGGCACGCCGCCATGGTTCTCGGCGCGGCCGCGCTGGCCGCCGCGGGCTGCGGGTCAAGCAGCAAGAGCAAGTCCGTGGCCAAGCCGGCCACCACCCCCGCGACGCCGTCGACGCCGACGACGTCCGGCACGTCCGCCACCCCGACCGCGAGTGGCAGCTACACCAAGCAGGTCGATACGGCGGTCGCGCCGCTGATCACCGCCATTCAGGGGGCCAGGACCAGCCCGCTGAGCGCCAGCGCCTGGGACCAGGTGGCCAAGACCGCCGGGCCGGCCAAGACCAAGATCGGCGCGCTCAAGGCTCCGGCCGCCGTGGCCAACCTCCAGACTCAGCTCGTCACGCTGCTGGGCCGGATCGAGACCGACTCGGGCAGCGCCCGGGACGCGATCACCAAACACGATTCCGCAGCCCAGAAGTCCGCCGGCCAGAAGGTGGCCCAGGATGGACACGACCTGACCGCACTGGCCGCCAAGTTCAAGGCGGCGGGCTACCCGATCTGAGAGCGGCCGGCGCAAATGGGCGCTGAGAAGGCCGTCCGTCTCATGGAGATGCTCGGTCTGAGTGAGGACGAGCTGTGCCAGATCCTGGCCGTCGAGCCGCTCGAGCTGCTGTCCGATCAGATCGAGCACCGAGCCGAGTTGCCCATCCTCGTGGCGTTGCTCGACGAGCCGGCGGAGCGCGCCGGGCCCGCCGTGCTGGCCCGCTGGGTGCGGGCGTCAGGCGCGCACGGGCGCCCCATCGACGCGCTGCTGGCCCGGGACTTCGCCCGGTTTGAGGCCGCGGTGACAGATCTGAATGAGCGCGGATTCGTGCTGCGTGGTGGCTGAGCCGTTCGTCCACCCGCTGCGCGTCCGGTTCGCCGAATGCGACCCCCAGGGGGTCGTGTTCAACGCGCACTACCTGGCCTATCTCGACGTCGGCATGACCGAGCTGTGGCGGGCGGCGCTCGGCTCCTACCAGGCGATGCTGGACCGGGGAATCGACATGGTCGTGGTCGAGGCCCAGCTGCGGTTTCACTCGCCGGCCCGGTTCGACGACGAGCTGCGTCTGGAGATTGGAATCAACCGGCTCGGCAACACCAGCATCTCGACCGACCATCGTGTGGCTCGCGGGGAGGATCTGATCGCCCAGGGCACGCTGCACCACGTGTTCGTGGACGGCCAGACGCTGAGCAAGACCGAAATCCCCGACTGGATTCGTGCACCGCTCAGCCGGTGGCTGACGGAGGACTAGTCCCGCGGCTCGGCCGGGACCGGCCACACGCCGAACAGGTGGCTGAACGTCTGAGCCGCCGCGCGCTTGACCACCGCGGCCACGGCGGCCTTGGTCGCCGCCTCCAGCACGGCCGCTGCCACCACCTGCGGTAGCGTGGCAGCTTCGGTATTGGCCTTCGGCGGCTCGCGATCGTCGATCAGGGACCACAGCGACTGGAACGCCGCCTTGGCGGCCCGGGCCGCCAGGACCCCGGCCACCAGGGAGATCGGCTTGTAGAGGAGCTTCACGGCGGGTGAGCCTACCCGCTAATCGGGGCGGTCCGGCCGCTGCCGGTGGGACAATGTTTAAGCGAGGTTGCCATGCCCGATGAGGATCCCCACAGTCCGGACGGTGCCGCCGAGGAGCTGCTGCGCCGGGCGCTGCTGGACGAGTCCTCGTCGGTGGCCGTGTCCCTGAAGGTCGCGGGCCTCCCGCTGACCGACGCGGTGACGATCATCTTCCACGGGCGCCGCGACCTGGGGACGCTCCAGACGTACGTGACCTGGGGCAGCCGGGCCACTGGCGCCACCGTGGCGGCCAGCGAGCTGCTCCGGGTGCCCTGCGACCTTGATCTGGCCGAGGCCGGCGACCGCGACGAGGCCGAGCAGCTGTATCTGGAGCAGGCCAGCGCGCTCCGCGACGCACTGGTGGGCGCCGACGTGGTGCTCGACGTGTGGCGCGAGCCGCTGGGCGATCTGGCTGGGGCGGACGTCGAGGTCGACCACTCGGTGGAGCTGTCGGTCCGGCTGCCCGCCCACCGGCTGCTGCCCACCGCCCTGGTAGCTCGCGAATCGCAGCTCGTGGTCACCCCGGTGTGCACCGCCCGAACGCTGGCCGAGGGCCGGCCGCCGATGGGCATCGCGTGTGCCCAGCAGGACGTCACGCGCGTGTATCACCTGGCGGATGACCCCGAGCGTTGCGTTGAGGACTTCCTGGAGCACTCGGCGGCCCGGGCCCGCGCCCTGGCGGACCGCCTGGATCATCAGGAGGCCTCGGTGGCGCGGTTCATGGAGCTTCAGTAGCGGCGGCTGGTTAGCCTGCCGCGGGTGCGCTGGCTGCGGCTTCCGATCCTGCTGCTGGTGGCCGCGGTGTTCATCGCGGTCACGGTGCTGCTGGCCCGGGCGTTCACCGTCAACGGCGCGGAGCAGTCGGCGATCGAGACGGTGCTGAGGGCCGAGGCCCGAGGCGAGCCGGCCGGGGTGATCGCCGGAATCAGCCACTGCGCTCAGACCCCGGCCTGCGTGGCCCGGGCGCATGCCACCGCCGCCGCGCTGAAGCGACCCGGCAAGGTGGTGGTGATTCAGCTGGACCCGTCGGCCGGATTCTCCGTGAGCTCGACCACGGGCACGGCCCGGGTGGCCTGGCGGATCGGCAGCTCGCTGCCCATCGTCCAGTGTGTGCGCGTGCGCCGCGGCGGCAACCTGATCAGCGGCTATCACGTGGAGCTGCTGAAGATCAGCCGGCGGATCCCCAGCGACAGCGACTGCTCGGCGAACTACTGAACCGGGGTGCGCGTCGGCTGGCGGGCCGGCTCCCGGGCCGGGCGCCGGGGGCGGCGCGGCAGCACATCGGGCAGCCGGTCGTGGTCGCGCAGCCGGACCCGGGCGGGCACGGCGTCGGGCAGCGGAACCCCCGGGCCCGGGCGGTCCGGGGGCGGCGAAGTCGGCGGACGCTGGTTGCCCCAACCGTCGTCGCCCGAATCGGTCCGCGGTGGCTGGTCACTGCCGCGCAGCGCGGGAATCAACAGAGCCGCCGCACACAACAGGCCGAGGAAGTGCATTCCGACGACTACCAGCATCAGCTGAGCCTCGCCCGTCATAGCGAAAGGTTACCGCGCAGCCGCGGTCGGCCAAACCGCCTCGCTACCATCGGGCGCCGCATGGCTACGACCGCCACCACATCGCTTGAGGTCCAGTCCCGGGAGGCACACGGATCCCGCCCCGTCCGGCGGCTGCGCCGATCGGGCCACGTGCCCGGCGTGGTGTACGGCGGCGGCGAGGACCCGATCTCGTTCCAGGTGGAGTCCCGCGAGCTGCGTCTGGCCCTGGCCCACGCCGGCGCGGTCATGGATCTGAGCATCGATTCAAGCAAGGCGTCACCGGTGGTACTGAAGGAGCTGGTCCGCCATCCGGTGACCGGAGACACGGTGCACATCGACCTGCTCCGGGTCCGTCTCGATCAGGCCATCACCGCCACCGTGGTGGTCGAGCTGCTCGGGGGTGACGACGCCCCCGGCGTCAAGGAGGGCGGTGTGCTGGAGCAGGTCACCCGAGAGGTGTTGATCGAGGCCCTGCCCACGGACATCCCCGACCTGCTCGAGCTCGACGTCAGCCAGGTGGTGATCGGCGACACGCTCACGGTCGAGTCTCTCCGGGCGCCGGCCGCGGTGACGATCGTCACCGAGCCGGAGACCGTGATCGCCACCGTGACCCCACCCCGGCTCCAGGTCGAGGAGGCGACCGAAATCGAATCGGAGACCGAACTGGTGGGCGAGGGCGACGGTGCCGAGGAGGGCGAAGCCGAGGACGGCGAAGGCCAGGATGGCGGCGAAGGCGAGGGCGAGGGCGAGTAGGTGCGCTTTCCCGGCCGCGGGGGCGCTCACGCCCGCGGCCCGCTCGGCATCCTGCCTCGCCTAACGGGGCCGCGCGTGAGTCATCCTGCTGTCGATTGGCTCATAGTCGGACTCGGGAACCCCGGTGCGGAGTACGCCGGCACCCGCCACAACATCGGCTTCGAGGTCGCGAACACGCTGGCCGGCCGCTGGGGGCTGCCGAAGGCCAAGTCGAAGTACCGCGGGCTGCTGACCGAGGGCCGCGCCGGGGCGGGCGGGACCAAATCCCCGCGGGTGGCGGTCCTGCTGCCCCAGACCTACATGAACGAGGCCGGGCAGTCGGTGGGCCCGGCCCGCGGCGCGTTCAAGCTCGACTTGGACCACGTGCTCGTCCTACACGACGAGATCGACCTGCCATTCGGGGAGATTCGAACTCGGGTGGGCGGCGGGCTGGCCGGCCACAACGGCCTGAAATCGCTGCGGCAGGGGCTGGGCTCGGCTGACTTTGCCCGGGTGCGGATCGGGGTGGGACGCCCGCCCACGACCGATCCGGACAGGGTGGCGGCGTATGTGCTGGGCCGGTTCCGGGAGCCGCCGGACGAGGTCGCGGCGGTGGTGCAGCGGGCGGCAGACGAGGCGGAGCGGCTGGTTCAGGGCGCGAACCTAGACTGAGAGCAGATGCTAAGGCGACTGCTCTACCACGCCGTGGAGGACGAACAGACGGCCAGGCTGGCCCGCGAGGGCGGCCGCGCGTTTGTGTCCCAGTCGCTGCGGGCCTACCTGGGCGCGGCGCTCCTGGAGGAGGCGCCGGAGCGCCCAGCGATCGTGGTGGCCGGGGACGACCGCGCGGCCCGGGACCTGGCCGCCGGCCTGAAGACCTGGCTCGAGCCCCGCATCGTGCGCTACTACCCCAGCCGGGGCGTGACCTACCAGTCGCATCTGGCCCCGCCGCCGCACCTGGTCGGACTGCGGATCGCCGCGCTCGACGCGCTGATGGGCGGCGAAGCCCCGGTGGTGGTGGTGAGCGCCGTCGCCCTGTCGGAGAAGGTGCCCGACCCGAGGCTGCGGCCCCACGGGTTCACGCTGACCGCCGGCGAGTTGCTGGACCTGGACGAGACCGCCCGTGACCTGGTGAGCGCGGGCTACGAGCGCGTGGACCAGGTGGAGGACCGGGGCCAGTTCGCCATCCGCGGCGGGCTGCTGGACGTGTTCCCGGCCACCGAGGACCGGGCGGTGAGGGTGGAGCTGTTCGGGGATGAGATCGAGTCCCTGCGCTGGTTCTCGACGTTCACCCAACGCTCGCTGGGCGACGCCGAGACGGTGGAGATCGCCCCGGCGGCCGAGCTGGCCGAGGAGCATCGGGAGCTGGCCGAGATCGCCGCCCTGGAGGACGAGGCCGACCGCCCCGACATCGCCGAGCTCTTGCCGGTGGAGGACTTCCATCCGTTCCTGGAGTTGGTTCCCGACACGGCCGACATCCTGATCGCCGGCGAGGAGGACGTGGCCCCGGCGCTGGCCGACCACTGGTCGGACGTGGTCACGGCCTTCCACGACGCCGACGCGGGCCATCTGTACGTCGACCCGGACGCGATCCAGGCCGTGCTGGAGGCCCGGGCCCGCATCCGCCTGTCCAGCCTCGACCAGGACCAGGAGTACTCGTTCCGGGCCCAGGGTGCAGACGTTCAGGCCCGGGGCATGAAGGAGGCGGAGCCCGAGCTGGAGAAGCTGGCCCGGTCGGGCTACCACACGGTGCTGGCCTTCGCCCGCCGGGGCGAGGGCGAGCGGTTCGCCTACAACCTGGGCAGGCTCGCCGTGCAGTGGCTGGACGAAGTCGAATCCACCGGGCCGGCCTCCAAGGCCGGCCCCATCACCCTGGTCGAAGCCCAGCTGCAGCAGGGCTTCATCGCGCCCCAGTTCCACCTCGCGGTGATCCCCGAGCACCGGCTGCTGCGCCGCCGCCGGGCCGCCCCCGAGCGGGCGGGCGGGACCCGATCCCGCCGCGGGGTCCTGCGGAGCTTCGCCGAGCTGCGCTCGGGCGACATCGTGGTCCACGAGGACCACGGGGTGGCCCGGTTCGCGGGCTTTGACACCAAGACCGTGGCCGGGGTCACGCGCGACTACCTGTACCTGGAGTACGCCGGCTCGGACAGGGTGTTCGTGCCCGTGGATCAGCTGGCCAAGATCAGCAAGTATTGGGGTACCCGCCCACCGGGGGCGGAGCATCCGCCGCTGTCCAAGCTGGGGGGCACCCGCTGGGAGACGCTCAAGGCCCGGGCCCGCCGGGCCGCCCAGGAGCTGGCCGGAGAACTGCTCACGCTGTACGCCGAACGCAAGCGCCGCGAGGGTCACCCGTTCCCCGCCGACACCGACTGGCAGCGGGAATTCGAGGACGCGTTCCCCTACACCGAGACGCCCGACCAGCGCGACGCGATCGAG
>DATKRM010000227.1:0-15139 GCA_035532195.1 Solirubrobacteraceae bacterium
AGTCGGCCCTGCTTGTGGAACAGCTGTTGCGCTGTGGGCAGCGTGACGATCGCCATCGACGCGCCGCCCAGAGAGGAGACGCCAGCGAACTTGACCGTGCCTACGATGCGGAACTGCCGCACTGGGCCGCGAGCGATCACCCCGATGGTCTGTCCGATCTTGAAGTTCTGCCTGCTGGCCGTGGCGGCATCGATGTCGACCTGGTCGGGTCCGGCGGGCCATTTCCCGCTGGCCAGCGTGAGCGGGTTGAACCGCTGCGCGCTGGGGCTGTAGCTGAACGCCAGCCCGGGAGCGCCGCCGCGCGAGATAACTTTGCCGTCGTGGCCCACCAGCTGGGCCTGGTCGGAGATGCTGCCCGAGGCTTGTCCGACCTGGGGCAGCGCGCGGATCTGGGTCAACAGCGAGGCCGGGAGTGAAGGCGTTTGTCCGCGAGAGTCGTTTCCGTTCCCGGTGGAGATGGCGTTCTGACCGGTGACCACGGCGTCGGCGTTCTTGTAGGCCGAGGTGAACACGGTCGAGAACGCGGCGCGAATCGTGTCGGTGAGGATGTAGGTGCCGCTGACCATGGCCACGCCGAGGACGATGGCGATCGCCGTCAGGCTGGCGCGTAGCTTGCGTCCCAGCAGCCCCTTGAGCGCGACCTTGGTCACTGCAGAGTGCTCATCACCTCGAGCACGTCCTCGCCGGTGGCGCCTTCCAGCTCCTTGACGATCAGGCCGTCGCCCAGGAAAAGGATGCGGTCGGCGATGGCGGCGGCCCGGGGGTCGTGCGTGACCATGACCATCGTCTGCTCATAGGCCTGGGCTGAGTCGCGCAGGAGATCCAGGATCTCGCCGCTGGTCTTGGAGTCGAGGTTCCCGGTCGGCTCGTCGGCGAACAGGATGGTGGGGCGTGTGACCAGCGCCCGGGCAATGGCCACCCGCTGCTGCTCGCCTCCCGACAGCTCGGCTGGGCGGTGCTGGGCCCGGGCGCGCAGCCCGGTTCTGTCCAGCAGGCCATCCAGCCAGGCCTGGTCGGGTTTCTGCGAGGCAATCGACAGCGGCAGGACGATGTTCTCCTGCGCGGTCAGCATCGGGAGGAGGTTGAAGAACTGAAACACGAAGCCCACGTGCTGGCGGCGCAACTGCGTGAGCCGGGCATCGTCGAGCTGCGTGATCTCGATTCCAGCGATCGTGACACTGCCGCTGGTCGGCTTGTCCAGTCCGGCCAGCACGTGCATGAGGGTCGACTTGCCGGACCCGGACGGTCCCATCACCGCCACGAGCTCCCCGCGCCGGACGTCGAGCGACACGCCACGCAGGGCATCCACGACCGTCGCGCCTTCGCCGTAACGGCGCGTGACGTCGCGGGCCGAAACGGCGGCGGTGGTGGTGGTCGCGCCTGGGGTTCCCGTCGGAGTCGCGGCCGGCCCGCTCGCCGCGCCTGCGCCCGCCTCGGTTGTGAGATCGGCTGAATCGGCCATGAGCCCCTCTTTGATGACGGCCTCTCCCCGGCGCCGATCCTACTCCACGTCTAGACGGATTCGAGGTAACACGCGCGGAAGCCGCGGTCGGTGCGCTGGGTGTAGTCCGGCCAGGTGGGGCAGATCTCGAGCAGGCGGGGCCACAGAGCCGCTTTCTCGTCCTCGCTGGCCAGTCTGACTCTGACCGGTCCGTCCCGCTGGCTATGCGAACATATGTTCGAGACAAGAAGCGGGAGGATGGACATGGAGAAGGAGTCATTGCAGTTGTTGCTGAACCAGGGATTCAGCATCGAGCGCATCGCCAAGCGGTTCGGCAAGGACCCGTCGACGGTGTCCTACTGGATGAAGAAGCACGGCTTGGAGTCCCCGTCCCGGGAGAGGCACGCGGCTAAGGGCGGGATCGATCGAGAGCGGTTAGAGGAGCTGGTGGAGGCTGGGCTGACGATCGCTGAGATAGCGGAGGCGGTTGCGCGGAGCAAGGCGACAGTGCGGCACTGGCTGCGGGTATATGGGCTGAGCACACAACATCTCCGCGGCAGCCGATATGGACATGCTCGCGCTGCGGCGCGGGCCGCTGGATTTCTCACAGTGCAGTTGCACTGTAGAAACCATGGCGAAACGGACTTCGTCCTCGAGGGACGCGGTTCATATAGGTGCAAACGATGTCGGTCGGAGCGGGTAACGGAGCGTCGTCGGCGAGCAAAGGCGATTCTCGTTGATGAATCGGGAGGGCAATGCGTGCTTTGCGGTTATGGACGCGACTTTGGTGCGCTCGAGTTCCACCATCTCGATCCTGAGTGCAAGCGCCTCACTCTCAGCAGTCAGGGCGTCACGTACTCGCTCGACGCTCTCCGTGCGGAGGCCCAGAAGTGCGTACTTCTGTGTGCCAACTGCCACCGCGAAGTCGAGCATGGCGTGGCCTCGTTGCCGGTACAGTTCTGAGCCGCTGGTCCAGCCGGTTCAATACACCAAAATCTGGGGTAGCTCAATGGCAGAGCGAACGGCTGTTAACCGTTAGGTTGTGGGTTCGAGTCCCACCCCCAGAGCTATCCGGGAGAAACCATGAAGCTCTACGTCTGTTACGGCACTTGGAAACCCGCTCCGCGGCCGGGCGGGCATCCCTGCGGAAGCGCCTACCACGCGCTCAAGGATGCGGGCTATGAGCCCGAGGTCAAGAAGGCGCATGGGCTGGGGGCGCTGCCCAGCTTCATGCAGCCCCCGGGCCGGCGGGAGGTCAAGCGGCTGACCGGCAACTACTGGGTCCCGGCGCTGGTCATGGACGACGGCACCGTGATCCAGGGCTCGGACAAGATCATGGAGTGGGCGCGGACCAACCCCTCGCCGGCAGCCAACCCCACCGCGGCCGTCAACTGATGGCCCGGCCGGCGACGATCGCCGAGCTCCGGGACTGGGAACTGAACGGTGCGACCTGGCGGGCGATCGACATCTCGGAGCAGCGCGCTGTCATCGAGCTCTGCACCTGCTCGGGTGAGCGGTTGGACGTGGTGGAGAGCCAGGAGCCTGAGCTGATCGAGTTCGTCCGCGGTCACGACGAGGGCTGAGCCGCCAGCGCCTCCACCAGCTCCGCGGCCCGCGTGGCGCCGTCGTGCTCGGCCGCCCACGCCGCCAGGTCCCGCGCCCGCTCGGACAGCTCGGCCTCGCCCAGCGCCCGGCGCAGCGCCAGTCGCAGCGTCGTGGGACTGAGCAGCCGCCAGGGCAGGCGGACGCCGACCCCGGCCCAGTCGGCCCGGGCCGCGTTCTCGGCCATGTCGCCGGCGTGAGGCGCGGCCAGCACTGGGGACCCGCTGGCCAGCGCCCGGACCAACGTGCCGTGACCGGCGTGGCAGATGACAAGCGCGCAGCGCGGCATCGTGCGCGAGTAGGACACCCACTCCACCAGGCGCGCGTTGGCCGGCACGGCCAGCGGCCGGTCTAGCGGCCGGCGGTTCCAGGTGGCCAGTACCCGCACCGGCTCGCCACCCAGTCCGCTCACCGCTGCCCGGAGCAGACGATGCTCGGGATCCTGCGCGGTGCTGGGAGCCAACGGCACCAACGGGTCATCGCCCGGCGGCGGCTGCACGTCGTGATACGGCGGCTCCCAGAGCAGCGGCCCCACCACGTTCACGTGGTGGGGCCAGCGCCGCGGGTACTCGAGCTGGGGGAACGTCCCCACCAGGACCAGCCGCTCGCTGAGGCCGCCGTGCAACCGCGCCACCGGCGGGAGCCCCAGCTGGGCTCGGGTGTCATTCAGCTCGCGCCGGCCCCGCCGGAGCCCGGCCTGCAACAGCGGATCGAGCGCGGACCAGGCCCGGCGGCCCAGTCTGGTCCGGGGCAGCCGGGCGCCGAAGGCGTAGGGCGGGAAACCCGGGGCGCCCAGCGGGTAGACGTGAGGGACCAAGGTGGCGGCCGGCACGCCCTCCAGCTCCGCCGCCAGGGCGGGGGCCAGCGTGAGGATGTCGTGGACCAGAACGTCGGGCCGGCTCGCGGCCACGGCGGGCCGCGTCTGGGCGGTGGCCAGGAGGACTGCCTCGTACGGCAGCAGCGGGCGCTCGCGGGTGGGGAACACCGGGTACTCGGGGGCGGCCACGAACGTCATGTCGCCCGCCTCGACGTGCTCACGCCAGCGCTCCCAGGTCTCGAGCGTGACCTGGTGGCCGCGGGCCGCCAGGCGCTCGCCCAGGGCCAGCATGGGGAACGCGTGACCGGGGTCGCCGAACGCGCCCAGGAAGATGCGCAGCCGGCGGGCTGGTGGGCTGGCGCCGCAGGGCCGGGTGGCGCCGGAGGGCTTGGTCGCGCCGGTGCCCGACGTCAAGCGGCCAGCTCGGCCACCGCGCGCAGCTGCTCGATCCGGTCCTCGACCGTGAAGGCCATGGGGGAGACCATCAGCGTGCCCACCCCGGCGTCACGGAACGCGGCCAGCCGGTCCCGCACGACGTCTCGCGGCCCGGCCAGCGTGACCATGTCGATCAGCGTCGTCGGGATGGCGGCCGCCGCCTCGTCCTTCTTGCCGTCCAGGTACAGGTCCTGGATCCCCTTGGCCTCGTCGACGAAGCCGTAGCGCTGCATGATCCGGTTGTAGAAGTTCTGCTTGCGTGAGCCCATTCCCCCGATGTACAGGGCCAGCACCGGGCGCATCAGGTCGCGGGCGGTGTCGAGGTCATCGGATACGTAGGACTGAACCGTCGGGGCGATCTCGAACCCGTCTAGCGAGCGGCCCGCCCGATCCGCGCCCTCCTGGAGGAGCTCGCGGAACTGAGCCACGTGCTCGGGCGAGAAGAAGGTGGGAATCCAGCCGTCGGCGATCTCCCCAGCCAGTGCCGTGTTCTTGGGCCCGATGGCCGCCAGGAAGATGGGGATGTGCTCCTGGACCGGCGAGATCATCAGTTTGAGCGGCTTGCCCGGCCCGTCGGGCAGGGGGAGCTCGAGGGTCTCGCCCTGGAACTGCACCCGCTCTCGGTCCAGGGCCATGCGCACCACGGCGACGTACTCGCGCGTGCGCTGGAGCTGGCGGGCGAAGCGCTGCCCGTGCCAGCCCTCGGCCACCTGCGGTCCCGACGAGCCGATGCCGAGCAGGAAGCGCCCCCCGGAAAGCTGATCGATCGTGGCTGCGGTCATGGCGGTCAGTCCGGGGCTGCGACCCGGCATCTGGAAGATGGCCGAACCGAGCTCGATCTTGCTCGTCTGAGCGGCCAGCCAGGCCAGCACCGTGGCGGCGTCTGACCCATAGGCCTCGGCCGACCAGACCGAGTCATACCCCAGCCGCTCGGCCTCCTGCACCACCGTCAGCTGATCCTCCGCACCCATCCCGAGGCCCCAGTACCCGACGTTCACACCGAGCTTCATCTGCAAGTTTCCTTTCGTGGCGAGGACTTCGCTTGTGGGGCCCGACGACCGCGGTTAGAGTCGGCGAACCGCCGTGCGGGAGGCGGTGAAACCCTATGCGAAGACGACGCAGAGCGACGATCGAGGACCTGCGGCTGGCCATTGACTGCCTGCCGCGAACCACCCGGGTGGCCATGCTCGAGGGCATCCGGGGCAACGAAATCATCGTCGGGGCCTACTCCGACGGCAATGGCGTGTGCCCGATGCTGGCCGCTCACCGCGCCGGGGGCCGGACGAACCTGATCGCGTTCGCCCGGGCCTGGGATCGCTTCGCCTTCGGGGGTAACCGGGTGGAGCGGGCGCGTCCGGCCACGGCCCGGGAGCTGCTGATCCTCAAGACTCACCTCGAGGCCAGCCTGCTGGAGGAAGAGATGCCCCGGTCGGAGCTGGGACGCGCGATCGCGGAGCATCGCGAGCTGGTATCCGAGCGACGGTCGCTGCCCCAGCCGCCCCAGCCGCGCCACCGTCCCGGTGACCCCGATCGCAGCCGCGAGCTCCGCCACCGTGCGGGCTGGGCCTGGACGCGGGTGGTGCGCCGGTACGACGAGTACGAGTGGGCGCTCGAACAGATCCGGGCGGCCAGCCTTGCCGAACCCGAGCCTCGCGCGACCGTCCCCGGCTAACCAGCCTCGATACTTCTGGCGTGGACCAGAGCGAGCGCCGTGCCAGCTCGGTCGAGCTGCGGCCGGCCGTATCGGTGATCGTCCCGTTCGTCGGCTCAGACGCTGAGCAGGCGCGGCTTCGCAGCGCTCTGGACGCGCTCATCCTGGGCCCCGACGACGAGTTGATCATCGCCGACAACCGCCGGGACCCCGTCCGGACCCCGGCGTTCGCCCGCAACCGGGGCGCCCGCGAAGCGCGTGGCGAGTGGCTGGTGTTCCTCGATGCCGACGCCCAGCCCGCGCCGGATCTGATCGATGCCTATCTGCAGCCGCCTCCGGACGAGCACACAGCCGTTCTGGCCGGGGCGGTTCGCGACGTGGCCCCAGCCGGCGGGATCGTGGCCCGGCACGCCGTGGCCCGAGCCCATCTGAGCCAGCAGACCACGCTCGAGCGACGCCAGCTGCCCTATGCGCAGACCGTCAACTGCGCGGTCCGCCGGCGGGCGTTCCAGGAGGTTGGCGGGTTCGTGGAGACCGCCCGGGCGGGCGAGGACGCCGACCTGTGCTTTCGCCTGCAGCGCGCCGGGTGGGGAATCGAATCGCGGCCCGGAGCGCTGGCGCGCCATCGCGGGCGGGAGACCATCCGGGCCTGGCTGGAGCAGCTGGCCGTACACGGGAGCGGCGCGGCCTGGGTCAACCGCCACTGGCCGGGCGAGTTCCCTGCGCCCTCGGTCGCCGGCTTCACGGCCCGGCTGGCCCGGTACGCGGCCACCGCACTTCGCGCGGCCGGCCGGGGCGACCGCGAGGCCGCGTCATTCGCGCTGCTCGACGCGTTGGGCGCGTGCGCGTTCGAGCTCGGACGACTGCTGCCCAATACGCGCCGGGCCCACCGGCAATCCCACCTGCGAGGATTTGGCCGATGACCACCCAGACCAACCTCGAGCTTCGGGGATCGATCGACTCAGGGTTCGAGCAGGTGCTGACCCCCGATGCTCTGGAGTTCGCGGCCGAGCTCCAGCGGGAGTTCGGGGGCCGCCGCCGCGAGTTGCTCGAGCGCCGAGTGGAGCGCCGCCGGGCGCTCCGTGCGGGCGAGATGCTCGACTTCCGGCCTGAAACCGAGGATGTCCGTCAAGGCGATTGGCAGGTTGCCCCGGCCCCGCCCGACCTGCGCCAGCGGTGGGTTGAGATCACCGGTCCCACCGACCGCAAGATGATGATCAACGCGCTCAACTCGGGGGCCGACGGCTTCATGGCCGACTTCGAGGACGCCAACGCCCCCACCTGGCGGAACATGGTGGAGGGCCAGATCAACCTCCGGGATGCGGTCGACGGCAGGATCACCTACACCGGCTCCGACGGACGCCACTACGAGCTGGGCGAGGCCCCGGCCACGCTCCTGGTGCGCCCGCGCGGCTGGCACCTGCCGGAACGCCACCTGCTCGTGAGCGGGGAGCCGATGTCAGGCTCGCTGTTCGATTTCGGGCTGTTCTTCTTTCACTGCGCCCGGCGCCTGGTGGCCCAGGGCTCGGGCCCCTACTTCTACCTGCCCAAGATGGAGTCGCACCTGGAGGCCCGGCTGTGGAACGACGTGTTCGACTTCGCCGAGCAGGCGGCTGGGCTCCCCACCGGCACGATCCGGGCCACCGTCCTGATCGAGACGCTGCCGGCTGCGTTCGAGATGGACGAGATCCTGTGTGAGCTGCGCGAACATTCGGCCGGCCTGAACGCGGGCCGCTGGGACTACATCTTCTCGGCCATCAAGTGCTTCGCCGACCGGCCGGAAATGGTGCTGCCCGATCGCGGCGAGGTGACCATGACCGTGCCGTTCATGCGGGCCTACACCGAGTTGCTGGCCGCGGCCTGTCACCGCCGGGGCGCGCACGCGATGGGCGGGATGGCCGCGCTGATCCCTTCGCGCCAGGACCCGGAGCGCAACGAGCAGGCCCTGGCCGGGGTGCGGGCGGATAAGCAGCGCGAGGTGTCCCAGGGCTACGACGGAACCTGGGTCGCGCATCCGGACCTGGTGCCGGTAGCCCGCGAGGTGTTCGAGCAGGGACTTGGTGGCTCGCCCAACCAGCTGGAGCGCCGGCGCGACGACGTCCACGTCACGCCAGCCGAGCTCCAGGACCTGGCGTCGACTCCGGGCCAGCTCACCGAGGCAGGCTTACGCACCAACGTGAACGTGGGCTTCCAGTACCTGTCGTTCTGGCTCACCGGCCGGGGCGCTGCCGCCATCAACTCGCTGATGGAGGACGCGGCCACGGCCGAGATCTCCCGCACCCAGATCTGGCAGTGGGTCCGCCACGCGGTGAAGCTTCCGGACGGGCGTCCGGTGACCGCAGAGCTCGTGCGCCAGATCCTCGACGAGGAGACTGCGAGGATTCGCCAGGCGGTGGGGGATGAGACCTGGCAGGCCGGCCGGCCCGACGAGACACGGGGGCTGTTCGAGCGGGTCGCTCTCTCCGAGGATCTAATCGAGTTCCTGACCATCCCGGCCTACGAGCACCTGCCGTGACCAGCCTCGGCGAGCGCAACCTGGCTGCGCTGGCCGAGCGGTCGTTCGCGGCCAAGGGCGACTACGAGGCGCTGCTGTTCGAGGGTCGCTGGCACCGCAGCGGCGAGCTGTTCGAGCGGGGCCGGAGGCTGGCCGCCGGGCTGTCCCAACTGGGCATCGCGCCGGGCGACCGGGTGGTGGTGACCATGGCCAACTCGCCCGAGGTGGGGATCGTCTACCACGCGCTGTGGCGCGCCGGGGCGGTGGTCACGCCGGCCAGCTTCCTGCTCTCCGGGACCGAACTGCACCACGTGATCGCCGACGCCGAGGCGGCGGCCGTGATCACCAGCGCCGAATTCGCCGATAAGGCCCGCGAGGCCAGCGCCGGTGTGGCCAGTGTCCGCCACCTGATCGCCACCGGCCAGGTCGAGGACTTCACCGGCCTGGAGGAGCTCGAGCGGGCCGAGCCGCAGGCCATCGTCCCGCGCGGCGATGACGATTTGGCCGCCGTCATGTACACCGGCGGGACGACCGGTCAGGCGAAGGGCGTGATGCTCAGCCACGCCAACCTGGACTACGCGGGCTGCGCGGCGCAGGCCGCGGCCTACGTGCCCGGCGTCAACCGCGGGCTGGCCACGCTGCCGCTATCGCACTCCTACGGGCTCCTGGTGACGATCGCCGGACTGCATAACCCCGAGCAGGGAGTCGGCGTCCTCTTGCGCTGGTTCGATCCGCAGCTGTTCCTGGACATGATCGAGCAGCACCAGCTCCAGCAGACGGCGGTCGTGCCCACGATGCTCCAGATCCTGCTCTCGCAGCCGCTGGAGGACCGCCACCTCAGTTCCCTGCGCTACTTGTCGTCGGGCGGGGCTCCGCTGGCTCCTCAGGTGGCCGACGAGTTCACGCGGCGGGTCCCGTCGGTCAGCATTCGCCAGGGCTACGGCCTGACCGAGACGGCGGCACTGATCGCCACCAACCCGGTAGGTCGCGAGAAGCCGGGGTCGGTGGGGCTGCCGGTGCCGGGAACTGAGGTGCGGATCCTGGACGACGAGATGCGGCCGTTACCGCCGGGCGAGGTCGGGGAGATCTGCGCCGCCTCACCGGGGGTAATGCAGGGCTACTGGCACTCGCCGGAGGCGACCCAGGAGGCGCTGCGCGACGGCTGGTTGCACACCGGAGACCTCGGCTACGTCGACGACCAGGGGTATGTGTTCATCGTCGATCGCAAGAAGGATCTGATCATCCGCGGCGGCTTCAACGTCTACCCAAGGGACGTGGAGGACGCGCTGCTGGAGCACCCGGCGATCGAGCGCGCCGGGGTGATCGGGCGGCCCGACGAGGTGAGCGGGGAGGAGGTGGTGGCGTTCGTCTCTCTGCGACCGGCCGCCCAGGCCACCAGCCAGGAGCTGGTGCAATGGGGCCGGGAGCGAATCGGCGGATACAAGTACCCGCGGCAGATTCACGTGGTGGACGAGGTGCCCCTGACCGGGGTGGGGAAGGTGGATCGCAAGGCGTTGCGGAAGGCGCTGGGAGAGCTGGTCCACCGGTGATTTGCGGCCCGCCCACCACCCCGCCCACCACCCCGCCCACCACCCACCCACCACCCGCCCACGACTCGCCCAGTGGCCCCGCCAGGATTCGAACCTGGGCGCGACCGGTTATGAGCCGGCTGCTCTACCACTGAGCTACGGGGCCTGCCTGCCGGGCGACGCTACCAGTGGCGGCGTCTTGTAGGCTCATGATGATGTCTTCAGAGGCTCTGGGACAGACTCTGGCGCTGCTGGCCACGTTCCTCGGCGTCGGCGTGATAGTCAACGTGCTGATCGTCTACATCGTGGGCGAGGTTCTGGCCGAGCGAAAGCAGAATCAGGAAGCGGATCAACCCACTTCCTGAAGGAAGCCCCCGGGCAGGCGTCGAATGACTGGCCTGCCCATGAAGCAGACCGTCAGCACCACTCGCGTCCCCGGATCGAGCACCACTCGCGCCTCGGGATCGAGCAACACCGCGACGGAGTCACCCACCCGCCAGGCCCTGTCGGCCTACATCCGCTCGCGGTTCGAGGAGTTCTCCCGCTCGCAGAAGGACGTGGCCCAGTACATCGTCGACCACTTGGACGAGGCGGCCTTCCAAACCGCCGAGGAGCTGGCCAAGCGGGCGAGCACGTCGTCCAGCACGGTCGTGCGGTTCTCCCAAGCGTTGGGCTTCGAAGGCTTCCCTGAGCTCCAGCAGGCGGCTCGGGACGAGTACCGCCGGCGGGCCCCCGGGGTGGGCAGCACCAGCGCCGTTACGCCGCTGTTCTCGCTCGACCACACGGAGTTCGAGGGCGCCTTGGCGGCTGACCACGTGAACGTGGAGGACACCGCGCACAAGCTGTCGCGCTCCGCCGTGGAGGCGGCGATCGACGCGATCGTCTCGGCCGAGAAGGTGCTGATCGCGGGAACGGACCAGATGGCGTTCTTCGCCAGCTACCTCCGGCACCTGCTGATGCTGCTGGACCTGCGGGCCGAGATCGTGGCCAGCCCGTCGCAGGAGGCTCTGGGCCGGCTGAGCCGGATCGACGAGGCGACGCTGGTCATCGGCCTGTCCGCGGGTCGGCCCCATCCGCTGATCACGCGAACCATGAAGCTGGCCCGCCACCGCAAGGCACCCACGCTGGCCATCACCGACGCGACGCTGTCCGAGGTGGCCCGGTTGGCCCGCATCCGCCTGTATTACTCGTCCAACACGCCCGCGTTTGTGCGTTCGCACACCGCGCTGCTGTCGCTGATCCAGGCGCTGGCCTACGGCGTCTACTCGCGGGACGCGCAGCAGTACGACGTGCGGATCAAGGCCTTCCGGCTGAAGTGAGGGCGAAGCCCGAACAGTTAAGGGCGGCCGGAGGCCGCCCGACTAGATAAGGACGCGGGCCAGGATGGCCCGCGGAGGTGACCCGAAGGCTGGGCCCGAGCCGCTGATCCATCACGAGCTGTGCTTCGGCTGCGGGCGGGCCAACCTGTTCGGCCTGCTGGCCGAGCTCCGGCCCGCCGACGGGGGCGGCGTGGCCGGACGCTGCTTTCTCAAGCAGGACCACCAGGGGCCCGAGCGCGGAGTGGCCCATCCCGGCATCGTGGCCGCGGCGCTGGTCGAGGCGATGGCCCTAGCCGGAGGAGACGGGCTGCGGGGGATCGAGATCGAGTTCGAGGCACCTGCACCCGTGGGAACCTTTCTGCAGCTCGAGGCCTCGCGCGACGCCGCAACCGCTCGGGCCGGCGGCGAGCTCGTGGCCCGCGCGCGGGCGAGCTACGGTTAGTCAGGTGCCGTCGAGCCTCACCCGCCGGATCCTCGAACAGCACCTGGTCGAGGGCGAGCTCAAACCCGGCCGGCCGATCTCGCTGAGCATCGACCAGGCGCTGCTTCAGGACGCCACCGGCACCATGGCGCTGATGCAGTTCGAGGAGCTCGAGGTCCCGCGAGTCAAGGTGGAGCGCGCGGTCCAGTACGTGGACCACAACGTGGTCCAGCTGGATTACAAGAACCCGGACGACCACCGGATGCTCCAGGCGCTGGCCCGCAAGTACGGGCTGCACTTCTCCCGGCCGGGCAACGGGATCAGCCACTACATCCATATGGAGCGCTACGGCAAGCCGGGCCACACGCTGGTGGGGGCGGACTCCCACACCACCCAGGCCGGCTGCCTGGGGATGATCGGCATCGGGGCCGGCGGGCTCGATGTGGCGGTGGTGCTGGGTGGATACCCGTTCGAGATCGCCTGCCCGGCGGTGGTCGAGGTGTGGCTCGAGGGATCGCTTCAGCGCCCCTGGGTCCAGGCCAAGGACATCATCCTGGAGCTCCTGCGGCGCCTCACCACGAGCGGGGGCAAGAACAAGGTGCTGGAGTTCAGCGGGCCCGGGACGGCCGAGCTGTCGATTCCCGAGCGGGCCACGATTGCCAACATGATCGCCGACCTGGGAGGCACCGCCGGGGTGTTTCCGGCCGACGACCAAACGCGCGGCTGGCTGGAGCTCCAGGACCGGGCCGTGGACTTCCTCGAGCTCGCCCCGGAGGCTGGGGCGAACTACGACGAGCGCGTCGAGATCGACCTGGACCAGCTGGGGCCGCTGGTGGCCAAGCCGCACAACCCGGACAACGTGGTGCCCGTGGAGGAGGTGGCCGGGACGCCGCTGGCCCAGGTGTGTATTGGGTCCTCGGTCAACTCGGGTTACGACGACCTGGCCCTGCCGGCGGCGATCCTGGCCGACCGGGGCGGTCAGATCGTCCACCCGGACCTCGCGGCCACGGCGACACCCGGCTCACGTCAGATCCTGACGGCGATCGCCGAGTCGGGGGTGTACCGGCAGCTGTCGGACGGCGGCGTGCGGATGCTCGAACCCGTGTGTGGCCCCTGCGTGGGAATGGGCCAGGCCCCGCCGTCAGGGGCCAACTCGCTGCGCACCATGAACCGCAACTTTCCCGGCCGGTCCGGCACCCCAGATGATTCGGTCTATCTCTGCTCTCCGGCCGTGGCGGCCGCCTCGCTGCTCACCGGCCAGATCCAGGACCCCCGGGAGTACGGAGAGCCTCCGGAGCTGCTGCCGATGCCCGAGCTGCGCCCGTACGTCGAAGACGTGCACATCTTCCCGCCGGCCGACGCGTCAGAAGCGGACCGGATCGAGATCCCGCGCGGCCCCAACATCAAGCGCCCGCCGCAGCACCAACCGCTGGGCGATGCGCTGAGAGCCCGGATCGCCACCGTTCAGCCCGACAACATTTCCACCGGCGACCTGGCCCCGGATGGCGTCGAGGTGATGGCCTACCGCTCGAACGTGCCCGCGATCGCCGAGTTCACGCTGCGCATCCGCGACCCCGAGTTCCGCAAGCGCCTCAAGGACTGGGGGAGCGGCTTCATCGTGGCGGGAGACAACTACGGCCAGGGCTCGTCCCGCGAGCACGCGGCGCTGGCCCCACTGTTCCTCGGCGTCAAGGCGGTGATCGCCAAGTCGTTTGCCCGCATCCATCGGCGCAACCTGATCGCGCAGGGAATCGTGGCGCTCCTGTTCGACGATCCCGCTGACTACGACCAGGCCGAGGTGGGGCAGACCTGGGAGCTCCCACAGCTTCGCCAGGAGCTGGAGTCGGGGGCCGAGACGATCACCGCGCGGATCGAGGACACCGGAGCGGATCTGGCCCTGGGCCACGACTTCTCAGAGCACGAGCGGCAGATTCTGGTGGCCGGGGGGCTTCTGTCGTACCTGCGCGAGCGTTAGCGCGGGGCCACCAGCAGGGCCTGGATGGCGCGGCCCACGCGTCCTCGCTGGTCATACAGCACGCTCTCCGCGGTGCCGATGCCACCGGCGGCCAGCGTGGTCCGGGACTCCAGCCCGATCCATTCGCCGCCCGGTTCGCGGTCCAGGTACACCGTGAGGTCAGGATTGATGAACAGGTGCTCGTCCCACTGCAGCACCGTGCTGATCCCGTTGCCGAAGTCGGCCGCCGCGGCCAGCCGCTGCAGGGGCGAGGCGTCCTCGCCCGCCACCAGCGGGACCTTGAGTCGAAACCAGCCGGTCGCCGGACCACCGCCGAATGCGCCGGCCACAAACCGGATCTCGATGGCATTGGGGAAGAACGTGGGCGACGCCGGCGCCGTGAACCCCGGCGGTCGGTGTTGGCCGGCCTGGGGCCCGGCCGGGGGTGGCACCACCTCGGTAGGGGAGGCGCCGTTCAGCTGCGCCGGACGTATGCGCAGCGCCCGGGCCCGGACGATCTCCGTACCGTCCGGGCTGCGGATCGACCCCTCCAGCAGCTGGACCCGCTTGCCCGGCCGCACCACCTCAGCCGCCACGTCGAGCTCCGCCAACGGCGCCGGCCGGAGCAGCTCATAGGTCACGCGGGCCAGGGCTAAGTCCTCACCACCGGCGAGCCGCTCGAACTCCCGCATCAGCAGCGCCGCGGTTGCTCCGCCGTGCTGGGCCTGCGGATCCCACGGCCCGCGGGCCAGCTCGGTGGCTTCGAACCGCCCCTCGGACAGCGGCCGGAACACACAGTCGTCCATCGGACACACGCTACCCGCGGGCTACACTGCGGCGCATGGCCGACGAGCTTGAGTCCCCGCGCGACGAGGCTACGTTCACGGTCAAAGCCGGCCTGGCCGAGATGCTCAAGGGTGGCGTGATCATGGACGTGGTGACGCCTGGTCAGGCCAAGATCGCCGAGGATGCCGGCGCCTCCGCGGTGATGGCTCTGGAGCGAGTTCCGGCCGACATCCGGCGGGACGGCGGCGTGGCGCGGATGTCCGATCCGGAGATGATTCGCGCCATCCAGGAGGGGGTGACGATCCCGGTGATGGCCAAGGCCCGGATCGGCCATTTCGCCGAGGCGCAGGTTCTGGAGGCGCTGGAAGTCGACTATGTAGACGAGTCGGAAGTGCTAACCCCAGCTGATGAGGCCAACCACATCGACAAGTGGGCGTTCAGAGTCCCGTTCGTGTGCGGAGCCACCAACCTGGGCGAAGCCCTGCGGCGGCTCGGCGAGGGAGCGGCCATGATCCGCTCCAAGGGCGAGGCAGGCACTGGCGACATCGTCGAAGCCGTGCGGCACCTGCGGCTGATCCGCTCGGAGATACGGCGGCTGACCGGCCTCGATGACGCCGAGCTGGCCACCGCGGCCAAGCAACTGGGCGCTCCTCTGCACCTGGTGCGGCAGGTGGCCGCCGACGGGAGGTT
>DATKRM010000228.1:0-7865 GCA_035532195.1 Solirubrobacteraceae bacterium
ATCGTCACCGGCCGGCGCACCACCGCCGTGATCGTCGGCGCCGCCCCACCCAGCCAGTGGCCGCGAGTGGGCGGCGATATCGCCCGGGCGATTGTCGGGGTGGGGGTTTAGGGGCGGCGGAATCGGGGGTCGCGATTCGAACCTGGATCTCGTTCGTCGCCGCCGGTCAGCTGCCCCGCGCCGCTCCCCCTTCGAGGCGCAGAAACGCTGATTCCACGGAAGATTTGCCCACTGCGGATCCTGGACTCGAACCAGGACTAACGCATCCAGAGTGCGCCGTGCTGCCAATTACACCAATCCGCATCGACCTTGCGCCGAGCCAGCAGGTAGGCACAAGTCGGCCCTGAAGATAGCGCGCTGGCGAGTGGTAACGGCGGTTGGTTCCGTCCGCACTCAGTGCGAACATGTGTTCCCATGACGGACGTCGGCACACAGATTCTTGCCCTTCATGCCCAGGGCGTGAGCCCGACGCTCATTGCTCACCGGCTCAACGTTGCCCAGTCCACTGTGCACTACCACCTCCGGCGACGCGAGGCCGGACAGGCGACCACGAACTCAAAGCCCCAGCCGCGTCGACGGCCCTCGGGCGCGGTGCCAACCCGGGAACTCGTCGGCCAGCTCCTCGCTCAGGGGATTGACCGTTCCGAGGTCGCCCGTCGGCTCGGACTGGCCAAGTCAACGGTCTCGTATCACGCGCGCCAGCTTGGGGAGAGGATGGACGAACGCTTTGCCCGGCGCGTAGACTGGGCGATGGTCCAGGCCTATTACGACGAAGGGCACAGCGTCCGGGCGTGCGCCAAAGTGTTCGGCTTCAGCACCTGGGCGTGGAGCGGCGCAGTGAAACGAGGCAAGATCACGCCCCGGCCGGCGTTTCGCCCACTAGCTGAGGTGTTTGCTCCCGATACCCGGCGCAACCGCGGCCACCTGAAGACGCGCCTGCTCCAAGCCGGGCTCAAAGACGGCAGCTGCGAGCGGTGCGGGATCTCCGAATGGTGTGGGCAGCACCTCTCGGTTGCCCTCCACCACATCAACGGCGATCGCCTCGACAATCGGGTGGGGAACCTCCAGCTCCTCTGCCCCAACTGCCACAGCCAGACCGACACGTTCAGCGGGCGGAACGGGCGAGGCAGCAGGTGAGCGAGCGCCCTGCGGTATGGCCTGAGATCACCGCGACCGCGGCTGCGGATTCGTCATGGTCGTGAATGCCGGTGTCCTGGTCCTCGCTCCGGCAGATGACCCAGGATCGACGTCCTCGTCCTCCCAGATCTGCTCGTAGACGCGGGCATCATCCGCGTGTCTGACCAAGTCGGTCCACTTTTATGGCGTGAACTGCCACCCCGAGGCACCCCGCCGGGCACGGGTGCACCTGACGCGGCGGCCCAGGCCATTCGCCGCTCAGCGAGCGCCGGGCGCGGCCAGCTCTAGCGGCCTCCGCCTAGTTATCGCCTACGCGCGGGGTGGTTGGGGTGCTGGGGGCGCTTGAGCTTTCGTGGGAGCCGCCATCGCTCGAGGTGGTCGCGCCGGACGCGGTCACGGGCGCCGCCGGCGGTTGCGAGCCACCGTCAGAGCCGCCTCCCCCGTCCGACGACTGGCTGGACTGTGACGTGGAACCACCGCCACCGCCACCGGACTGCTGGCCATCGGACCCCGAGCTGCGGCTGCCGGAGTTCCCGGCTCGGTCGCCCCCACCGTCGCCGCCGCCAGACCGCTGACCGCCGCCCGAGTGGTCCGAACCGGTGAACGGTTGCGCCCCGGAATGATTGGAGCCAGAGTTCCCTGACGTCGGGCCGCTGCCTGCGCGGCTCCTCTGGCCGGAGGCCGGAGTGATCTCGCCCGAACCGACCGCCGGGGAAAGCGTCGTTGGCCGCATGCTGCCCAGGTCGAACGAAGCCGGTGGGCCGACCGTCCCCAGCCGGGCGCTCTCGCCGCGCTGGTCCGCGGCCAGCGGAGCCGGCTGCGCGTGACGGGAGTGGTGCCCGGAGGGGCTCGTGAGCGACTGCCATCCCAACCCGCCGATCGCGCCGGCGGCCAGGAGCGCCACTCCGCCCTTGACCGCCAGGGCCGCGCTGCCCGCAGCCGCGCCGGTGACCGCCGGCTCAGCCAGACCAGCCGACCGTCCGGCGACGTCCGGATCTCCGAGGCTCGACAGGCCAGCGCCGACTCGACCTCCGCCCGAGTGTCGTGACACCCAGGCCACCAGCGGGTACGGCGTGATCGCGGTCATGGCCACCCGAACCGAAGTGCGGGCCCGGTGGACCAGCTGCCGGACTGCCCCCTCGGTGACGCCCATGTCGGCCGCGATCTGCCGGCGTGAGCGACCCTCCAGCTCGGTCTCCACCAGAGCCGTCCGCTGGTGCTCAGGCAGCGCCGCGATGCTCTCGATCAGATCCAGCACCTCGAGCCGCTGCTCGGCCGCCCCGCTCGAGGCGTGATCGGTCAGCTCGTCCGGGATCGGGCTCACCCCCTCGGCTCCGCGAGCGTGTTCGGTATAGGCGGCGTTGCGAACGATCGTGTAGAGCCAGGCTTGAACGTTCCTCACCTCCGTTCCGGCGTCCAGGGACACCCAAGCCCGCAGCAGCCCTTGTTGGACCACGTCCTCGCTCCGGTGTGGTCCCACGACGCGGGCCGCCAGGCGGATAAGCGAGCTGCGATGTCGCTGCACCAACGCGGCAAACGCCCAGCGGTCGCCATCGCCGGCCAGCCTGGCCAGGCGCTCGTCGGTCTGGGTGCACAGTAGGACATCCGAAAGCGTCGGAAGCGGGCTCATGGGAAGACGATGTTAGGCGCCGGCACATTGCGTATCGAGGGCTGTCGCCTCCGCTGCGGCTGGCCGGCGCGCTTTGTTGTCTGATTGGAAGACCCGCGGCGAGGACAAAGGTCACGCAAAGCCGCGCTAATCGCGGCCGGCCACTCGCCCGACGATTAGCCGCTAGATCGAGGCCAGGTCGGTTGACTCATCGCCGATCTCGTCGGCCCGCTCGCCGATGTAGTCCCGAGAGGTGATCAGGCGCCGGGCGTGCTCCAGGTCGTCGGAGCGGCCGACCGACAGCGCGGCCACCACCCGGCCCTGGTCGAGGTAGAACACCGAGAACTCGCCGTCCTCGATCGAGCCGCGGACCAGCTCCTGGTCCCAGTCCGAGGCCGGACCGACGTACTCCAGCGAGGCCCAGTCCGAAAGATCCGAGAAGAAATACGGGACCACATCATGCGGCTGGTCCCGGCCCAGCATGTTGAGGGCGGCAGTCTTGCCGTGGTTGAACGCCACGTCCCAGTGCTCGACCCGGATCGGACGTTGGTGGATCACGCTGTCGTACTCGGCGATGTCGCCCGCGGCGTACAACCCATCAACCGGAGTTTGGAGCCGCGAGTCCACGTGGACACCGCCGCTCTCCCCCAGCTCCAGTCCGGCGCTGCGGGCCAGCGTGACGTCCGGGACCACGCCCGTCCCCATCACCACCGCGTCCGCCTCCAGCTCCCGTCCGGACTCGGTGATCACCTTGGTCACCTGGCCGTCAGCACCCTCGAATCGGTCCAGCGAATCCTCTGCATAGACCTCGATCCCATGCTCCTGCAGGCGTGCCTGGAAGAATCGCCCGGCCCGGGCTCCGAACCCTCGGCTGAGCAGCACCGACTCAAGCATGATCAGCGAGCACGAACTGCCCAGCTCGGTCAGCGACGCGGCCACCTCGCTGGCGATGTAGGAGCCGCCGATGAGCACCACCCGTTTGCCGGCGGCGTTCTCCCGGATGGCCTCGCTGTTGCCCAGCGTGCGCAGGTAGTAGATCCCTTCCAGGTCGCAGCCGGGAACGTTGAGTCGACGTACGTTGGCCCCGGTGGCCAGCAGCGCTTTATCGAAGCGAATCTCGTCGCGGTTTGACAGCTTCAACCGCCGCTCGCCGAGGTCCAGAGACATGGCCGACACCTTGGTCAGGACCTCGATCTGCTGCTCCTCGTAGAACTCCGGGGGCCGGGACATGACCTCGTCCCGCGGCTTCTCTCCCCGCAGGTAGTCCTTGGAGCAGTCGGGGCGGTAGTACGGCGGATCCGGCTCACGCCCGATCAGCAGGACCGAGCCGTCGGCGCCCTCCTCCCGCAGCCAGCGGGCGCAGTTGAAGCCTGCCTCGCCACCCCCGATGATGGCGTATTCGATCTGGCGCTCAGCCATCGGTCTGCGCGACCGCGGCGCCCGGAGCAAATTGAGGCGTGATCTGGGACTCCAGGCCGGGATCGAGAATCAGCAGCACCTGGTCGCCGGCCTGAATCACCGTGTCCTCCTTGGGCACGAACCCGGTGCCCCCGCGGAGCACCGAGATGATCAGCGCGCCATCGGGTAGCGGCACGTCCAGGACCCGAGAGCCCGCGGCCTCGGAACCCTGGCCCACCTCGACCTCGATGATCTCCAGGTGCTCCTCCTCCAGCTCCAGCAGCTGGACCAGCCCGTACTCCGGGACCTCGTGCTCGATCAGACGGAGGATCAGGTCGGTGGCCGACACCGCCGGCTGGACCCCCAGCAGGCGGAAGTGCTGGAGGTTGCGCGGGTTGTTCACGCGGGCCACGATCCGGCTCACGCCGTACTTCTCCTTGGCCACCTGGCAGATCAGGATGTTGTCCTCGTCGTCGCCGGTGACCGCGATGACCAGGTCGGCCCGCTGGATCCCTGCACGCTCCAGCACCCAGAGCTCGGTGGCGTCGCCGTATTGGACCGCGTGCTCGAGCTCCTCCTCCACCACCCGGAACCGGGCGTGGTCGGATTCGATCAGCGTGACCTCGCGGTCGCGACCGATCAGCTCGCGGGCCAGGTTCCAGCCCACCTTCCCGGCGCCCGCGATGATCACGTACATCCCGGTGAAGCCTGTGCTCACCTGACCTCCGCCGCGGTCATGACCAGCTCCGAAGCCTGATCGATGGCGCGCTGGGTGGGAGACACGGTGAGCAGGCCCTGCTCGCCGTACCACGTGGCGCGACCCGGATCCGCCACGCGGACCACCACGCGGGGAACCTTGAACCGGCGCTGGGCGATCTGCGCGATCACCAGGTTTGTGTTGTCCCCGCGCGTCGCCGCCATAAACACCTCCGCCTGCTCGATTCCGGCCTCCAGCAGGGCGTCGATCTCCAGCGCCGTGCCGACAGTGAACCGTCCGCCCACGTCTTCCCAGCTGGTGGTCTGGTCCTTGTCCAGCCGCTCGTGGGACAGCGGATCGGAGTCCAGAACGGACACCTCGTGCCCGCCGTCGAGCGCCCGCTTGGCCACCGCCGACCCCACGCGGCCACATCCCACGATCAAAATGAACATGCGAGGGTCAGCGTATCGATATGGATCGGCTGTAGCAGCGGGTTAATGCATATGGGGGATGGGCTCACCCGGCTACCGAAGCGAGTGAGCCGCTCGGCACAGCGGGCGTAGGTGTGTGCGCCATGATGTGACTCGCGTGACGCGCGTCACATCAGGGGGCACGCACCGAAGCCCTAAGTGATGATGGGGATGATGAGCAAGGCCACGATGTTGGCGACCTTGATCATGGGGTTGATCGCCGGCCCGGCCGTGTCCTTGTAGGGATCGCCCACCGTGTCGCCGGTGACCGCCGCCGCGTGGGCCTCGGAGCCCTTGCCGCCGTAGGCGCCGTCCTCGATCAGCTTCTTGGCGTTGTCCCAGGCGCCGCCACCGGAGGTCATCGAGATCGCCACGAATAGGCCGACGACGATCACTCCGATCAGCAACCCTCCGAGCGCCTCGACGCTGATCACCCCGACGATCAACGTGAACACGATCGGGATCAGCGATGGCAGGATCATCTCGCGCTGCGCGGCCCTCGTGACGAGCGCCACGGCGGTGCCGTATTCGGGCAGCTCGGTGCCCGCCATGATCCCGGGCTTCTCCCTGAACTGCCGCCGGACCTCCTCGACGACGGCTCCGGCCGCTCGCCCGACCGCCTCCATCGCCAGCGAGGCGAACAGGTAGACCATCAATCCACCGACCAGCAGGCCGATCAGCACCGGCGGGTTGCCGATCGAGAAGCTAGGGAGCTTGCCCTTGGCCGCCAGCTCATTCTCGAACGCGCTGAACAGCACCAGCGCGGCAAGCGCGGCCGAGCCGATCGCGTACCCCTTGGTGACGGCCTTGGTCGTGTTGCCGACCGCGTCGAGCGGGTCGGTGACGTTTCGCACCTCCTCGGGCAGGTCGGCCATCTCGGCAATCCCGCCGGCGTTGTCCGTGATCGGGCCGAACGCGTCGAGCGCGACGATGAAGCCGGCGAGCGACAGCATCGCCATCACGGCGACGGCGATGCCGTAGATACCTTGGCTGCCGCCGCCACCGAGCTTCCACGAGCCGAGGATCCCCAGCGCGACCACGATCGCGGGCGGCGCGGTCGACTGGAACCCCTGCGCGAGACCCTGGATGATGTTCGTCGCGTGGCCGGTCTGGGAGGCGCGGGCGGTGCTCTTGACCGGCGCGAACCGCGTCGAGGTGAAGTAGTCGGTGATCACGAACAGCAGGGCCGTGATGCCGACACCAATGAGCGCGCAGAAATAGAACTTCCACCAGTGCGGGGTTACAGCGTGGGCGGCCTTGAGCGTGACGTGGCGCATCAGCCAGTAGGTCACCGGAAGGAACGCAAGGGCTGCCAACACGCCAGAGACGATCAGCCCCTGGTACAGCGCTCGCTCGACATTGCCCACGCGCGTGCGGACTGCGTAGGTGCCGATGATCGAGGCGATGATCGCAACCGCGCCCAGCACCAGCGGGTACAGCGCGACGGCTGTCTCCTGGTTGAACAGCAGCACGCCCAGCAGCATCACCGCGACGGCTGTCACGGCGTAGGTCTCGAACAGGTCGGCGGCCATCCCTGCGCAGTCGCCAACATTGTCGCCGACGTTGTCGGCGATCACCGCCGGGTTGCGAGGATCGTCCTCCGGGATCCCGGCCTCGATCTTTCCCACCAGGTCCGCGCCTACGTCGGCGGCCTTGGTGAAGATCCCGCCGCCCAGACGCGCGAACACCGAGATCAGCGAGCCGCCGAAGCCGAGCCCGATCAGCGCGTCAACCGCGTGACGTTGGCTCTCGCCGGCGATCGCGGTGAGCACGCCGTAGTAGCCGGCCACCCCCAGCAGCGCCAGGCCGACGACGAGCAGCCCGGTGACGGCACCACCGCGGAACGCCACCGCGAGCGCGCGGGACACACCACTGCGGGCCGATTCAGCCACCCGGGCGTTCGAGCGCACCGACACGTTCATGCCGATGTAGCCGGCGGCCGCCGAGAACAGCCCGCCGATCGCGAAGCCGATCGCCACGCGGATGTTCTGTAGCGGGATCAGCGCGACGAACAGGACGATGCCGACCCCTGCGATCGTCAGGTACTGACGGTTGAGGTAGGCGCGGGCGCCCTCCTGAACAGCGGCGGAGATGGCGCGCATCCGCTCGTTGCCCGGCGAGAGCGCCAGCAGCGAGCGCGCGGTCAAGACGCCGTAGACAAGGGCGGCGCCGGCGCAGACAAGCGCAATCGGGACGCCATGTTGGGTCAGAAAGCTCGACAAGGAAGGTCCTCCGAAGAAGTCTTGAGGTCATGGAGCGGCACTGCCGCTTGCCGTAACAACGGCAACGGGCCACCACTCGCACCGAGCGGAGGCCCGTCAGGACGGCGCGAGTGTACCGTGCGCGGCCGCTGCAGGACGGCTCACTGTCCCGGCACCCACAGGCGGCCGCTGCGCTGGGCCGGCCCGGCCTCGCCGGTCGCCGGTCCCTCCGGCTCGGGCTGGCCGCTGCCGGCGGGTTCCGGCCCGGCGCTGGGCGGAGTCTGGCCGGGCTCCTCGGAGCCTGGCGCGGATGGCTCCCCGCCGATCTTGACGAACGCCAGCTGGAGCTGGGA
>DATKRM010000229.1:0-2173 GCA_035532195.1 Solirubrobacteraceae bacterium
GGCGAACGGCTCGAGCCGGCGCTAGCCGGCGCGGACGAGGACGCCGAGCCGGTCATTCAGCCCCAGCTGTCCGGTCCAGACGCGGCGTCCACCAGTCTGGTCGTGGTCGCCAGCGGCAAGGGCAGCCCGGGCTGCTCGACCGTTCCGCTGACCGATGCCCTGGGCGCCAGCCCGCTGGGTACCTGGCCGCTGTGGACCTGGGCGGCCGGCTTCGCCGTGGGCTTTCTGGCGCCGGACTGGGAGCTCACCCGGCGGCTGGCCCGACGGCAGGCCAGGGTGGTCATGGAGCTGCCGATCATCTGCGACATGCTCAGCCTGTGCACGGCCGGGGGACAGGGGCTGGAGCAGGCCTTGAACACCCTGGCGCGGCAGAGCGCCGGCACCATGGCCCAGGAGCTGCAGCACGTCAGCCGCGAGGTGGCCTTCGGGCAGCGCTCGCTCATGGAGGCCCTGGCCGGCCTGGCCGAACGCAACGCCGTGCCCGAGCTGAGCCGCTTCGTCAGCCAGCTGCAGGCGGCCAGCGAGCAGGGCGTGCCCGTCGTGCAGGCGCTGTCGGCCCAGGCCGACGCCCTGCGCGAGGAGAAGCGGGTGCGCATCGTGGCCGAAGGCGGCCGGGCGGCGATCAGGATGCTGCTGCCAGTGGCGGGCCTGATTCTGCCCGTCTATTTCGTGCTCCTGCTCGGGCCGGCGGTCCTGCAGGTGGTGCATCTCGGTGGTTAGGCGAGCGGGTGGCCGCGGGCGGACGGCGGCCAACACGGACGGATGAGCACAACGAAAGGAGGTTTGCATATGTACGTCCAGACGATTCGCTTGTGGGTGCTGGCCCTGGCCTGTCTCGAGGCGCTGGAGAGCCGCCTGGCCAGACCGCAGCGGGCATCCACCATGGTCGAATATGGCCTGATCATCGCCTTGATCGCGGTGGTGGCCATGGTCGCGGTCAAGGCGCTGGGCATGACGATTGCCGGGCTGTTCACCAAGATCACCGGCCAGATCGCCGGGGTGTAGCGGCGTGTCGAACCTGGCGCACGTCCTGCACCGGACACCCCGGCAGCGTGGGGCGCTCATGGCCGAGACGGCGAGCGGGTTGCTCGTCCTGCTCGTGGCTGCTGCCCTGGGGCTCTTGCAGCTGGGCACGACCATTGCCGGGCTGTTTACCAAAATCAGCGCACGCCTCGCGGGCATGTAGCGGCGTGTCCAATATCGGGCGCGTTCTGCACCGGACACGCTGGCAGCGCGGGGCGGTCATGGCGGAGACGGCGCTCGCCTTTCCCGTCCTGCTCATGGCCGCCCTGGGGCTGCTGCAGTTCGCCATCTACGAGCACAGCCAGAACGTGGTGACGGAGTCGGTCCAGGAAGGGGCACGCATCGCCGCCGAGGAAGACCGCACCGTCAACGACGGCGTCGCCTACGCGCAAACGCTGCTGCAAGCCGGCCTGGGCCCGTCCGCCGCCCAGGTGCAGGTCCGCGGCAGCGACGGCGGCAATGCCGTCGCCATCCAGGCCCAGGGTCAGCTGAAGCTGATCATCCCCTGGGCCGTCAATGCCGGCTTGCCGCTGGAAGCGCGGGCGGTCATGAGCAAGGAGAAGTTCCGCAGTGGCCCCGGCAGTACGAATTAGCTGGACAGCGCTCCGCCATCCTCAGCGGGCAGCGGCGCTGATCGAGACGGCGCTGGTGCTGCCGGTGGTGCTGCTGCTGGTCGTCGGCGTCATCGGCGTGGACCGGCTCATTCAGGCACGCATCGGGGTGAGCGCGGTGGCCCACGAGGCGGCGCGCTCGGCGGCGCTGGCCAACTCGGCCGCCGAGGCGTCGCAGCAGGGGCTGGCCCGCGCGCAGCAGGTAGCCGCCGGCTACAAATTGATCAACGGTTCGCTGAAGGTCCAGGTTGACCCTGGCTCGTTTGATCGCGGTGGTGAGGTGCAGGCCAGCGCGCAGTACGACGTGGCGCTCCAGGACCTGCCGCTGCTGCACTGGACACACGTCGAGGTCATGGCCCAGGACAAGGAGCGGATCGACCTGTACCGCAGCCGCTGGCAGGCCGGCAATCCCTCATGAGCGCGATTTGGACCCTCGTCCGCGCGCGGACGAGGGGCACGGCGCTGGCCTGGGTGGCGGTCATGATGCCCTTCTTCCTATCGATCGTGGGGCTGACCATCGACAGCGGGACGATGTTCAA
>DATKRM010000230.1:0-10097 GCA_035532195.1 Solirubrobacteraceae bacterium
CTGGACCACCTGGGCCTGGTGATCGAAGACGGCAAGGGCGAAGAACAGCGGAGCGGCGGCGATCCCGAAGCTGATGACGATGAAGCGGATCACCATCAGGAGCACGAAGCGGATGAGCTGAAAAAGCAGCACCGGGATGAGCACGAGCGCCACCAGACCGAGCTGCGGCAGGCGGAGCAGGCCGGTGAAGAGCAGCGCCCCGAGCGGATCGAAGCCGCTGGGATCGGGGACGGCGAGCCCCACGAAGGTGAGAAACACCTCGGCCGCGAGTGCCGAGAAGAGCGGGATCAGCCAACTCAGCACCGCAAAGCCGAGCTGGATGGCGGCGATACCGGCGACCGCGCGGAGCACGGTCTCGGCGACTCCGGTGCCCCAGTGGGTGCGCTGATCGTGGCTGCTGCGCACGATCCGGGCGATGGCCGCGGCGCAGACGATGACCATGGACACCAGGGCCAGCGACGAGTACGCGTCGTGATACAGGCTGGAGGCGTCGAGTTGGACATCACCGCCGATCACCGACCGGGCGAACCCATACGCCGAGGTGGGGTCGTAGCAGTTGGGCGAGTCAGGGTTCCAGCCCACCGTGTTCCAGGTGATCCAGCCGAGGATGTCGTGGGCCGCACGCCCCGGGACCGCGATCCAGCCGAGCACGGTGCTGACGATCCCGCCCAGCGCGCTCACCAGGTGGGCGACGTCGCCGATCACCGGAATGTGGTCGATGGGGTTGAGGTCAGGGCCGCTGCCGCCGACGCCGGAGCAGTTCGCTGAGGGCACCGGGATCACGATCTGCCCAGCGAGCGGAATCGGCACGGGCGGCGCGGGCACGTCGTCCCCTACAGGCTCAACGAGCCGGAGAGCATGGCGCTCGCCGCCAGCTTGCACACCTCGATCACCCCGAGCCCGGCGAGCCCGACGCCGGCCGGGCGGAGGATGGCGTGGCCCCAGTGCTCGTCCTGCTGGACCAGACCGCGCTGCAACGCGGCGGCGATCATGGCCACGAACACCAACACCTGAGCCACGTCGGCGAAGGGCAGGAGGAAGTGGGTGTAGAAGAGCTGGGCGAGGCCGGAGCTGCTGTCGGCGAGCGCGCCCCGAATGGATGCCATCACGGCCGGGCGTCCGGGCCGGGGGGCCCGGTGGTGCGCATCGTGGGCCCACCGCCGGGGAGTGACGGGGCACCGACAGGCGGCTGCTGCGGCGGAGTGGTCACGTGGGCCGGCTGAAGGGGTTGCCGGTGCCGCAACTGCCGGATGGCCGAGACGTCGACGGTGAACCGCACGATGCGCATGGGGGCTAGACTAGGGGCTCACTGCTGGCAAAATACTGGCAGTTTCAGGCTCCGGCGACGGCCGCCCGGCGCGTCCTCCAGACTTCCCTTGATGACCCAACGCGCCGACGTCCTCATCCTCGAGGACAACCCGCCCGAGCTCGAGGAGCTGGCCACCCTCACCGAGGCCTGCGGGCTGGAGACTCTGGCCACCCGCTCCCCCGCGCAAGCGATCCGCCTGCTCCGCGCCAACCACCCGACCCTGGCGATCATCGACTGGAACATGGAGCTGTCGCCGGACGTCGAGCGCACCGCCGAGAGCGTGCTCCGCGCGCTCGCTCGCGAGCACCCCGACACCTACACCATCGTCTACGCCATCAACGCGGGCACCGACATGCGCCTCCAGGACCGCATCGCCGCGGCGCACCCCTGGGCGGTCCCCCACGACAAGCGCCAGGGGCTGGACAGCCTGCTGCGTCGGGTGCGCACCATGCTGCAGCGCAAGGTCGGCGATCTGCGCATCGACCGGGGCAGCGTGATCCACCTCCCCAGCGGTGTTCGCTACAAGAACAAGTGGGCGGTGCGGCTGCTCTGCGGCTATCCCGGCGCCATCAAGGTGCGGCGCGACTCCGCGCAGTATTACGCGGTCTATCGCTTCGGCCGCTGGCTGGAGGCGATCGGCTCCAGCGCCGCGGTGGTCACCGAACGCGGCGGCGGCTTCTATCGCCTCGTGGTCGGCCGCGACGCCGGGGCCACCTCTGCCGCGGAGCCCCGCTGACTCGCCGCCGCTGGCTCTGCTGGCGCGGTTGCAGCGCGGTCGCCCGGTTTCGCCCACATCGCGCTGACATTTGCTGCAGTCGGGGGCACATGTCCCGGGTTGGTCGCATGATCCCCTGGTGACCCGGCGCGCCGACGTCGTCATCCGAGAGGACCATCCCACCCGGCTCGAAGCGATCAGCACCGGTGCCCGGGGATGCGGGCTCGACATCCTGGCCACCCGTTCGCCGAGGCAGGCGATGCGCCTGCTCCGCGAGCACGACCCGGTTCTGGCCATCCTCGACTGGAACACACGGGTCAGCCCCGCTGTGGAGCAGAGCGCAGCGACCGTGCTTCGCGGCCTGGCCGGCGATCATCCAAAGACCGTCACGTTCGTCCTCGCCCCGGGGGTGGGAGCCGACACCGATCTGCCGGAGCGCATCGCAGTGGCCCACCCCGCCGGATCCCACACGGCCAGCGCCAGGGGCTGGCCGGGCTGCTGCTGCGCGTGCGCCAGCTCCTCCGGCGTCGAATGAGCGATCTCAAGATCGGCCGCGCCATTGACATCTATGTCCCCAGTCGCGTCCGGTCCCCGAAGCAGTGGGGGGTGCGGCTGCTCTGCGCCGTTCCCCAGGCGCCTCAGGCACGGCGTCACGAAGCCCCCTACATGGCCATCTCCCGCTTCAGGATCCGGGTGCGTGAGGTCGAGTCCACGGTCTCGCTGGCGGCCGAGGGCTCCGGCTGCTCTCGCCTTGAGGTCGCTCGCGACGGCCAGGGCAGGCGTGCGTCTCAGCGCCGCTGACATCGCTGCGCTGCCGCTCCCGGTGGCGCTCTTCGACCGCGACGGGGCCCTGCTGGCGCGCTCCCCCGAGTGGTCGGGAGGTGGCCTCGGCACCGTCGCCTACCGCCTGCCGGTGGCGACGCTCAGCGTCGGCTGCGACGAGCAGGACGCCGACATCGCCGCAGTGATGACCGAGCTCCTCGAAGAGATTCGCCAGGCAGCGGCTGCCACCGAGGGCGCGCAGCGGCGCCGGCTCGATGTCCTGGCGGGCAGCCTCGCGCTGGTGGCCGGCAGCGTCGACTTGCGACCGGCCACCACCACGGACGTCCTCGATCACCTCACCGCTGTTCTGGCCATGAACAGCAGTTACCCGGTCGAGGTGGCGCGTCACCGGCCCGGCCCCGTGCCCGACGCGGCCATCATCGCGCTGGCGCTGCGCCAGCTCGCGATCAATGCTCGACGCCATGACGACGCCGCCCGGATCACACTGGCCATCGATCCGGGGCCGACGTTCACCCTCGAGTGGCCAGGTCAGCCGCTCGGTGCGGGGATCACTGCGGCACGACATCAGGCCGATCGAGGCCGCTGGGGTCTCGGCTTCGTGCGGCTCGCATGCGACGCGCTCGGCGCCGTCTATCTCGCTCCCGCAACCGACGGGGCCGGCCACGTCACCAGCGTGCTCGCGCTGGACGCGGGCCCGCGCTTCCGCCTCCCACTCGCCTGCATCCGGGACGGCATCGTGGAGCGGGCGTCGCCGGCGTGGGACGAGGAAACCCATCGCCCACCGGGCACGGCCCTCCCCGATCGATGGCGCTCGGTCGTCGACGCCGCCGCAGCGACTCCCGGAGTGGTCGTCAGGAGCGGCTCTGTCCGCGTTCGCCAGGTCGGCGAGGTCGCATGGGTGGCCATACCGCGCGAGGGCACCGCTGACAGCGCGCGAGACGTCATCCGAGGCCTCGAGCACGAGCGTGAGCTGCTCGATGTCCCAGACCCCGGTGCCACCAGGATCAACGGGCTGATCGGTGTGATCGCGCTGCTCCTCGGCGATCCCGCCCGCGTCGTCACCCCGCGCGCCTTCGATGGCGGCTATGCGACCGCGTGCCGCGCGCTGGCGCTCCCAGCGCTCGGTGGCCGGTTCAACGGTGCACGAGCGCCCGACCCGTGGTTGGTCGCCTTCCTCGCGGAACGCCTGGCAGCCACCGTGCGCAATGTTCGCGGCTGCGTGGAGCTCGAGGTTGATCCAACCCGTCGCCGGAGCGCACTGGCGCGTCGCCTCGCCGATGACCGGGGCATCATCTCACTGCCCTGACGCGCGCATGCACGGCACGCGATCGTTGCGGGGTGCTCATTCGGTTGGGGACCGTTCGGACCGGACCCATGAGCCATCCGGGAACCTGGCACGATGGCTCGGTCTGGGGCCTTGCCCCGTCTGCTGAGCCGACCGTCTCGTCGCCCTCACCTTCCAGGCTGCTCGGGTGGCGGCGGGCGACCTGGAGCGGCCCGAGGTGGTCGTGATGCGACCGATCGCCAAGTGCGGCGGGTGCGGAGCGCGGATCTACTCAGACAGGATCACCCATCGGGACGACCCGAGCGAGACGGCCCCACATTGAGCCTCGCCACCGGCCTATCCTGGTGGCCGAGGACCGGCACCGGAACCCGCGGAGGGTCTGAGCAATGGAGGGGCGCTACCGCCGCCGTCACCAGGGCGGACGATGGGCAGCCGTTCTCCTCAGCGGTCTGCTGTGCTTCGGCGTGGCGGGTAGCCTGCCCGCTCAAGGGGCGGGTTCGGGAGTGAGCGTGACATCGTTCGGCGCGGCATCCGGGCCGGCCCTCTCGGTCGCGTCGTTTGGGGCGGCCAACAGCGCGCTGAGCCTGACTCAGCAAGCAACCCCGATCACCGCCACCTCCACCGGCGATCTGCTCGTCGCGACCATCCGCACTCGCACCACCAGCGGCGCGCCGGCCACGGTCAGCACTGTCACCGATTCGGCGAACAACACGTGGCTCCCGGCGGTGCAGTTCCCCTCCGGCAGCCAGAACGATGAGGAGATCTGGTATACGCCAGGGGCGGCTGGCCTCGGCACGTCGGGAGGCGTGACCGTCACGGTGAGCACCGGCGCTGCGATCGCGGTCACCATCCTGGACGTGTCCGGCGCTTCATTGGCGTCGCTCGACGTGATCGCCCACAACTCGGGGAACAGCAGCAGCGCTTCGACGGGAACCACGCCAACAACCGCGACCGCATACGAGCTCGCCGTTGCCGACATCGGCTGGAGCGCTGCGGTCAGCACCAGCTCACCGACCGCCGGATACGCCCCGACCGCCCTGGAGCAGTCCTCGGTGAGCGGGGACAAGGCCGGAGAGCAAGCCGCCTGGCAGGAGCTCGCCACCAGCGGGACGGAGAGCTATGCGGTCACCCTGAGCGGTGCCTACGCCTGGACGGGAGCGATCGCGACCTTTGAGGTCGGAGCGTCGGGCCCCCCAACCCCCACGCCGAGCCCGACGTCGACGGTCACCCCGACCCCAAGCCCATCGACGACACCAACCCCCACCCCCTCAGGGACGCCCCCGCACGTCATGGTGATCGTGGAGGAGAACCAGGAGTACGGCAGCATCATCGGCAACACCAGCGGCGCTCCGTACATCAACAACCTGGCGAGCACCAACACCGTGGCCACCAATTGGTACGCGGTCGAGCACAACAGTCCGACCGACTACATGGACCTGATCTCGGGCTCCGACCAGGGATACGCCGGGACGACGAAGAAGAGTCCCCCGTTCTCCGCCACGACCCTGGTGGACGAGATGGATGCCGCCGGGATTCCCTGGCAGGCGTACATGGAGAGCATGCCATCCGCCTGCTACATGGGGAATCCCGCCTCGACCGGGCTCTACGTGCCCAAGCACAACCCCTTCCACTTCTTCAGCAACTACAAGAGCTGGTGCGGCAAACTCAGCGTGCAGGGAGTCGTTCCCTACCCTGGCGCCAGCTCGCTGGTCAGCGCTCTGGATGGCAGCAACGCGCCTGACTTCACGTGGATAACGCCCAACGAGTGCGATGACATGGAGGGCGACACGGTGAGCGGCAGCCCGTGCCGAGGCGAAAGCACCGCGCAACTGATCACGGCTGGCGATACCTGGCTGAGGGATAACCTCGGACCCATCCTCACCTCCGCATGGTTCCAGAACAACGGCGTCGTGATCCTCACCTGGGACGAGGGCACGAGCAGCACCGGGTTGGCGGGGGCCAGCCCGCCCGATGACGGCGGCTGCACCGCGCCCCACGTGCCGGAGTGCGGGGGCCACATCGCCACTCTGGTGATCGCCTCCAAGTCCGCCGGGAGCTTCAGCGCCGGCGGAGACCACTATGGGGTCCTGCGCGGGATTGAGGAGGCGTACGGGGTCGGCCTGCTGGGGCACTCAGGGGGCACCCAGGACGGCGACCTGGAGCCGGCCTTCGGCCTGCAGCCGCCGCCGACCCCGACGCCCACGCCCACGCCAACGCCAACCCCCACTCCCACGCCCACGCCCACACCAACGCCAACGCCAACGCCAACGCCAACGCCTACGCCTACGCCTACGCCTACGCCTACGCCCACTCCCACTCCCACTCCCACTCCCACGCCAACGCCAACGCCAACGCCAACTCCAACTCCAACTCCCACGCCAACGCCCACGCCAACCCCGACACCCACGCCGACCCCGAGCCCAACACCCACTCCCGGGACCTCGGGCACCTTCGGTGCAGGGGGCAGCGCGCTGGCGGCGACGCTAACGGCCAACGCCGGCACTCCCACCCAGGGCGGCGACCTCCTTGTGGTCACCATCAAGCTGCGTAACACCACCGCCTCACCGAGCGTGAGCAGCGTCTCCGACTCCACCAGCGGTCAGAACGCGTGGCAGCGAGCGCTGTCCGTCAAGAGCGGGGCCCAGGCTGAAGAAGAGATCTGGTATGCCTCCAACGCGCAGAGCGTCAGCAGCGTCAGTGTGACTGCGACTGCGAACTCGGCGATCGCCTTTACCGTGCTCGATGTCAGCGGCGTGGCGTCGCCGGATGCGACGGCGACGGGTTTCGGGAGCGGGACCGCGGCATCGACCGGGACGGCCCCCGCCACCGCGGCTCCGGAGGTGGCGGTGGCCGCCATCGGCTGGAATGCCAGCGTCACGCCGAGTGGTCAGTCCCCCGCATACACTCTCACCGGCCCTGAGCAGTCGACGGCGAGCGGAAGCGCCACCGGCGAGCAGGCCGCGTACGAGGTGCTGACGGCCAGCGGCCCACAGTCATATGCCGCCACCCTCAGCGGGTCCGTGGTATGGACGGGAGGCCTGGTCACCTTCAAGGGAATCACCGCCACGCCAACACCGACTCCGACGACCAGCCCGACGTCCACATCCTCACCATCGCCCACGCCTGGCACCACCCCCATCAAGCACATCGTCATCTTCTACCAGGAGAACCACAGCTTCGATAACGTGCTCGGCGCTCTCTGCGCCGCCAACACCCGGGCGACGCCGTGCGACGGGGCGACCAGCGGGCTGCTGCCGAACGGCACGGTTCAGCCGCTGAGCCAGGCAGCGGACGTGATCCCCGACGTCGATCACAGCGTGGACGGGCAGACGACCGCGATCGATGGCGGGAAGATGGATGGGTTCGCCAACATCGGCGGCTGCGGGGCCCCGAGCTACGCTTGCTACACCGAGTTCGAGCCGAGCCAGATCCCGAACCTCACCGCCCTCGCGACCACGTTCACGGTCTCCGACAGGACCTTCGAGCTGGGTGCCGTGCCCAGCTGGGGAGGTCACCTCACCCTGGTGGCGCAGACGCTTGACGGTTTCCTCGGCGACAACCCCTTCTACAACACCGCCGCGTCCCCCCCGCCTCAGGGGAATGGATGGGGGTGCGATTCCAACAACGACGAGTACTGGTCCTCGCCGGGGTCCTCCACCCTGGTCCCGGAACCGGCCTGCATCCCCGATCCCTCGCTCAACCCCAGCCAGTACCCCTATGGCGGCGCCTACCGCTCAACCCCCGTGCAGCACGTGGACACGATCATGGACCGCCTCGACGCCGCCAGGCTGAGCTGGAAGCTCTACACGAGCCAAGGTGGCGCCTACACCTGGTCGATCTGCCCGTCGTTTGCGGACTGCCTGGACACCAACCAGGCCGCCAACATGGTGCCCCCCAGCCAGTTCATCACCGACGCCCAGGCGGGGACCCTGCCCAGCTTCTCCGTCCTCCTTCCCCAGGGCAACTCCGGGTCAACCTCGCAGCACAACGGCACATCGATGTCGGTGGGGGACAACTGGATCGGCTCAGCGGTGAGCGCTGTGGAGAATGGCCCCGACTGGACATCGACGGTGATCTTCATCGCCTACGACGACTGCGGCTGCTTCTACGATCACGTGGCGCCCCCACCCGGCCTGGGGATCCGGGTGCCGATGGTCATCGTCAGCCCCTACGCCAAGCCCGGCTACACCGACTCGAACACCGCCTCCTACGCCTCCATGCTCGCCTACACCGAGCACACCCTGGGGCTCGCGCCCCTGGGTGCCAACGACGCCGGCGCCTACGACTACAGCGACGCCTTCAACTATCAGCAGACGCCGCTCAGCGGTGCGGCGATGATCCAGCGGCCCATCTCTCCGCAGGAGCAGGCGTACCTGGCCGCCCATCCGCCCAATCCCGACGATCCCACCTAGTGTGACCGGCGGCTGTTGGCGGCGCACCATGGTGGGGCGAAGCGTGGCATCGGGTGGGTCCTCACCAACGGCGCGCTGGGAGTCCTGAGCCTCAGCCCGGCCAGGATAAGCGCGGACGACTGTCGGCCATCGACTTGCATGGACCCCTTGCACAGCGCACGTCTCCTCAACGGCGCGATCACGACGTGGCTGTCTCGGATCCAGTCATATCGGACCCACGCGTTGTCGCTCCGGAAACGAGTCCGGTACGGTGTGCGGCCACCTTCACCTGCCGATTGCTCCACATCGGCATGGGTCGCTCTGTCCAAGGGGTGCCACGCGGCGACTCAAGCCATCCGGGAAGGTGGCACCATGGCTTTGTCATGGGGCCTTGCCCCGTCTGCGGAGCCGACCGTCTCGTCCCCCTCACCTTCCAGGCTGCTCGGGCGGCTGCGGGCGATCTGGAGCGGCCCGAGGTGGTCGTGATGCGGCCCATCGCCAAGTGCGGCGGGTGCGGAGCGCGGATCTATCCGGACAGGATCACGCATCGGGGCGACCCGAGCGAGTCGGCGCCGCATTAAGTCTCGCCAATCGGCCTATGCTGGTGGCTCGGGGCCGGGCAAAAGGCAAAAACATCCCTCTTATCCCTGGAGTGACGACCGCCTGCCGGTATGTCCGCAGGGCTTTGGCCCGGCCCTCCTCACCCTGAGGCACTCCCGAAATTCCGGTCGTGGGTCTGTCTGCATCTGGGGGCCGGGCGCGCCTGGTGGACGGTCGGGGAAATGTACGGCCCGATCGCCGAGAAGGATGTGAGTGGCTCACCCGGCCCTCGCGATCAGCATAGGCCGTCGAGGCTGCCCATGCCGGTCGGACAAGAGCTGAACGGAGTGCTAAAGACTGCCGTCCAGCTCCAAGCCGGAGCATAGGCTCAATCTGGGGAGCGTGCCCGGTGAGCTTTGACGCTGACGTACGTCCGCTCTCCGCACGCTGCGCACTTGGCGACAGCGCGCCTCGGCGCATCGGTCCTGTCCTCGGTCAGCACCCTGACGAAGGTCAGGGGAATCAGCCGGTCAGAACCGCAGGCAGGGCAAACGATCAAGGGGCGATGGTGCCAGCCGGATGCATCATTCGTTTGTCCGCAAGCAAACACCCGGGGCGTCAGGGCGGGATGCTCCCTCGCACGTTCTCGATGCAGTCGGGCGGTCCGGCGAAGCCGGCCAACGCAAACGTCCATCCCGACAACACGCAGTCGACGGCGAGGATCGGACCAATGAGCCTCGGTCGGGACGGCGGGACCTCCCAGAGGATCGCATCCAGAGGCCCATCGAACCTGTTATTCGAGATCACCGTCCTGGCGCCTTGGAACACGAGGATTTCCGTGAGCACTGCTCCACCCCTGCAGGTGGCCAGAACGGGCGGAGATGGCCGCCAACGAAGGTGACCGACGACGCGCCCCGGCCAGGATCCGCCTGACAGATCTGGACAGACCGGAGCTGGTGGCGCAGGATGCCCAGCGTGCATGGACGTCCGAGTGCCGCCCAGGCCCGACGTGATGCGCTGCGGAACGCCGAGGTGGTCCGGCGCTATGAGGCCGGCGAAACGTTGGCGAACATC
>DATKRM010000231.1:0-2147 GCA_035532195.1 Solirubrobacteraceae bacterium
CGACGCTCACGATCCAGGTGACCAACAAGAGCGGCGGCGTCGACGCGCACGTGAGCCTGTGGCTGGCCCTGCACTAGGGCCATGGGCAGGGGAATCGGCGAACGGCCCAGCGCGGGACGAAAGCCGCCGGACTGAAAGACCCCGCCCGGGGTTTTAGCCGCCGGGCTAGCAGACGAAGCCCACTGAACGGGCTGGAGCGCGGGCTGAGGGCGTCTCTCCCCCCTCTCCCAGCACTGGCTCCGTCCGGAGAGGGGCAGGGGGTGAGGGCCCCCACGCGCATGCACCGCGTGCACCGCATACACCGCACGATCGGGGGACGTGATGGCAGTGATCTCGCTGGGCTCGGCGCATGGCCGGCAGGTCCCCGCGACGCTCGCCGACTGGCTCGACGGCCAGGACGTCGAGCGCATGCAGCGCTACCGCGGCATGCTCGACTTCTACGAGGGCACGCAGTGGCAGCGGCGGGCGCGCGCCGGCGAGACCCAGCTCACGATCAACTACGCCCGCGCGCTGGTGCGCAAGGCCGCCAGCTACGTCTTCCCGGCGCCGGTGCTCTTCTCGGTGCCCACCGCCACCGGCCTGAGCGATGCCCAGGCGGCCGCGGCCGAGACCGCGCTCAACGAGCTGCACGCCGGCATGGACCTGTACGGGCTCGACGTCCAGACGCTGGTGGACGCCGCGGTGCTGGGCGACGGCGCCTTCAAGGTGACCTGGGACGTGGCGGCCAAGCAGCCGCTGGTGACGAGCGTGGACCCCGCGGGGCTGTGGGCCTGGACCGCGCCGGACAACGTGCGCGAGCTGGTGCGGGTGGCCCAGCGCTACACGCTGGCCGCCTGGCAGGCGACCGCGCTGTTCGGTGCCGACGGGGTGGACCTGGGGACCGGCGAGTCGGCGGTGCGGGTGGTCGAGGAGTGGACGGCGACCACACTGCGGGTCGAGGTCGCCGGCCGGCTGGTGCGCGAGGAGCGCAACCCCTACGGCTGGATCCCCTACGTGGTGTTCCCCAACGTCGGCCGCCCCCACGAGCTGTGGGGGGAGTCGGACCTGGTCGACCTGCTCGACACCTGCCGCGAGCTGAACCGCCGCATGACGGTGATCAGCCGCATCCTGCAGGTGGCCGGCAACCCCATCGTGGTGCTCGAGAACGTCACCGGCAGCGAGGGCATCCGGGCCGACGAGGGCGCCGTCTGGGAGCTGCCCGAGGCCAGCCGCGCCTACCTGCTGGACATGCTGGCCGGCGGCGGGGTGCGGCTGCACCTGGACTACGTCGAGGCGCTCTACCGGGCGCTCTACGACCTGGCCGAGACGCCGCGCTCGGCCTTCGGCGACTCCGGCCGCAACCTGTCGGGCGCGGCGCTGGAGGTGGAGATCCAGCCGCTGGTGCAGAAGGTCCAGCGCAAGCGGCGGGTGTGGGACTCGGTCTACCGGCGGCGCAACGCGCTGCTGCTCGACCTGCTGGAGCGCTTCGGCGGGCTGGACCTGGGTGGGGTACGGCGCACGACGCCGATCTGGGGGCCGATCCTGCCGAACGACCGGGAGGCGGCGGTGCGCTCCGAGGTGGCGCTGGTGGGGGCGCAGGTGCACTCGCGCCAGACGGCGATGAGCCTGCTGGGTGACGAGGATCCGGAGACGGAGTGGCAGGCAGTGCTCGACGAGCTCGAGGAGCTGGCGGTCAGCGCGCCTGCTCCGCCTGCTCCGAATCCGGCTGCCGCTGCCGAGGTGCCGGCGGCGCCGGCTCCGTCCGCCGACGAGCTGGCGAGCGGGGCGGCGAGCGGGCCGTCCGGCGCGTAGCCCAGAGCGCACCTCGCCATCGGAGCAAGGGGAGAGGGTACACAGTCCGGTCGTACCGGCTCGTGATCGTGGGGGGCGGGATGAGCGTGACGCGGGCCCAGGCGCGCAGCCGGCTGCGGCTGTGGCTGGAGGATCCCGCCGCCGGCGGGCTGTGGGCGGACGACGAGCTCGACGAGGCGCTCGGGCAGGCGCTGGCGGCCTACAGCCCGCCGGCGGAGGCCGCGACGACGCTGGTCGCGGCGGACGGCGACGTGGCGTTGGCGCTGCCGGCCGACACGGGCGCGGTGGTGCGGGTGGTGTCGCCGTCGGGGATGGTGGTGCCGCGGCGGGGGGTGCCGCAGCGCTGGACGTCGGGC
>DATKRM010000232.1:0-4211 GCA_035532195.1 Solirubrobacteraceae bacterium
GAGGAAGTGGTCCAGGAGGCGTTCCTGTCCCTGTGGCGCAGCGGCGCGCGTTACGACCGCGCGCGGGGGAGCGTGCGCTCGTGGGTCCTGCGCGCGGTTCACAACCGGGCCATCGACGCCTTCCGGCGCGAGGCCGCGACAGTCGGCCGCGACGTGCCCGACGAAGGCATCGCGGGTGCCTTGCCGGCGGCCGAGCGCACTGAACTGGAGGTCGAGCGCAGGGATGACGCCCGGCTGGTCCGGGGGGCGCTGGCCGAGCTGCCACCCGATCAGCGCCAGGTGATCGAGCTGGCTTACTTTGGTGGGCTGACCCACGGCCAGATCGCGGAAACGCTCAGCCTGCCGGCGGGTACCGTCAAGGGCCGGATGCGATTGGGTCTGAGCAAGCTCCGGGTAGCACTGGCGGAGCCCCACGGGCTCCATGCGGCCAGATCGGACGCGGGCGCATGAGCGATCCGCGCGACTGCCGGCACGACGCGGCGGCGTTCGCCCTGGGCGCGCTGGAGCCTGCGGAAGCCGAGGAGTTCCGCCGCCATGTTCAGAGCTGTGCGGTCTGCCGGGATGAGCTCGCGGCGTTCGAGCAGGCGGTCAACGCGATGCCCATGGCCGCTCCGCAGTACGAGGTTCCGCCCGGACTCAAACGCCGGGTCATGCAGGCCGTCAGGTCCGAGCCGAAGTCTCCGGCCGTGGCCCCCGCGCGCCGGAGGCCATCTGCGCTGCGGGTCTGGCTGCCGCGGCCCGTGCTCGGGGCCGGAGTGGCGTTGGCCGCGGCGGCAGCGGTGGTGGGCGGGCTGGAGCTGTCCTCATCCGGCTCGCAGCCTCAGGTGATCCAGGCTCAGGTGGGTCAGGCCCAGCTCCGGGTTGCGGGCGGGCGGGCCGACCTGATCATCCGGCATCTGCCGGCACCATCGCGAGGCCGGATCTACGAGCTGTGGCTACAGCGCGGCAGCCGCTCCCCGGCGCCCAGCACACTGTTCTCGGTCACTTCGGGCGGCACCGCGGACGTTGGGGTCCCGGCCGGCCTGCAGGGCGTCCGGCGCGTGATGGTCACCTCGGAGCCGGCGGGCGGCAGCACAGCGCCGACCGAGCAGCCGCTGATCGTGGTCAACGCGTAAGCGTTTACACCGCGTGCGCGCGGGTAGCGCAAAGACATGCCTCCGCGAGGAGTCAAGCAGGGAACCAAACGCGCTCGCCAGTACGAGCACATTAAGGAGAGCCAGCTCGAACGCGGGACCGGTGAGTCCCGGGCCGAGGAGATCGCGGCCCGGACAGTGAACAAAGAACGGGCTAGGGCCGGGGAATCACGTGCCCGGTCGCGCACGTCAACTCAGGACATCTCCTCCGGGCGCCGCGGCGGCCAGCGTTCCGGCACCGCCCGGACCAAGGGACGCACGCGTGATCAGTTGTACACCGAGGCTCGCCAGCTGGGGATCAGCGGCCGGTCCAAGATGACCAAGCGCCAGCTGGAGCGAGCGGTCGACCGGAAGAAGTCCTAGAGCGCGCGCAGAGCGGGCAGGTGCTCGCTCGGCCCACCCGAAGAAGCGCTGCTGGTGCTCGGCCCCGATCTGCACCGCCGCGACCTCGGTGAACCCGGCATCGATGAACAATCGACGGCAGGAGTAGCGTGTCTGCGAGGATGAGGGCGGTCACCTGCCAGGAGGCGAACCTCGCGGTCGCCGAGCTCCCGGAGCTGGCGCCGGGGCGGGGCCAGGTGCGGCTCGAGGTGTTGCGCTGCGGCATCTGCGGCTCTGACCTCCACGCTCGTCACCACTGCGACGAGCTGGCCGAGGTAATGGCTCAGAGCGGATATGACGGTTTCATGCGCTCCGACCAGCGGATCGTGTTCGGCCACGAGTTCTGCGGGCGCGTGGCCGAGTACGGGCCGAAGTGCCGTCAGCGGGTGCCCACCGGCAGCCCGGTAGTGGCGCTGCCCCTCCTCCGGCAGGATGGCGGGGTACACGCGCTCGGCCTGTCCTCCCATGCCCCCGGCGCCTATGCAGAGCAGGTCGTGGTGGAGGAGTCGCTGATGCTCGAGGTGCCCAACGGGCTGGCGCCGGAGCTGGGGGCGCTGGCTGAGCCGATGGCCGTAGGCTGGCACGCCGTGCGGCGAGGCGAGGTGGGCAAGCGCACCGTGGCCATTGTGATCGGCTGCGGCCCCATCGGCCTGGCGGTGATCTCGATGCTCAAGGCCAGCGGCGTCCGCACCGTGGTGGCCAGCGATTTCTCCCCGCGGCGGCGCAGCCTGGCGGTCGCGTGCGGCGCCGATGCGGTGGTCGATCCGGCCGAGGACTCGCCATACGACAGCGCGCCGGATCACGGCCACCTGGTGAACGCCACCGACGCCCTGGATCTGGCCCTGGGCACGATGGAGAAGCTCCGGCGGGTGCCCGTCCCCTGGCATCGCATCTGGCGGGCCGCGGAAGCGCTGGGTGCCAGGCCCAAGAGCCCGGTGATCTTCGAGTGCGTGGGCGTCCCCGGGATCATCGATCAGATCATCTCCAGCGCGCCGCTGTTCTCCCGCGTGGTGGTGGTGGGCGTGTGCATGGGCGCCGACCGGATCCACCCAGCGATGGCGATCAACAAGGAGATCGACCTGCGGTTCGTACTCGGCTACTCACCACTCGAGTTCCGTGACACGCTGCACAAGCTGGCCGAGGGCCAGGTTGACCCCTCGCCGCTGGTCACCGGGGAGGTCGGCCTGGATGGGGTCAGCAGCGCGTTCGACGCGCTGGGCGACCCCGAGGCCCACGCCAAGATCCTGATCGATCCGCACAGCGACGTGTCGGCACCCTGACCCGGGCGCTGCGGATTGAGGTCACGGTGCGTCCGGGGAAGCCTCGGTCGCGGCAATCCGGTCGTAGTTCAGCCGCATCAGCGCGATGACGTCGCGCACGTCGGCGTCGTCTTCGATCCGGCGCGCCGCCGGGCCGATCTTTCCCGGGAACACCGGATGCTCGGTGATGCGACCCTCCGCCTGTAGCTCGACCCACACGGCCTGAGGGAACGAGAAGTGGGCCGAGCGGTCCCCGTGCAGATGACCGATCTCCCGTCGGCCGAGCCGGAACGCGAACTCCCCGCGCCGGCCGGGGCCAGACTCGACCCCCGGCCAGGACTCGACCTCCTGGGTAATCGTCTGGCTGGCTGTCTGAGTGGTTGACATTTAGCCCTCCCGCGCGACGCCGCCACCCGAACTTCTGCGCTCTACCTGACCATAGGTCAACTCCAGTGCAGAAGTTCGCCACGGGCCGCGGCTATTAACGAATTGCCGCACAGGCTATAAGTTCAAGTTAACTTGAAGTCAAGGGCGGGGCGTGCTTTTCTTGGCCCATGGCTGATCTGATCACCATCACCGAGGTGTCCCGGCGCAGCGGTGTGGCCGCATCCGCGCCGGATGATCTGGTCGCCGGCGAACGTCAGGACCTCCGTGTTGCGAAAGCGCTGGCCGTCAGTGGTGGTCGCCTCGTAGGTGACCACCACCTCATCGCCGGACTCGATGATCCTCTGAAACTCGAACCCGGCGATCCGCTCGGCGTTGGGCCAGCACCGCTCGAAATAGACGGGTAGATCAATGTCCACGTCGGCCGGGCTGGAAAACCTGAACTCAGGAGCCAGGTGCCGTTCCACTAGCGACCGGTCGCCTAGCTCGTACGCGCGGTACGTCTCCCGCGCGATCTCTATCCGGTCAGACGCCGACATCCGGGTCACTTGACCGGAGTGGCCGGTGGCGCGCCGGTCTTGAGCAGCGTGGCCAGCAGCACCACGACCTTCGTCTTGGCCTGGGCGGAGTGAATCGTCGACGGCTGCTCGACGATCCACTGCCCAGTCGTAATTTCGCCGGTCTGCCCGGCGCTGATCGTGCGCACCGGCTTCGGCCCTTGGTCGGCCAGCCCTGACATCACCCGGACCTGGCCCGACTTCACCGCGTAGCTCAGGATCCCGGTCTGGATGAAGGCCACCTGCGTGCCCTCGTGGAAATGCAGCGGCAGTTTGACCCCGGCGGGGATGGTGACGATCGACAGACCCAGTGTCCGTCCGGTCACGCCGACTGGATTCTTGTACGCCCCCACCAGCTGGCGCTGGGCCGCTGCCAAGCGGGTGGCCGGGGTGCTGTTGGCGGTCGCAGTCGGGGCGATGCTGGAGCTGCCGCCACACGCGGCCACGGCGAGCGCGGCCACCGGCAGCGCGATCAACTTGAGTCGGCGAAACTGGAA
>DATKRM010000233.1:0-10282 GCA_035532195.1 Solirubrobacteraceae bacterium
GCCGGGCACCGAGCTGGAGCGCGACGAGAACATCCGCCCGGACACCACCCTGCAGAAGCTGGCCAAGCTAAAGCCGGCATTCGCGGCAGACGGCACGGTCACCGCGGGGAACTCCTCCCCGCTGAACGACGGTGCGGGGGCGCTGCTCGTGGCCGACGCGGCCGGGGCCGAGGCGATGGGGGCGCAGCCGCTGGCCCGCATCGTGTCTCGCGGCGCGGCGGGCGTCGACCCGGACGTGTTCGGCATCGCCCCGGTCGAGGCGGCCAACCGGGCGCTGGCCCGGGCCGGGATCGGCTGGGAGGACGTCGCGGTGGTCGAGCTCAACGAGGCATTTGCCTCGCAGTGCCTGGCCGACATCGGCCAGTGGCGCGGCCTGGATCCCGAGCGGGTCAATCCCCACGGCGGGGCAATCGCGCTGGGTCATCCGCTGGGCGCCTCCGGCGTGCGGATCCTGGGCGGTCTGGCCCACGAGCTGAGCCGCCGCGGCGGGGGTTATGGGGTGGCCGCGCTGTGCATCGGCGTGGGGCAGGGGCTGGCGGTCGTCCTGGAGGCCGCGTCTTAGTTGCCCTGAGCCACGGGCAGGGCGTAGAAGGCCGCCACAGCGGCGCAGATGGCGAGCGTCGCGTAAGGCGTGACCGGGGCCAGCCCAGTGGCGACCGCGTAGGGCGCCAGGCCGGTAACACCCCGGCGCAGGATGATGCGGCGCCGCTCCCGGCTGAGTTCCGGTCCCACGAGGTCGGGCTCGGCAAACAGGATGTGCCGGTTCAGGAGCGAGAACAGCAGGGACATGACCAGCAGCATCCCGCTGTAGACCGCGGCCGCCAGGTGCTGGCCGCTGGAGGCCTTCAGGTACGCCGCCATCAGAGAGGTAGAGAACGGCAGCACGGCGATCGACATGAGCAGCAGAAGATTGATCACCAGCACCATGTGATCGGCACATCTCAGGCGGGAGATCGCCGTGTGGTGGTTGATCCAGATGATCCCGATGGTCACGAACGACGTCACGTATGCCGCATAGATCGGCCACTGCTGGCCGAGGGCATGGGCCAGCGACTGGTTGGACCTCGCGGTGGGAACCGCGATATTGAGCACCAGCAGGGTGATCGCGACCGCGATCACGCCATCCGAGAAGGACTCCAGCCGGTTGGTGCTCACCTACGGGCCTTTCGGCGGCGCGACGGATGCTCCTACCGACTGCAGGGCGCTGACCACCGATTCCACCTGCCCGCGGCCGTCGCATACCGCCACGATCGCCCCGCCCGACCCCGTGTAGTTGGCTGCCGCGCCGCGTGACCGCACGGCCTGCACCATCTCCAGGCACAGGGGTTCGAGTCCGACCATCCGGCCGCGCAGGGATCGATCTGGAGGGTCCGGCCTAGATGTTGCCGTCGCCGTCGCTGGGGCCGCCGCTGTTATCGCCGTCTCCGTCGCCCCCGCCGCCTTGCGGGATCCCACCGGAGCTGCCGCCTGAGCCACCCGAACTGCCGCCTGAGCCGCCCCCGGAGTTGCCGCCCGAATGGCCGGAGCCGGAGCTCCCCGAGCCCGAGCTGCCACCCGATTGGCCGGAGCCCGAGCTACCCGAGCCCGAGCTACCCGAGCCGGAGCTGCCTGAGCTGGAGCCGCCAGAGCTTGAGCCGCTGCCTGAGCTTGACCCGCTACCCGAGCCGGAGGGGGGAGTCGGCGACTGGTGCATGGTGGTCGTGGTGGTGTTCCCGCCCGACTGGCTCGAACCACTGTTGCTCGGCTTGGGCTTGGGCTTCGGCTTGGCCTTGGGCTTCGGCTTGGGCTTGGGCTTGGGCGTGGTGGCCGTGCTTGAGGTCGACGGGGCGACCGGGACCGGCTTGGTGCTGGAGCTAGACGAGCCGCAGCCCGCGATCACCAGCGCTGCCACCACCGCTATCGCTGCACTTCCGGGCCAGATCTTCAGCATCTCGTTACATGATGACGTTTCGGTCGGGGAAACCTTCCCCGCGGTTTAATCTCGCGGCGTGCACTTCAGTGAGCTCACCCCGCCGGAGCAGCGGGTTCTGGGCTGCCTGATCGAAAAGCGCTGGACCACGCCCGAGCAGTACCCGTTGTCGCTGAACGCGCTCCGCCTGGCCGCGAACCAGCTCACGAACCGGGATCCGGTCACCGACTATGACGAGCCCACGATCCGTGAGGCGGCCCAGCGCCTGTCCCGATACGGCCTGGCCCGGTTGGCCTCGGGCCACGGTAGCCGGGCGGTGAAGTACCGCCACCTGGCCGAGGAGGCGCTGTCGCTGGAGCGTCCGCAGCTGGCCGTGCTGGCCGTCCTGCTGTTGCGGGGCCCGCAGACTCCGGGTGAGCTCAAGACCCGCACTGAACGCATGGCCAGCTTCGACTCGTTGCCGGACGTCGATCGCGCGCTGGAGGTACTGATCGATCGCGGCTACGCCCGGCGGACCGATCGCCGTCCGGGGCAAAAGGAAGACCGGTTCGAGCACCTGCTGGGAGACGGCGAGCCCTCATCGCAGGTCCCGCCCACCGATGCCGAGTCAGCGCCCCGCGAGGCCACGGACCGCGACCCGATCGGTGCCCGGCTATCCGCGCTGGAGGCTGAGGTCGCCGCACTGCGGGCTGAGCTCTCGGCGCTGCGCCAGAGCGCCTGACTCATGAGCTCGCCGGCGCCGTTCACGCTCCAGGTCCCGGAAGCCGACCTGGAAGATCTGCGGGCCCGCCTGGCTCGGACGCGGTGGCCTGAGGCCGAGACGGTCGATGACTGGTCGCAGGGGATACCCCTGAGCTATCTGCGAGAGCTGTGCGACTACTGGGCCAAGCTCTACGACTGGCGCCGAGCCGAGCGTCTGCTCAACTCGTTTCCCCAGTTCAAGGTTGAGATCGACGGGCTCCGGATCCACTTCCTGCACGTCCGCTCGCCGCACGAGGACGCACTCCCGCTGATCATGACCCACGGCTGGCCGGGGTCGGTGGTGGAGTACCTCAAGGTGATTGGGCCGCTGACCGACCCCACCGCTCACGGGGGACAGCCAGCCGATGCGTTCCACGTGGTCTGCCCCTCGTTGCCCGGCTACGGGTTCAGCGACAAGCCGGCCACGGCGGGGTGGGGAGTGCCGCGGATTGCCGCCGCCTGGGCCGAGCTGATGTCTCGCCTGGGGTATGAGCGCTACGGCGCCCAGGGCGGAGACTGGGGGGCGGGGGTGGCCATGGCCATGGGCACGACCGGATCGCCGGCGCTGGCCGGCGTCCACCTAAACATGCCGTTGGCCGACCCGGCCGCGCTGGCCAGCCTGGGCGAGCTGACCGAGTCCGAACAGGCCGCGCTGGCCTCATTCGCGCATTACAACCAATGGGATTCGGGCTACTCCAAGCAGCAGTCCACCCGGCCGCAGACCGTGGGCTACGGGCTGGTGGACTCGCCGGCCGGGCTATGCGGGTGGATCGTGGAGAAGTTCTGGTCCTGGACCGACTGTGACGGGCATCCCGAGAATGTCCTCAGTCGCGACGAGCTGCTGGACAACCTGATGCTGTACTGGTTGCCCGCCGCCGCCGCTTCGTCAGCCCGGCTGTACTGGGAGAGCTTTCGGGCCCGTGACTTCTCGCCGGTGACGGTCCCCAGCGGCTGTTCGATCTTTCCCCGTGAGATCTTGCGGATCTCTCGGCGCTGGGCAGAGACCCGGTTCACCGATCTCCGCTACTGGAACGAGCTCGACCGGGGCGGTCACTTCGCCGCGTTCGAGCAGCCGGAGCGGTTCGTTTCGGAGCTGCGGGCGTTCTTCCGGCTCGTGCGCTGAGTTCGGGCCGACCGCCGTCCTGGGCTGGGCCCCTATCAGCGGCGCTCGCCGCCCCCCGGGATGAGAAATCTCCCCCATCTGGGCCACCCCGCGGGCAGGGATTTACCGCAGGCCAAAACCCTGCCGGCGGCGAATCTGCCGAGTGTCAGAGTCCGGAGGAGGCCCGCACGTGAACGGAATCAGCGATTACCAGGTCCGCGCCTCGTCGGCGCAGATTTACCAGCTATGGAGTGCGTACCGGGGAGCGGGTGACCGCCGAGCCCGTGACGAGCTGGTCACGGCGCTGATCCCGCTGGTCAAGCACATCGCCTACCGCAAGGCGCGCGTGATTCCCGGTCACTGCGACGTGGAGGATCTGGTGTCCTGCGGGCTCGAGGCTCTGCTGGGGGCGATCGATCGTTTCGACCCCAGCAAGGGCGCCATGCTGGAGCAATACGCGTGGACCCGGGTACACGGCGCGGTGCTCGACGAGCTGCGACGCAGCGACTGGGCTCCCCGCTCGGTCCGCCGGTGGGAGCGCGAGCTGGCCGAGGTGCGTGATCGCTTCACCAGTGTTTATGGCCGGTCTCCCAGCGACACCGAGCTGAGCCAGGCGGCCGGCATCTCGCTGTATGAGGTCCGGCGGCTGCTCGGCGAGATCGCCCGCTCACAGGTGGCCTCGCTGAACGAGACGGTGGTCGAGGACGACGGCGGCTTCGCCGTCGAAGCCATCGACACCGTGCCCAGCCACGACCGCAGCTGCGACCCCGAGTACGCGGTGATGCGCGAGGCCGAGGCCGCGGACTTCCGCAGCGCATTTAGCCGGCTCACCACTCGGGAGCGCCAGCTCGCTGTCCTGGTGCACGTAAACGAGATGAGTCTTCACGAGGCCGGCCAGCTGCTGGGTATTTCCCCCAGCCGGGCTAGCCAGATCAACCGCCACATCAAGACCGCGCTGCAGGAGAACGGGCTGGAATGGTCTGAGCTGACGGTCAGCTGACCAATCTGGACCCGGGGACGATCCTCCTCATAGGCGGCCGGTCGCCCTCGTGGCGGCCGGCCGCCGGGCGTTTCTGGCACCCGCGCTGCAACTTCTTTACCAGACACGCGCCTCGCCGGACCGCGACCGATCAGGTGGATCGATGAAGACGACCGTCACGCAGCCGCCGGCCGAGCCACCGCTCGTCCAGCCCCGGCCGCTTACCCGCATCGCCCAGGCGGTGGCGTTGCTGCTGGCCGGCTGGCTGATCCTGCGCCGCCGGGGCCCGTTCGAGCTGGGTGGGCGCCTGGCCCTCGGCGCGGGCCTTTCGGCCGACGCGGCAACCCCGTTGCTCCGAGCCGAGGTGACGCTCTACCGCTCCGAGTCAGGGACTCCGGTGGCCGCGCCGCGCCGGGCCGCCTCCTCGAACGCCGCGCAAGTCGGGGCGCTCAACGTGATCGGCGAACTGCCCCGGGCCCTGGAGTCAGAGGAGATCGTCCTGCACTACCAGCCGATCGTGGCCGTGGGCGACGGGACGATCCGCGGCGCGGAGGGCCTTGTGCGCTGGGAGCATCCCCAGCACGGTCTCCTGGCTCCCGCCACCTTCATCCAGGTGGTGGAGCAGACCGAGCTGATCGGACCGCTGACCCGCCACGTGCTCGACCGGGCCATCGCCCAATGCTCGCGCTGGCGCGACGACGGCAGCGAGCTCTCGGTCGCCGTCAACCTTTCCGTGCGCAATCTTCTGGACCAGGACCTACCTGGAGACATCGAGCAGCTGCTGACTCAGCATTCGCTGCCTGCGCAGGCGCTTCAGCTCGAGATCACCGAGAGCATGATCATGTCCGATCCGGCCAGCGCGCTGAACACGGTTACCCGCCTCAGCGAGCTGGGGGTTCACCTGTCGGTGGACGACTTCGGGACTGGCTACTCGTCGCTGGCCAACCTGCGGCGCCTACCCATCGACCAGCTGAAGATCGACCGCTCGTTCGTGACGCCCATGCTCCGGGACGAGAGCGACCTGATCATCGTGCGGTCGACGATCAACCTGGGTCACGACCTGGGGCTGCAGATCATTGCCGAAGGCGTCGAGGACCGGCCCACGCTGATGCAGCTGGCCGAGCTGGGTGCCGATCTGGCTCAGGGCTACCACCTCTCGCGCCCGCTGCCCGCGCCCGCCTTCGATGACTGGCGGGGACGTGTAGCGGCGTAGCCGCTACAGGATCCCGATCTCCGAGTTGTCGCCCACCAGGAACCGGTAGGCGCGCGGCTGGCGCTGGTCGCGGCCGATCGTCACGTTGCGGCCCAGCAGCGAGGACTCCATGCGGCCGGCGAGTCCGCGGACCACCGCGCCGGACAGGAGGATCGAGTGCTCCACCTCGGCGCCGGCGATCGTGCAGTTCTCCCCGATTGCCGTGTAGGGCCCGATGTAGCAGTCGGTCAGGTGGCTACCCGCCCCAATGATCGCCGGGCCCCGGACCGTGGAGCGCTCGAGCACCGCGCCGGCCTCGACCACCACCCGTCCGTCGATCTGCGACTCGATCAGCTTGCCGTCCAGCCGGGCCTGGATCGTGTCCAGCACCAGGCGGTTGGCCGCCAGCATGTCCTCCAGCCGGCCGGTGTCCTTCCACCAGCCCCGGACGATGTGCGGCTCCACCCGGCGGCCCTGATCGACCAGGTGCTGGATGGCGTCAGTGATCTCGAGCTCCCCCCGGCCCGAGGGCTCGATCGCCTTGGCCGCATCGTGGACGCAGGGGCCGAACATATACACGCCGACGAGCGCCAGGTCGGTCTTCGGCTGGGAAGGCTTTTCCACCAGGCGGACGACCTGACCGTCGTTCAGCTCGGCCACGCCGTAGTTCTCGGGATCCGGTACGGGGGTCAGCAGGATCAGCGCGTCGGGCCCATCGGCCTGAAATGAGCTGACCAGGTCCTCGATCCCTCCCTGCAGCAGGTTGTCCCCGAGGTACATGACGAACGGCGAATCCCCCAGGAACGACTCCGCGGTCAGCACCGCGTGGGCCAGGCCCAATGGCTCGTCCTGGACGATGTAGGTGATGCGGACCCCGAACCGCGAGCCGTCTCCGGCCGCTGTCCGGATCTCGCCGCCGGTCTCCGGCGCGATGATGATCCCCACGTCGGCGATGCCGGCTTGGGCCATGGCCTCGATGCCGTAGAACAGCACCGGCTTATTGGCCACCGGCACGAGCTGCTTGGCGCTGGTATGGGTGATCGGCCTCAGGCGCGTGCCTTTGCCGCCAGAGAGGATCAGCCCCTTGAGGTCCTGCATGGCTGGGAGGCTAACTTGCGGGAGCGCCATCCGCTGGTAGATTGCGCGGCAACCACGGATGGAAGGGTGCTGTGCGGGGGCGTTGGACGCCGACCCTGCGTTAGTACATCGTTAGTACACCCCAGCCAGCTTGCCGTGATCCCAGCTGGCCACGCTCTGCGGGACGAACTGGAGTCCCACCCGCTTGGCGGCCTGCGCGCGGACCGCGTCGAGCGCGTCGGGACCGGCCTCGCCACCGCCGTAGCGGGCGAAGATCTCTGATCCCAGCTCGCTCACCGCATCGAGCTCGCGGTGGACCACGGTGGTCGCCACCACCATCACCCCGCGCAGCTCGTGGTACTGCTCTCCGGACTCGATCTGGAGCGTGGCTCGGGGATCCCGTTCCAGGTTCTTGACCTTCTGCGACTTGGTGTACGTCCAGGCCCAGATCTCGCCGTCTCGGATCACGTACCACAGGGGCATGAGATGAGGCCACCCGCCGGCGCCGTTGGTGGCCACCACGACCACCCGTTGCGCGGCCAGGAACTCCGCCACCTCGGCGTCGCTCATCCTGATCTGCTCGCGCCTGCCGCGCGCTCGGCCTCCGGCCTCGCCGGATTGCGCGGCGCGCGAGTCATCCGGCTGCCGGCTCACGCGGCCAGGGAGGCGCCCTGGATGGCCACGGCCGCCTCGCGCACGGCGTCACGGGCCTCCGGCGGCTCCAGCACCACAGCATCGCCCGCCTCTTTGAGCACCTCGCGTACCAGCCAGTCGATCCCGGCAAATCCCAGCTCGACGATCACCGCGCCGTCCTGGAGCTCGGTGACCACGGTCCGCTCCTCACGGGCCCAGCGGGCGCGCTCCGGTGAGATCCAGATGCGCGCGCGACGCGACGACGGAACCTCGCCGGTCCGCGGCCAGCCGTCGACATCGGCCTCGGGGTGCAGATCGGTGCGCGGCTCGAACGTCTCATCCGACACGGTCGCCGATTTGATCCGGTCCAGGCGGAAATGGCGCACGTCCTGCCGGGCCGGGTCGTAGCTGGCCACGTACCAGCCCTCGCGCCCATTGATCAGCGCGTAAGGCTCGACCCTGCGTTCGACGAACTCGTCCTCGTTCTCCTTGTAGTACTCGAAGCTGAGCATCCGGTGGGCGGCGATCGCTCGGCTGACGATGGTGGCGATCTCGACGTCGTCGCCTCCTGGCGGCGCGAACTGAAGTCCCTCGCTGACCGGGTCTTCGCCCAGCGCGGCCACCACCTTCGCGCGCACGCTGGCCAGCGACCCCTGGGGGATGTGCTCGCCGAGCAGGTCGATGGCCGCGATCAGCGCCTTGGCCTCGACCGGGAGCAGCCGGGCTGGCCGGTCGAACGAGTCGCCGTACGGCTCGGGATCGACGTCGATCATCTCGTCGTCGGCGATCTCGGCGTACAGCACGTAGGTGCCGGCGCCGAAGTTGACTACGTTCAGCACTGAGATGTCCTCGCGCAGCTCCTGCTCTGAGAGCTTGAGCGACTCGCGCAGCTTGCGGGCGTCCAACCGCCGCGCGGCCCGCCCGGCCTCGAGCAGGATCGTGGCCAGCGTGACCAGGCGCGCGAACCGCTCGGGCCGGATGGCCGACTCCGCGGTCGCGTCGGACGCGTCCGGGTCGCGCTCGGCCCGGGCGCCGTTCTGATCGGCTGGCCGGGCGGCCGGGCTGGCCACCTCAGGCTCGCCGGAGTGGCGCTCGATCAGCAGCTCGACCCGCTCGCGCAGCTCGCCGAGCAGCTCGGGCGGCCCCAGTACCCGCATGTGCTCGCGGCGGCCCAGCACCCACGAGATCAGCTGGCGTGCGTTGGCGTATGGCGTGGTGAAGATCCGGTCGCCGTCATCGGTGGGACGCATCTGGCCGTGGCGCCCGAAGTCCCGCTCGATCTGCCACGCGATCCGGCCGCTGATCCACACCTCGGCGGAGCCGAGGGGGTCGCCGAACTGCCACTGGATGCGCTCGGCGTACGTCCGGGGGTCGAAGTCGCGGGGCCGCTGGAAGTCGTGCTCGGCCTTGGTCGCATAGCCAACCTTGCCGCGGATCCGAGACAGGCGGAACACCCGGATCGCGTCTCGTTCGTGGGAGCGTCCCACCAAGTAGAACTGGTTGCCCTGGTAGAGCAGCTGGTAGGGATCGACCCTGCGTGACCCCACGTCGTCGCGCTCCATCGTGTAGTAGTCGAACACGATCGTCTTGCGCCGGAAGATCGCGGTCTCGATCTTGGCCAGCCGCCCCGAGATCTCGTGGCCGCCGGGTGAGCCCGTGATGCCCAGGGCGACGGTCTGCTGCTCGGGCGAGCTCAGCGGGCTGGGCCGGCCCCAGGAGATCTGCTGGAGGGCCAGCCGCAGGGGCTCGGCGTAGGCGAACTCCCCGTCCAGCAGGTGCAGCGCCGTCTGAAGCGCCGCCAGCTCTCCGTCGCTGAACTCGATCGCTGGCAGGTGGAAGTTCTCTGGCGGCAGCGAGTACGTCTCCTGCTCGACCAGCCCCTCGACGGGCTTCTCCACGGCCAGTGTGATGCCCAGCGCCTCGAGCTCCGAGCGGTCGGCATAGAACCGGCGCGCGAACGCGTCCTCGTTCATAACGCTGTAGCCCTCGACCTCCGTCCTGATCTCGTTGGCGGTCACCGGCCGCCGCTCGGCCATCAGGTAGGAGATCAACGAGAGCTGGCGGATCAGCTTCTCGGTGTCCTTCGCCATCCGGCTGCAACTGTAAACGGGCAGTGGCCGCCGGGGCTCGACTCCATCGCTATTTGCGCTCTTTTGAAGCTGAGGCGTGACGCGATGGTCATTCCGTCCGGCCCAGCTCTGGTGGCGGGCCTCGAGCGCACCAGGACGAGCGGGAGCTCTCAGCCGGTTCAGCTCAAGTTCCAGGTCGTGCGCGCCAAGCCGAAGAAGCGGACGCTAGATCTGCTCTAAGCCGCGGCCGCGTCTTCGGCCCCCGTGGCGAAATAGGCGCCGCCGCCCAGCGCCTTGTCAAAGCTCGACCACTGCTCCCCGGCCGGCAGCTCCTTCTCCAGCCGATCGAAGCTGCCCAGCCGTCCCCCCAGGTTGTCGATCATGTGGACCAGGGTGGCCTCTCGGGTGCACGGCACCACCGGGCTGCCGTGCTCCAGCGACCCGTGGTGGCTGAGGATGATGTGCAGGACGGCCTGGGCCAGTTCAGGCGGGAAGTCGTCCAGGCGCTCGATCGCCTGCCGGACCCGGTAGTAGCCGATCGGGATCTCGCCGTACAGGCGACCGTGGTCGGACATCGAGA